>JAIXVI010000129.1 GCA_027483065.1 Planctomycetaceae bacterium
GCGACATCGAGCCCCGCCTCGAGCCCAGCCTCAGGCCCTGCCTCGAGTGTCGAGTCCAAGCCCGCGACGCCGATCACCAACCCGAGCAACTCGAACGCGTCCACTGAGAGTGCCACCGTTGCGGAAGCAACGACCACCGCGAACGCTGCCAAGCAACACACACTCGCGAAGGCTGATCAATCGGTCAAGGTGTCCACGCAGCGCATGGACGCCCTCGTGAATCTCGTCGGCGAACTCGTCATCGCGCAATTGATGGTCATTCAAGATCCCGTGGTGACGAAGCTCGGCGATCAACGCGTTCAACGCAATCTCGCGCATCTCGGAAAGATCGTTCGAGATCTCCAAGAGACTTCGATGAGCCTCCGCATGGTGACGCTCAAATCGACGTTTCAGAAAATGGCGCGACTTGTGCGCGACGTCGCTGCAAAGGCTGGAAAACGCATTCAACTTGAGGTCGAAGGCGAAGACGTCGAACTCGATCGCAACGTCGTTGAAGAAATCGGCGATCCGTTGGTGCACATGATCCGCAACGCGTGCGATCACGGCATCGAACCAGCGTCGGATCGCGTTGCCGTCGGCAAATCGGAAACCGGAACACTTCGCCTTCGCGCCTTCCACTCAGGCGGATCCATCGTGATCGAAGTCGAAGATGACGGCCGCGGACTCTCCCGCGAACGAATCATCCGAAAGTGCCTTGAGAAAGGCCTGATCGATGCGTCGCGCAACACCGACGAGATCTCCGATCTCGAAGTGTTCAATTACATCTTCCTGCCTGGTTTCTCGACGGCTGAGAAGATCACCGACATCTCCGGTCGCGGCGTCGGCATGGACGTTGTCCGCCGCAACATCGAAGCATTGCGTGGCTCGGTCGAGATTCGCTCGACACCAGGCAAGGGCTCGGTCTTCTCGATGCGTCTCCCTCTGACGATGGCGATCATCGACGGCATGGTCGTGCGCGTTGGAAATCAACGCTACATCGTGCCAACGCTGAACATCGAGCAGTCCTTCCGTCCAACGGCCGAGCAACTCACGAAGGTGCTCGAACGCGGCGAAATGGCAAAGGTTCGCAACGCGCTGCTTCCGATCTATCGCTTGCAACGTGTGTTCCACCTCGCCGAAGGCGAACGTGAACTCGAACACGGACTTCTCCTCGTTCTTGAAAACGGCAAGCGCCGCGCCTGTGTCTTCGTCGACGAAATCCTTGGTCAGCAGCAAGTCGTCATCAAGACTCTCGGCGATACCCAACCACAGATTCGCGGTGTTTCTGGTGGCGCAATTCTGGGCGACGGACGTGTCGCACTCATCGTAGATGTCGGCGGCCTTCTCGAAACCGCGGCAACCCCGCTCGGCCTCGCCGCCTGAATTCGATCCTCCACTTCGATCCACTCCATTTGCAGGAACTCAGCCATGGCAAACAACGAACGCAACGAAACCACCACCGCTTCTCGCGCCACGAACGGCTCGAACGAACACAAATTCCTCACGTTCTGTCTTGGCAGCGAGCACTTCGGAGTCGAGATCCTTCGAGTGCGTGAGATCATCGGACTTATTGCGATCACGCCGCTTCCGCAGACGCCTGCGTATGTGAAGGGCGTCATGAATCTTCGTGGTCGCATTATTCCAGTCATCGACTTGCGCCAGCGATTCGGACTTGCCGCCACCGATGCGACGAAGGAAACGTGTGTCGTCGTGCTCGAAGCAGCGAACGATGATGGCTCGCAAACCGTGATGGGTGCGATCGTCGATAGCGTGCGTGAAGTCCAAGATATTCCGCCAGCCGCAATCGAACCACCACCGGAATTCGGCTGCGAAATCCCGCTTCACTACATCCTTGGCATGGGCAAGTTGAAGGATCGCGTCGTGGTCTTGCTCGACATCGCCGAAGTGATCGGCATGCGCGAACGCGCGCAGATCGCTGGTGCCATCAAAGACAGCGCCAATCTCGCCACAATCGAGCGCCGCGCCGCCTGACAGAGATTGCGCGCGTCACGTCTGAAGGCACTGCGCATCGCGCAAGGAGTCCCTATGTCCGTTCTCACCGAAACAACCTTCAAGCGCATTGCTGATATTGCGCGCCGCCGATGGGGCCTCTCCCTCGGTGAACGCAAGATGCAACTCGTTGCCAATCGACTGACGTCGCATCTTCGGAAGTCGGGCGGCGGTGAGATCGAGGATTATGTTTCACGACTCGAGCGAAACCCAACAGAGGACGACATGCTCGTGCTCTTTGACATTCTCTCAACGAATGTCACGAGTTTCTTCCGAGATCCAGCGCACTTTGCGTTCCTCGAGAGAGAGCTCTACACCGGGCTCGCAAAGGGAACACTCGCGCTTCCAGGGAAGCGGCTTCGCATCTGGTCCGCTGCCTGCTCCATCGGCGCGGAACCGTACTCACTCGCGATGCAAGCGCTTGAACTTCTGCCGCCAGCTGCCGGCTACGACGTGAAGATTCTCGCAACCGACCTTGCCAACAAAGCGTTGGTCGGCTGCCGCGAAGGCATCTACACCGAGTCGCAATTGTCGGGCCTTTCGCCCGAGCGACGCGCGAAGTTTCTCATCAAAGCCGAGCCGAAACCGGGCAGCGGCGAGCCGCGCTGGCGCGTCAAAGATGAAGTCAAGCGACTCGTTGAAGTCCGGCGCCAGAATCTCGTCGAGCCTTACACCGGTCTCGGCCCGTTCGATGTGATCTTCTTGCGCAATGTGATGATCTACTTCGATCGCGAGACTCGACGAGAAGTCGTCATGCGCATGCACGGCGTCATGCGCCCCGGCGCCATCATCGCGGTGGGCAGTGCAGAGACGCTCTCCGGCCTTGACGTTCCGCTCAAAGCCGCGGCTCCGAGCATCTATCTCCGCTCCTAACGCGCATTCGTTCGTCCCCGTATCGAGATTTTTGTTGAACCGTTTGGATCGAGGCCCGTGATGTCGAGGTTTCAGTTGCCAGGAAGCCCATCTACTCTTGCGTCTGTGGGGGCAAAAGATGAGCCGTCGCGATCGCTTGGAATAGACCGAAACGCCCGAGAGCGGCTCGTTGTCGGAGTTGCCGATCTTGCTGTCTCGAAGGATTCATCCAAATCGATCGTGACGTATGCACTCGGAAGCTGCATCGGCGTAACCGTCTACGACCCGGTTGCGAAAGTCGGCGGCATGCTTCACTTCATGCTGCCTGAATCCACGGTGAGTCCCGAAAAAGCCGCTGCAAATCCCGCGATGTTTGGCGACCTCGGGATTCCGATGCTCTTCCAAAAAGTCATCGAAGCAGGTGCGCGCCGCGAACGCCTCGTCGTGTGTGCTGCTGGCGGTGCAGAGGTGCTCGCTGACGATGGACACTTCCGCATCGGGCATCGCAATCGCACGATTCTGCGCAAGATCTTCTGGAAGCAGAATCTCCTGCTCGCCGCCGATGACACAGGCGGACAACACAGCCGAACCATGTCGCTCAAGCTCGCGGATGGATCCATCCAGATCCGAGCTCAGGGAAAGGACTCGTCGCTATGGCCACGCTGAATGAAACCATCGCGTCGCTCGATCGACTTCCTGCACTTCCTTCGACGAGCGTACGGCTCGTGGCGATGCTCGCAGGCGGCGGCACACAAGCGAGTCTTCGCGACGTCGAGCAAATCGTTCGCCAGGATGAGTCGATCGCCGCGAGCATTTTGAAACTCGCGAACTCGGCCGCCTACGGCGTGCCCGGTCGCTCATTCTCACTCAGCGACGCAGTTCGCCGTCTCGGAACGCGAACGTTGGCGAAAATTGCACTCGAAACACAAGTTTCTGGTCGCCTCGCCAACGCTGGCGTTTCGTACGGACTTCGCCGTGGCGCACTCTCGGAAAGCGCACTCGGCGGCGCGATTGCGGCGGAAACGCTCGCGCGTCGATATCGCGTCGATCCCGAACTCGCGTTTGTCGCGGCACTCTTGCGCGACATCGGCAAACTCGCGATCGACGCGATCGCGGGACCAGACGCGCTCGAAGCGATCGCCGCGCAAGCGGACGCACGTCCATTCCTGGCCTATGAACGCGAAGCTTTCGGCGCAGACCACGCTGAACTCGGCGCACTGCTCTGTGAACGCTGGGGCATGCCTCTCGAAATCGTGCACGCCGTACGCGGGCACCATGAACCACCATCAAACCCAGCCGATCCGGTGACCGATGTGGTGCACGCAGCCGACTGCGTGGCTCGCTGGGCTGGTCTCGGCCTCGGCTGTGATGGCCTCCTCTATCCGTTCAACGCCGAAGCACGCTTACGCCTCGGCGCAACGCGCGACGAACTCGAAGCGCTCGTCGCCGATGTCCACTCTGCACTCACACCCGCAGCCACTGGCCTGCCCAACCTTCGGAACGCAGCATGAACGATTCGAACGCATCCACGTCCCCGCAATCATCTTCGCTTCAGTGTCATGTACTGATCGTCGACGATTCACCGATTCTCCGAGCCGCGATCAAGAAGGTCGTGAAACTCGCTGGAGTTGGCGAAGACCGCATTTTCGAAGCAGGAAACGGCATCGAAGCACTTCAAGTGCTCGAGACCGTCTGGATCGATCTCGTGCTCCTCGACCTCAACATGCCCGTCATGGATGGCGAGGAATTTGCACGCGAACTCCGCAAGCGCGATGACCTCAAAGACGTCGCAGTTGTTGTCGTCTCCACAGAGGCGAATCGCGAGCGACTCGACCGTATGAAGCAGCTTGGTGTCGCGCACACACTTCGGAAGCCGTTCGAGCCCGAAGATCTCTGTCGACTCATCGGTGAAGTACTCGGTCTTCAACGGGCGTAACAAACACCCAATCACCCGCCGCCCCCTACGACACGGACAACATCATGCCGTCATTCAACGAATCAAACTCAACGACTTCCGGATCGCTCAACGAAGACACGCTCGCGCGCCTCGTGACAGATGCGCTTGAGCGAACTGCCTTCGTGATGGCCGATCCCTGCGACGATCCTGATCGACTCCCTCCAGCCGACACGTTTGCCCAGATTGATTTCCGCGGACCGGAGTCTGGCGCAGTTGATCTGCGCGCCAGTCGCGCGTTCGCCCGGAATCTCGCGGCGAGCTTGCTCGGTACCGATGCATCCGAAATCACGGACGCCCAAGCCGAGGAAGCTCTGCGCGAACTCGCGAACATCGTCGGCGGCTCGGTCATCACCGCACTCGGTGGCGATGACTGCCGCTTCTCGCTTGGATTACCCGCTCTTGGAAATCATCCACCCGATGCCAACGCAACTTGCTGCACGCTCGACGCAGAAGGCGAGCGACTCGAGATCGTGTGTACGCATCGTCGTGCGGCCTGAAACGGGCTGCGAACTTCGGAAGCGGCACTGCCGCGTGAAATGCCGCCTTGAGAAACGCTGCCTTTGGGAATTGATCGATGCCTGAACTGAAGCCAACCGAAACGAGGACAAACGACGCCAAGTCGCTCGATCGCAACGCTGCGCGTATTGCGCGGGTCCTCGTGGTCGACGACAGCGCGATCGTGCGTCAAGTTCTTCAAGCGCAATTGTCGCGCCAGCCGGGTATCGAAGTTGTCGGAACGGCAGCGGATCCGTTTGCTGCTCGTGAAAAGATCCTGCAACTCAAGCCCGACTGCGTGATTCTCGACATCGAAATGCCGCGTATGGACGGACTCACCTTCCTCAAGAAGTTGATGAAGTTCCATCCCGTACCAACGATCGTCTGCAGTTCTGTGACACCGAAGGGCTGCGCGCTCGCGGTCGAATGTCTTGAGGCTGGCGCGCTCGAAGTCGTTTCAAAGCCAGGTGGTAGTTTCAGCGTCGGAGACGTCGCGAACCGACTCGCAGAACTCGTGCGGGCATCGCTCCATTCGGCGCAGCACTCGGCAACTCCTCGCGCGAGCTCGATTCCAGCGCTCCCACTCACAGGAGGCTCGGGAGGCACAGGGACAACCGGAAACGCGACAGCGGCTCCTTTGGGGCAACCGAACGCGCAGAGCACCCTCTTCACGCGCACCGCGCCGAAGCCCCCGGTGCTGCGCGCGGGGCTTGCCGACAAACTCATCGCGATCGGCACTTCGACCGGCGGCACCGAAGCGCTCCGCACGGTGCTTTCGCAACTCCCGCGCGATACGCCGCCCATTCTGATGGTGCAGCACATGCCTGAAGGCTTCACGAAGGCCTTCGCAGATCGACTAAACGGACTTTGCCAGATTGAGGTCAAGGAGGCTGAAGATGGCGACGCCGTCATTCCCGGCCGCGCCTTGCTCGCCCCTGGGAATCGTCACATGCGGCTTGTCCGCGAATCCGGCGCGACGAGCCTCGCAAGCGTCGGACGTTGGATTGTCCGCGTGGCCGACGGCCCGCGCGTGCTCCGACACAAGCCTTCGGTGGAAGTGCTCTTCGAGAGCTGCGCGCAATACGCCGGCGCGAAGGCTCTCGGCATCATCATGACTGGCATGGGAAATGATGGGGCAACTGGATTGCTCTCCATGCGCAAAGCGGGTGCTGCGACGATCGGACAAGATGAACCGAGTTGTGTCGTCTACGGAATGCCTCGAGAAGCCGCACTCTGCGGCGCGGTTCAAGTGGTGTCGCCACTCGACAAAATCGCGAAGCACATCGTCGATTTCACCAACGGGGCGCTTGCTGCACAGGCGGCATGAAAAAGCGGCAGGCGCAAGGCCTGCCGCTCTGATGCAACATTGATGTCGACTCACACGAGCTTCGGGAAGCTCGGCTGACCGGCCTCGTTCGGCTTCGCGGCGAGGTCCTTCACAACCTTGACGAGATCCTTCACGTGCTGCGCGCTCTCGTTGAAGAGTGCCTGCTCGTCGGCGGTCATCTTGATCTCGACGATCTTCTCCATGCCGCCCTTACCGAGCACGCACGGAACGCCGACGAAGTAACCCGCACCCTTCGCGCCCGGCGCGACGCCAAACGCGTCTTCGCAGTACGCGGCACACGGGAGAATGCGCTTCTTGTCCTTGATGATCGCCTCGGCCATTTGAATGACGCCGGAGGCCGGCGCGTAGTACGCCGAAGTGCCCATCAACTGGACGATTTCGCCACCGCCAACCTTGGCGCGCTGCACGCACTTGTCGATCACTTCCTTCGAAAGGAGTTGATCGATTGGGATGCCGTGCACGCTCGTGAAGCGCGGAAGCGGAACCATGTCGTCGCCGTGACCGCCAAGGAGAAGCGCTTGAATGTCCTCGATCGAGCAGCCGAGTTCCATCGAAAGGAACGCGCGGAACCGCGCAACGTCGAGGCAGCCCGCCTGACCGAGCACGCGGTGCGCCGGGAAGCCAGACGCCTTCCACGCGGTGTACACCATCGCATCAAGCGGATTCGAAAGCACGATGATGATTGAGTTCGGCGCGTGCTTCGCGACCTTCTCCGAAACCTCAGAGACGATCTTCATGTTCGTCACAATCAAGTCATCGCGGCTCATGCCCGGCTTGCGGGGAATACCAGCGGTAATCACAACGATGTCGCTGCCTTCGATGAGCGCGTAATCGCTCCCACCTTGGATGTTGCAATCAAAGCCCTCGATCGGAGCACTCTCGTAGAGATCGAGCGCCTTGCCCTTCGCGACGCCATCGTTGATGTCA
The DNA here is from genome assembly GCA_027483065.1 of Planctomycetaceae bacterium. Taxonomy (GTDB): domain Bacteria; phylum Planctomycetota; class Phycisphaerae; order Phycisphaerales; family SM1A02; genus QWPT01. The sequence continues at coordinate 7,569 of JAIXVI010000129.1, forward strand.
ATGAGGACGATGTCTGCGAGTTCCTTCGAGGCAGCCCAAACTGCGCAGGCGGCACCCGTGTTCCCTGCTCCGATGATCGAGATCTTTGCGCGACGCATGTGCATTCGACTCCGTGACTTTGGTGTGAGTTCTCCCGTCGGAAGAACGTAAATGACTTTTCGCGCCGATGGCGCGGAAGGGCGGAGATGATAGCGACCTCTGCGGGGCTCGCGAGATGGCTCAACGCACGATGAACCGCTTGGTTCCTGCGTTCAATGCCGCGTCGTTCAATGCCACGTCGTTCCGTGCGATGTCGCCGCCTGCGAACTCCCGCCCGTGAACTGGCCGTGATGCCTTCCGCGATCGCACCGGAGATGACCCGCGCAAGTCAAACAAGCGCGCGTGGAGCGCGGCTCCATCCCAACACTTCACAGGCTATTTCTTGGTCCCGGCTGAGATTCGATCAGAAAGTGAGAGCAAGATCGCGGAGACCACGAAGACCATATGGATTCCGCTCGACCACCAAAGGTCACGATCCTCGGCC
>JAIXVI010000199.1 GCA_027483065.1 Planctomycetaceae bacterium
AAGTGATCGGCGAACTCGTTCGCATGATTACGACGCACTGCGAACCCGAGGCGTTCAAGCCCGCGCCTCCGATGATGGTCGAAGATGCGAACGGCAATCTGGTGATTGTGCAGCACACGACCCCAACGGGCGGCGGTTCGCTTTCGCCGAAGTCGAATCCAAACACGAAAGCCACGCGCAACTTCGATCCCTCGATCGCCGTCGTATACGCGACCGGCCAGTGGGCATCCATCCAAGCGAAGGACAACAACATCATCGTGATCGGGCCCGACTTCGTTCATCGATCGATCGACGGCTACGGAAAGCCCATTCCGCCCCGCGCTGTCGCACCGCGCTCGACGACGACGTCGGCGCCCACTGCGCCCACTGGCGGAACGCACTGACCACCGCACCGTAAAGCACTGGACGGCTCGCGTTTCCCAGCGCGATCGCTCGAATCCTCGAAGATCGAAGATCGAAGATCGACTACGAAGATCGCCCCTGAAGATCAACCTTAAGGTCATTCTTGAAGGTAGCCACATGAGGATCGATTTGCGCTCAACTCATAAGCCAACCTCGTTCGCGATCCCGCGGCCCAAATTCTCTGTTGTTCCGCGCGCGGCTTCGCTTGTGCTTGGCATGACCTGCCTCTCCGCCCCCTGCCACTCTGCCCCCTGCCACGCAACATATGTCGCACCCATCGGCAGCAAGCCTGCCGACCAGACTGCGACTGCTGCAACAACTTTGACCGCGCCCACCGAGCGCGAGCCGAACGTTCGTACGACGTGGGCCGCGATGCGCCCCTCCGATACCCCAGCGCCTGAGTCAGACAGCGAACGCCGACTCGAAGCCATCGGCCGACTCGTGCACTCGCGCGTCGACGTTCGATTTGAGGATGTACCGATCGGTGCAGCGCTTCAAGAGATCGCCGATGCCGTTGGGCTGAATCTTCTCGTCTTTGAGCAAGTCGATCCGAACGACGCGCGTTCGGGTATCGATGTCGATCGTCGCATCGATCTCACGCTCGAAGGCGTCAGCGGTCGCGCTGCGCTTGAAGCGGTCATCGGGCTCGCGAGTCGTCAGGCGACGTGGCAAGTCTTCAACGGAGTGTTCGAGGTTGGACTTCGCAAAGATCTCGCGCGCGCATCGGCGCGATCGTTGCGTACCCATGACGCAACCGATCTGTCGCTCGACCCACCGGATTTCAGTGGCTGTGGTGTAATTCACAGTCGACGATCAGGTGAGGAAATCGTCGCCGAACTCGTGCGCATGATCTCAACCCACTGCGAGCCTGAGGCGTTTCGGCCGTTGCCGAACCGCTCGATGCACGATACGAACGTGGGCTCTGGGCCGGTGCAAGGTGGAGCCAACGGGCCAAACGATCAATCGACGCTCAACCTCGACCCGAGCCGCGGAGTCGTACGAATCGAGGGTCAGTGGGCCACGATTCAGACGAAAGAGAAACTCATCGTTGTGTCGGCGCCCGACTTCGTGCATCGCGCGATCGAGGGCTGCGAAGGTGCGCTGCCGCCGCGCATCGGCCCGCCGGCGGCAGAGAAGCCCGCATCCCGAGCAACGCTCGATCAGAAGCCCGCCGCCGAGCCTCGCTCGAACGCGCCTGCGGGCAGCGGACGCGCTCAACCGTAATCTCGCGCGTCGCTTTTCCGACGGCGCGTTACGCTGCGCGTGCACGGATGCGCCTCGGAACTTTCCGCAAAGATTCGCCACTTCGACGTGACCTCGTTGCCTGCACCGGCGACGGGATGACGTACTCGTTCATGGTTGGAACGGGCGAGACGTACATCGCGCTCTTCGCGCTCGCGCTTGGTTCAACCGATGCGCAAAGCGGGTTGATCGCAGCGGTGCCGCCACTCGTTGGTGCAACCCTGCAACTCCTTGCACCGGCCATCGCAGCGCGCGTCAAGAGTCCGTCGCGTTGGATCCAGTGCTGCGCGATCTTGCAGGTGGCGAGTTTCCTTCCGATGGTTGTTGGCGCGATCGTCGGAGCACTGCCCTTCTGGGTGCTCTTTGTCGTCGCGGGCATCTACTGGACGTCGGCACTTGGCGCGGCCGGCGTGTGGAACACGTGGATCGGTCTCACGATGCCCGCGGCGATTCGACCGCGTTACTTCGGCATTCGAAGCCGCTTGTGTCAGGCGACGATTCTCGTCGGCCTGATTGTCGCGGGGTTCACACTCCAATCGACCGACGGCACACGCTGGGAAACAACTGGCTTCGCCGCGCTTTTCCTCGCGGCTGCCGTCGCGCGCTTCGCAAGCATCCGCTACCTGCGCATCCAACGCGATCCACCTTCGTGGCCCGATCACAAACCCATTCCGCTGTGGCACTTCTTCACGCGCTACTGGCATCGCGCCGATGCGCGCTTGGTGTCGCTCTTGCTCGCGATGCAAGTCGCCGTGCAATTCGGTCAGCCGTTCCTCAATCCATACTTACTCAAGCAATTGGACGTCACGCCTGCGCTGTATCTCGGCCTCATCGGAACAAGCTTCCTCGCGAAGTCACTTGCGCTTCCGTTCCTCGGGCTGCTCGCGAAGCAAAAGAGCGCAGGCTCGCTGCTTTCGATGGGCGCGCTCGGCACGACGTTCATGATTTTCCCGTGGATCTACGTCGACTCGGTGCCCGGAATGTTCGCGATCCAAGCAGTGAGCGGTATCGCGCAAGGCGCGTGGGAACTCGCGACATTCCTTCTCTTCCTCGAAACCGTCCCGTCCGACGAGCGCACGAGTTTGATGAGCGGCTTCTACTTTCTCAACTCGCTGGCGATGGCCGCGGGTGGCATCGCTGGCTCGTGGCTTCTCGGCGCATCGCCCGATGCGACGACCTACGCCGCGGTTTTCTGGACGTCGACGGGACTGCGTGTGGCCGCGCTTCTCTTACTTCCGTTCGTGCACACCGAGGTTTTGCACGCGATTCCGATCATCTCAACGACACTCGCGGTGCGACTCAATGCAGGCTCGATCGAATCACCGATCCCTGGCTCGATGCGAGAGGTCGACGGCCGCAAGCCGCCGACAAAGGATGACGACGCGTGAACGCGCAGCGCGTGATCGTTCGAAGTACATGCGTCGTGGGTGCGTGCGTCGCGGGTGCGGTCTGCGCCCTGCTCGCGCTCGTGCCGACCGCGACGTGGGCCGAGTACTTTGCACATCCGGTGCGGGTCGCGCGATTGGGTGGTGCGATTCCCGAGGCGACCACGCAGGGCGCATTCGCGTTTCGAGTGGTCTTGTCCGTTGCGGCGTTTGCGATACCCGCGATCGTGCTGCTTCTTGAGAAGAGCCTCGCGAAGCAACGCGGGACGCCGATTGGGGTGCCGGTTCGCTCGACGTTCGGCTCTCCACAGGCGCGCGAAGTTTCGCCCACAGCGGGCGACCAACTCGCGTTCCCGATCTTTCTTCTCTGTTGCATCGTTGGCGGAGCGCTCGTGCGTATCGCGCTCGCGGCCGAGAGCCTCTGGTACGACGAAATCTCGGCGCTTCTTTCGTTTGCGCTTGAAGGCCCCGGAGTTGCGTTCGGCTCGTACACCGTTCCGACAAATCACGTGCCGATGACGCTCGCCATGTGGGCGATGGTGATGCTCACGGGAAGCGTCAGCGAATTCGCCGTACGCGCGCCGGCCGTCATCGCGGGAGTTGTTGCGATTCCCGTCGCATGGAGCCTTGCGCGTGAAGTCGCGCCGACGGCGTTGCGCGATCGACTCGCGCGCGCGATGGCGTTCGTCGTCGCGTTCGCACCGATTCCCGCACTCGAAAGCGCCGAAGCGCGCGGATATTCGTTCGTGATCCTCGGCTCGCTTGTGGCGGCGCTCTTTCTTTCGCGCGCGCGGCGAACACACGCGGCCATCGATTGGGTCGCATTCGCCGCGGCCTGCGCGTTCGCAGCGTGGGCGCATCCTGTGGCGATTCTCGTACCGATCGTGACGGGCGTCATCGGGATTTTCCGCGAACGAACGCTCACGCTGTCGTCGTTGCTCGCGGGCATCCTCGCGGCTGTCGTCCTCGCGCCACTTGTTGGAGATGTCCTCGCGACGCGCGCCGACTACGTCCATGGAACCGCCGATCAGCCGACGTTTTTCTCGCGCGAAGGCGTCGAAGCGATCACGGGACTCTCGCTCTCGTGGGGGCTCGCGCTCCCGACCGCACCATGGACCGCGTGGATCGCGTTTACGCCGCTCCCCGCATGGCTCGTCGGGCTTCCATACGTCTTGATCGCGCTCTTCGGCTTGGGCATCGCGCGACTCGTCCGCGACCGCGCGTTCGATCGCGCACGTGCGACTGCGCTGCCATTCGCGATTGCATTCGTCGTGGCGATCGCGCTCTCGCTCTTCCTCGGGACGTGGATCTACGCACGTTTTCTTCTCTTCGCCGTGCCGGTTTCCGCGCTGGCGATTGGCCTTGCGCTTGCCTCGATCGAACGCACACGACCTCGCGCGACGATCTTCTGCTTGGTCGCATTGCAAGCGCTCGCGGCGTACGCGGTGTACTGGAAGAAGCAGCCGATTCGCGATGCCGTCGAGGCCGTCGCTGCCGCGCGCGGCGATGCTGCGAGCACCGCGCAACGCGTGCTCACGATCGGATTACCCGACAACGCGGTCGGCTTCTACGCCTCGCCATTCGGCTTCGAAGCCGAGCCCACAGGGTTCCTCGGCGCAGATTTGGCTTCGAAACTCGAGCCAGCGAAGCCAACGGGTGAAGCGCCGACCTCACCCCACGCGCACGCAGCATCTGTCTCTGCAGAGTTCGTGCCTCCAACGTTCATCATCGTTCTGTACCCAGAGCGACTCAGCGCCGACGTGCTCGCCACGCTCGACGCGCGCTTCGATCGCACTCATCGTTTCGAAGGTTGGGCCGATTGGGGCCACGGCGCAGTTGAAGTCTGGCGTGCGTCTGACGCGCGTGGCGCAGGTCGTTGAATTTGTGTACGAGCGCAGGGTCGTCAGGTCAACATCGCGATGATCGCGCGATCGGCGTTTGGGAAACGCATACGCGCCATCGCCGCATCGAGCCGTTCGCGCAACGGAAAAGCCTCGCGATGCTGCGCAAAGAACCGCAAAACCGCGCGCCCGACATCGGCGGGTTTCCGCGTGCCGTCAGGGCAGAAGACGTTGTAATCGGCCCACGAGAGTCGCAATTCGTGCAACGTCGTGCCGTCTGCGGCTTCGATCGACGCGTGCCAAATCCACGCCTGATCTGCCTCTCGCTCCGCGCCAAGTCGAATCGCAGGTTCTGGCGCGTCATCGTGCATCCTCGGAGGATACCATCGCGACCCACTCGACTGCGGCGAACGCAGCACGACCCCCGCTCTTGTTTCGGCCCACTCCATGCCTGTTGGATTCTTCCTCGAGATCTTCCGCCTCGGTCTGCGCAACTTGCGACTCCACAAGTTGCGCTCCACGCTGACAAGCCTCGGCATCATCCTCGGCGTCGCTGCGGTGATCGTCGTCGTGGCCGTTGGTGAAGGCAACAAGATCGGCGCGCTCCGTGAAGTTTCAGCGCTTGGTGCAACCAACATCATCGTCCGCTCTTCGAAGCCGCCGGAAGCGGCGAACGCTGGACAAGCCCGTACCTTTTTCGTGGCGTACGGATTGCTTCGACAGGATTTGCGACGCCTGAACAGTGCGATGACCGACGCGTCGGCCGTTGTGCCGCTCAAGGCCGTTGGCTCCGACGTTTCGTACGAGAATCAACGCATCACCAGTCAGGTCTACGGAACGACGCCTGAGTTACTCGAGGTTGCGCGACTCCGACTCGAGCCGCGCGGCCGCTATCTCAGCGCCGAAGACCTCGAATCGCGCGCGCCCGTCTGCGTGATCGGTAGCGAAATCGCGAAGCAGTTCTTCCGCTTCCGCGACCCGATCGGCGCGACCATCAAAGTCGACAACACGGTATTTCGCGTCATCGGCGTTCTTGAACCGATCGGTCTTGCTGGCGGTCGCGGTTCTGCGCTCGTCGGACGCGACCTCAACAAAGACATTCACATTCCGATCACGACCGCCGAAGGGCAATTCGGCGACATGGTCATGCGTCGGCAATCGGGTTCGTTCAGCGGCGAACAGATCGAATTGAGCGAGTTGTACGTGGTCGCGCCGGAAACGGACGCGGTCGTTCCGCTCGCGGAGCGCGTGCGGCGCGTGATTGAGAGCGGACACCCTGGATTGAATGACGTGCAGATCGTCGTGCCGTGGGAACTGCTTGAAAACGCGAAACGCCAGATGATGGTGTGGAACGTGATGCTTGTGGTCGTTGCCGCGATTTCGCTGCTCGTCGGCGGCATCGGCATCATGAACATCATGCTCGCCTCGGTGACAGAACGCACGCGCGAGATTGGTATTCGTCGCGCGCTCGGCGCGACGCGCAAGCACATCGTGCTGCAGTTCCTCGTCGAAACCGGTGCGCTCTCGACGCTCGGTGGCGTCATCGGGATTCTGCTCGGCGTCGGCATTTCGTGGGGATTGCAGCCACTCGTTGGCGCGCTTGTGCGGCTTCCGTGGCTCGCCGGTGCGTTCGAAGGGCGATTGACGCTTGAGCCCGCGGTGACGACGTGGTCGATCCTCGTGAGCTTCATCGTGGCTGCGGGCGTTGGCCTTGTGTTCGGAATCTATCCCGCGGTCGTCGCGAGTCGGAAGGATCCGATCGAAGCGCTGCGGCATGACTAGTTTTGAGCGCTCGCGACTGACGGCGCGCTGCAGCGAGCTTCGCTCGATGCAGGTGCGCCGTTCTCGCTCGCTCTGGTCGGCTCCCCTCGGAGTGAATCCTCGGGGGCCGTGATGCGCGCTGTTTGAGCGCTCGCGCGCAGCTCTTGCCGCGCACACGGTCGCCGTCGATCCTCAGCCGATCGATGAGCCGCGACCTCCAACCAACTTCGCACTGGCTGCAAATCTCCACGCCGACCACATCATGC
>JAIXVI010000279.1 GCA_027483065.1 Planctomycetaceae bacterium
CCTCCGCGCCAAAGCGAGCGAAAGCGGGCACCTGAAGCAGAGCTTCAGCAGCCCGCTCAGTCGCGAGCGCTCAATGCATCTCGGTCAGAACGGAATCTCGTCCTCTTGGATGCCGGAGTGACCACCACCACCTTGGCCGCCGCGACCACCACCGGCGTTGCCGCCACCGGACCGCGATGGCGCGTAACCGCCACCGCCACCGGACTCTTCGCGCGTGTATTCACCACCACCGCCGCCGCCACCGCCGCGACCTTCGACGAACTGGAAGTCCTCGATCATCACGCGCATCTTCGAGCGCTTTTGACCGTCCTTGTCTTCCCACGAGTCGAGCTTGAGTCGGCCTTCGATGAAGATCGGCTTCCCCTTCGAAAAGTACTTCGCGATGACTTCGCCACGCGGTCCCCAGCATTCGCAGTCGACATACGTCACTTCTTCGCGATCTTGGCCGTCCTTCGTCTTGTACTTGCGATTCACGGCGATCGAGATATCTGCGACCGATTGACCGCCCGACGTGCTCTTGACTTGCACATCGCGGGTGAGGTTGCCCATCAGGAGGACCTTGTTGTAACTCGGCATCGTGCGTTCCTTCCGGCATCCGCCGGCGTTGGATGTTGCTGCCGCGGTTGCGGCAATTCGCGGGAGTGACTCGTCTCGCCCGACCTCGCTTGGCCCGTTTGGTGGCTGCGCCTTCGCAAAGCGCGAGGGCGTTCGGCCGACAGACGGAGCTTCTCCGCGATATGCGGAGAAGGGCGGACGCGAGTCACCTCGCGCATCTTTTCTGACCCATGCTGTTCCAATCGACTTGGTGCGACGCTGTGTTGGGAGAGCAAGAACTCTCGGAATTCAGCCCGTCCAAGGTCCGACATGAGCACGGTACCGCATGTCAGATGTTCGGAGTTTATCAGGGTATCGAATCGACAGGCCATCCACGGCGTCGTTTCTCACGAAATTCTTGGCCTTGGAAATATCTCAAAATTGTTTGGCGGCCACGATGCCTCTTCCCGCACGCGGATCAAACCGAGCGGACAAGTCGCGCAGCAGCGAACTTCCCGCCTTGTCGCTGTAGCCCTTCCCTTTCAACTCAGTTTTCGCGATACTGCGCGGCTCGCCACTCGTTGGGCGCTCTCGACCGCGTTGGTCGTCCGCGTCCTAACTCACGGGGCAACGCCCCAGGACAGCGACCTATGGCACGTCCAGTCGAACTGCTTCTTCTCCGCAACGTCGAAAACCTCGGCATCGTTGGTGACATCGTCAAGGTGCGCCCCGGCTACGCCCGCAACTACCTTCTGCCCCACGCGCTCGCCGAGCATCCGACCGACGCGAAGATCGAGGCCCTGAAGGAAGCGCGCGCAAAGGCGATCGCTGAACTCGCGGCGCAGCGCGCGCAACGCGAAGACACCGTGCAGAAGCTCGTCGGAGTTTCGATCAAGCTCATCCGCAGCTGCAACGATCAAGGCGTGCTTTACGGCTCGATCACCCAGCGCGACATCGCCGACGCCCTCGTCGCCGCCGGATACGCGGTCGATATGCGCGCCGTGCGCCTTGCGGCTCCGTTCCGCCGCATCGGCTCGTACACCTGCACGATCCAGTTCGAGAAGGAACTCAAGGCCGACGTTGCGATCGAAGTCGCCGCCGACCGTGCGCTCGAAATGCTCCAAGCGCAGAAGGAAGCGGAAGAAGCCGCAGCCGCTGCGGTCGCTGCTTCGGAAGCCGAGGATCGCGAAGAAGAAGCAAAGGCACCTCGCCGCTCCAAGACAAAGGCTTAAGGGCGAAGTCTTGAGTATGCGAAGGGCCTGATTTCAGGCCCGCCGGCAAGTATGCGTGATCGAGTACCGGTTCACGCACGGCGAAACAAAACCATGAAACGAACAGCGCCCCAGCACATGCTGGGGCGCTGTCTTTTTCGTTCACTTGCGCTCACGGTGTTCGCGCCCGCCATCTAGGGCGCGCCCAAACAGTCAACGCTGACCGCAGTACTCGCGCTGCAAGTAGCGCGCGACGTAATCGAGAATGCTCGAGCACTCAGGAATCTCCGGATTGCTCGTTCCGCCCATCGGCTCGAAGCGCATGCCGCGGAAACGCTCACATGCCTCGCTCACTTCGAGACCGTGCTGGAGGCACAGGCTGAAAGCGCGGCAAAAGCCTTGAATCAGGCCGGAAAGCGTGGAGCCTTCCTTTGACATCTTGATGAAGATCTCGCCCGGTCGGCCGTCTTCAAAGAGACCGACCGTGAGGTAGCCCTCGTGGCCGTTGATGGCGAACTTGTGAGTCAGAGAACGACGGGTCTGCGGCAACACAGAACGGCGCGGAGCGGAAATCGTTTGCATGGGATCCATCCTTGGAAATGCACCCTTCGGAAGCGAACGCTTCGATCTATCGATGACACAGTTTCGGTTGCGCACGGGGCGCGGCGCGAATGCTAACGTGAAGTTCACGTTCGGTGCGCCGCTCGTTTGCCGGTTTTCCTCGCGCGGCGGCCGAGCGTTCAACGCAAGATTTTCCTCGTCGCCTTCGAGTCAACTCGACGCGCGCGATCTTCGCATGCGGCAGTCCAAAGCCCCCCACTTCGTCACGCGATCGCGAGCCGCTTTCGCAACACCGCGATAAGTGACTTCGGCTCGAGGAAGCCCTTCGGAGGTCGGAAGTAGACATCAGCCACGCCCTCCGCGTCGACCGTTCCAACGACGCGAATCACGCCTTGGACGCCCGCGAAAAGTCGCTCGAGTTCACGCGGCTTCGTCGTGCGGAAAATCACGTCCTGATCCTTGCGGACCAGCGAGCGAATGCCGAGCGTCGCCGCGCGCAAGCGAATCTCCGCGACTTCGAGGAGTGCCTTCGTGGTCGCAGGCGGCTCGCCATATGCGCTTGCAAGATCCGTCTCGACCTTCGAGAGCGCTTGCAGCGTGTCGGCCTGGCCGATGCGGCGATAGGCCTCCATGCGCCGCGCGTCGCTCGGAATCCAGCCCTTCGGCACACTGCCTGTGAGCCCGATGTCGATGAGCGTGTCGAGCGGCGAGACTTTCACTTCATTGCGAAGCACCGCGACCGCGTGCTCGAGCAGTTGGCAATACATCTCATAGCCAACCGCTGCGATGTGCCCCGACTGCGCCTCGCCAAGCAAGTTGCCCGCGCCGCGCAACTCAAGATCCCGCATCGCAATGCGAAATCCTGCACCCAACATCGAGAACTCTTCCACTGCGTGGAGTCGCTTGAGCGCTTCATCGCGGACGGGGCGATCCTTCGGCAGCACGAGGTAGCAATACGCGCGATGCTTCCAACGGCCAACACGTCCGCGCAATTGATGGAGTTCAGCAAGGCCGAACATGTGCGCGTTGTTGATGATCATCGTGTTTGCGGTCGGAATGTCGATGCCGGATTCGATGATCGTGGTTGAAACGAAAATGTCCGCGTCGCGCCGCATAAAGCGGAGCATGGCATCTTCGAGTTCCTTCGGCGCCATCTGACCGTGCCCGACCGCGATACGTGCATTCGGCGCGAGTTGCTGCAAATCGTCGGCCACTGAAAAGAGATCGCTGATGCGATTGTGTACGAAGAAAATCTGCCCTTCGCGCGCGAGCTCTCGCAAGATCGCCTGTTGAATTCTCCGCGGATTGTGCGGGATGACCTCGGTCACGATCGCACGACGATCCGCAGGCGCGGTCGTGAGCGAACTGATGTCGCGAAGCCCGAGCATCGCCATGTGCAGCGTGCGTGGAATCGGTGTCGCCGACAGCGTGAGCACATCTGCCGTCACGCGAAACTCGAGCAGTCGATGTTTATGTTCGACGCCGAATCGCTGCTCTTCATCGACGATCACAAGACCGAGATCATTGAAGACCACATCCTTTGAAAGAATGCGATGGGTGCCGATGATCACATCGACCTTCCCCGCGGCGAGCGCTTGAAGCGTTGCCGTTGCCTCACTGTCGTTTTTGAAACGGCTCACACTTTCGACGCGGAACGGATAGCCGCGAAAACGCTCGCGAAAACTGCGCTCATGCTGCTCGCAGAGCACTGTTGTCGGAACGAGTACCGCAACCTGCTTCCCACCCGCCACCGCTTTGAACGCCGCACGAATCGCGACTTCCGTTTTTCCAAATCCGACGTCGCCACAGACGAGTCGATCCATCGGGCGCGCGCGTTCCATATCGCGCTTCGTCGCAGCGATCGCAGACAACTGATCTTCCGTCTCTTCGTAGGGAAACTGCTCTTCAAACTCGTGCTGCCAGTCGCTGTCGGCTGGATACGCAATTCCTGGCGTTGCCGCGCGCGCTGCCTGGACACGCAGCATTTCTCCGGCGAAATCGCGCGCAGACTCCTCCGCTTCTTCTTTCGCGCGCTTCCACCGTCGACCACCGAGCATGGAGAGTTTCGGCCGCGCGCTTCCTGCGCCGACGTAGCGTTGCACGAGCTCAATCCGCGACGCAGGCACGTGGATCTTCGCGCCTTGATCGAATTCAAGCGTCAGAAACTCTTGCTCGATCGTCCCCTGCGCGATGCTCTCTTGCGCCAGCGTTTGAAGCCCCACGAATCGCGCGATGCCGTGATCGCGGTGGACGACGTAATCGCCCGGTTCGAACGTAAGAAACGCGTCTTTCGCGCGACCACCCGCAAGCGCGCGTCCACGGCGACGCACAGGCGCGCGATGGAGAAGTTCCGCAGCAGGCGCGATGAGCACCGAGGTTTCGGCGTACTTCAAGGAAGCCGCACGCCGACTCGCACGACCGCCATCGCCGAGATCGCCCACCGGCGCAACCCCGTCCGCATGCGTGCGCGGTTCAAGAATGAACCCACGCGTCAACGCGAGTACGGGCCGCTCGAATCGATCGACTGCGCCGTGTCGTGCAAGCAACTCCGTGACCCGCGAACGCTCGCCATCTGAACCGCACGGCAGCACAGCGTGTTTCCCGTCGGCAAGTGCGACAAACTGCGCGACCGCATCAGCCGCATCCTCAGGAAAGACGGGCAATGCACGACCACCGAGGCGAACTGCGGCGCCGCCCGCGGAACCGAATGCATGCAACTCAAGCACCGCGCGCGAACGCTTCGCCAACGCCGACAGCGTTGCAGGTGGCCCATACACACCGCGGCCATCGCGGACGCGATCCCAATACGCGCGCGCTTGCTCGACGATTTCGCTCATTTCCGCAAGCACCGTCACGGTGTTCGTTGGGAAGAGTTCAGAGATCGGCTGCACACCCGCGCCAGTCTTCGCGTCACCAAGTGCCGCCTCAAGCGCAACAGCGATCAGTTCGACTTCATCCACCTTGCGATCAGACGCTTGCGTGCCAAGATCAATCTCGAAGATGCGCTCGATCTCGTCGCCGAAGAAATCGAGTCGCACCGGCGCAGCGCCGCCTGGCGGATAGATGTCGACGATTCCTCCGCGCACCGCAACTTCGCCCGGAGATTCGATCGCATCGACGCGGCGATATCCACCATCGACGAGCCATGCGATGAGTTTCGTAGATTCGACGCGCGCTCCGACGGTCAGCCGTCGAACGAGCTGCGGAAGCCGCGAAGCTTCCGGCACCGACTGCATGAGCGCCGCAATCGGAGCAACGATCGCGCTCGGGCGATCGCCTTCCGAAAGTCGGCGCACGAGTGCCAATCGCGCGACGGTGAGTTCCGCGCTCGGACTCGTTTCGCCGGGAAGAATCTCAAGCGCGGGGAAAAGCGCCGCTTCGACGCCGAGTGCGCGCAATTCCTCCACCGCGTCGTCAGCTTCGTCGAGATGCGCGACGACGTGCCCGCCAGCAGGCGCCGCGTGGGCCGCCGCGTGGGCCGCCGCGTGGGCCGCCTCGTGGGCCACCTCGTGGGAAGCTCGAGCCTCGCTCGGCGCGGCAAGCAACGCTGCGATGACCGTTGGCAACCCGCCCGCGGAACCTTCGAACGCGGTTGTGCCTCCACGCTCGCAGGCTTCTCCAAGTGCATCGCCAATGTGTGCGCGTACTGGCTCGAGCACCGTCGATGCGGATGAAGCGGCCGATGAGACAACTGTCGCCGACGCCGACGACCTCGTTGATGCCGATGTTGATGCCGATGTTGATGTCGATGTTGATACCGACGGCAGCGCTCCGTCGGTCGCACTGTTCGACTTCGCCTTAGCCATCGAACCGCTCCGCTCCGTCAACTCGCTCGCTCTTTCTGGAAGCGCCTGCAAACGCTTTCGGCCGAATCGCCTCGAGTCGCGCGGGACCAATTCCTTCGACCCGCGAGAGCGCATCGACCGAACCAACCGCGCCGCGCACCGCACGATCGGCGACGATGCGCGCGGCAAGGCCCGGCCCAACTTCAGGGAGCAGCGCGAGCTCGCCAACGTCGGCGCGATCGATATCCACCCGATGCGGCGGCACGAAAATGCGCGTCGTCGTGCCCGTGTGAACTCGCGTATCGCGTGAAGAGGGCGATACCGCGACTCCCCAAATGAAGATGGCAACTCCGCACAACGCCACGATCGCCGCAAGCGAAAGCGCACAGTCGAAGTGCGACTCGGCGTCATCGATCACGTACGGAAGGCGCGCATCCGAAACGTGCACGTCCGCGCCGAAATCCTTTCGCGCGTGCTTCCCCGTTGGCCGAGTTGTCGTGATGGACGTCATCCCGCACGGCCTCCGCCAGCAGCGACCTTGCCCGTCGCGCGCGCGAGTTCACGGCGCAACGCGATCAATCGATCCAAGACCGGCTTTGCGCGGCCTTGCACATCGAGGACTCCATCGGTTGGTCCACCCGGTGCATCCTGAAGCCGCGACCACCACGCACCTTCGACGAATGCACGCGCGAGCGAGACGCGCAGCATCGCCTCGCCCCAATTCGCCTGCGCACTCGGAGTCCAACCATCGGGTGCGTGCCACGCACCACGGTCGAGATGCTCTGTCGCCGTCGATGCACTCGGGACACCAAACGCTGTCACGAAAATCGGGAGTTCGCGACCGATGTAACCATCAAGCAGCCCGCCGACCGTCATGAGATCACGCACAGGATCCGCGTTTCCGCCTTGCGTGAATCGCACACCCGCGGCCGTCAGCGAAAGATTCTCCGTCACCAGCTTCTGGAGGAACGCGGTCGGCCACGAGCCACCCTTCACGCCACGCCAACTTTCCGCCGCGGGCGATTGAATCTCAACGACCACGCGCGCATCACGCTTCGCATCGCGAATCGCAACAACCGCCGTGCGCGTCCACTCGATCATGCGATCGATGCCTTCGACATGCCACCCTGCGCAATTCGATCCGCTCGCTGCCAAGAAGAGCGGCGTCACTTGTTGGTATCGCGCGGCAACAGCGCGGGCCTGGGCCCAAATGAGTGCACGAAGTCGTTGGTGATCACTGCGTGCCGCAAGCGCGTGCGCCGGCAGTCCATTCGGAACGCCGTTCGTCGTACCAAAGTCGATGATTGGCCCGATGATGAGCGCTTTCTTCTCCGCGTGCGCCCACTTCGCCCACGCATCGACGGCACTCCAGTCGTACTTGCCAGGCGTTGCCTCGATCAACTCCCACGGCGTTCGAAGCGCGATCACGTCAAACTGCCGTGCGGCAGCGGTATTCGCGGAGTTCGGCGCAAGACGCGGATCGACACACACACCAAGCGTTGTTGCGCTCGGCGCCTTCCGTACGAAGCGCCGGGCAACGAGGTGACTTGAGTGACGAATCGCCATCAATTCCCCGGCTTCGAGGCCGAGTTCGATGGATCGTTGCGCGAGTACTTCGGCGCGAACCGGATCGGACTCGCGCAGGGCTGCGCGGAATTCATCGCGCGCCGCGTCCCACTTCGCAAATGCGTCGCCGGACAGGGTCGGACTCCACATCTGCCACGTTTCACACTCTTCAACGAACTGCTTGATGAGCCATCGCGCGATCTCGAGAAAGAGGTCATACGGCTCATCGCGAGACGGCAAGAAACACGTCTGCAAGACCAGACGACCCGCACTCTTCGTATCCACAAGGATCGCGATTCCAACCGGCGCATCCTGCGCTGATTCGCAGTAAATGTGGCCATCACGCTCTTCGATCGAACCACGCATCGGCTTCGCATCGGGACCGATGAGGTACGACGATCGCAGATCCCACCGCCGCCCGCGTGTTGGGTCGTTGAGAACGCGAAGCGCGTTTGGATCATGGACGCGGAAGTGAATCACGGCGAGAGGAATTGCGGAAGCTGTGCGGCGTGGGTGTGGAAGCCGCGCGGAGGAATTGAGGAAGAGTGAGACGGACGAGCGCGCGTGAAAGACGAGAGTGACTGGCGAGAATGACTGGCGAGATTGACGAGCGGCACGCGATGCGACCAAAGGGCGGCATGGCGGCAACAAGTCAACAAGTCAAGAAGGCAAGAAGGCAAAAAGGCAAGAAGGCAAGAAGGCAACGAGACGCCGAGAAAAATGATCTACCACACAGGCGCCACCTTGGTGCGTGTGTCGCCCGCTTCCTGTTCCGGTGAGCCGCACGGCTGAAACCGTAAGGCCCCTGAAGAGGGTCGCGAGTGTACCCTAGCCCGCGATGAGCCCGACGATTTCTGGCACGACTTCCGACGCAGTCTTTCGCACCGAACTTTCCCTTCCCGGCCGTCGGCAAGGCAAAGTGCGCGACGTCTATCGCACCTCTGATGCGCCCGGCGCGCCACTCCTCATTGTGGCGACCGATCGCCTGAGCGCGTTCGACGTGGTGATGCCGACGCCAATCCCCGGCAAAGGTCGTCTTCTCACCGCGATGAGCCTCGGTTGGTTCGGTTTCCTGCGGCAGTTAAAGATCGTTGGCGATCACGTGATCGGCACAGATCTTTCGACAATTCAAGGGCTCACCGCGCATGATCGCGCAATGCTTGCAGGGCGCTCGATGCTTTGCCGAGCCGCGAAAGTTGTGCCGATCGAGTGCGTTGCGCGCGGCTATCTCGCGGGAAGCGGTTGGAACGAGTACCGCGCGTCGGGCACGGTTTGCGGCATCCCGTTGCCCGCGGGGCTTCAGCTTTCAAGTCGCTTGCCAGAGCCCATTTTCACGCCTGCAACGAAGGCGGAAGAGGGCCACGACGAGAATGTTTCGTTCGAGCGCGCCGCGGAGCTCGTCGGCCGCGACGTGATGGAGCGGCTGCGCACGCTCACGCTTTCGATTTACGGCGCAGCGGCGGAGTACGCCCGCGCGCGCGGCGTGATTCTCGCCGATACGAAGTTCGAGTTTGGGTTCGCGCTTGATGCGCAAGGCCGCGTCACCGACGAACTCATCCTCGTCGACGAAGTGCTCACGCCAGATAGTTCGCGCTACTGGCCTGCCGACGACTACGCGCCCGGCCGCGAGCAAGCGAGTTTCGACAAACAGTTTGTTCGAAATCACTTGCTTGAACTCGTCGCGCGCGGCGCGTGGAATAAAGAGGCACCTGGCCCCGAGCTTCCAGCGCCCGTGATCGATGCGACGCTCGCGCGGTACGAAGAAGCGTTGGCGCGGCTGGCGCTTCCGCCGTTTGCGATGACACCGGCGGCGGCGACAACCGCGACCGGGACCACGACCGCGACCACGACCACGACCGCGACCGGAGGAACCTCGCGATGAGCGCGTCGATCATCGACGGAAAGGAACTTTCCGCCCGCGTTCGCGCGGATCTCGTCACGCGCATTCAAGCGGCCAATCGACCTGTTCGACTCGACGCGGTCCTCGCGGGAAGCGATCGCGCGGCTTCGATTTACGCTGAAAATCAAGCGAAAACCTGCGCAGCGGTCGGCATCGACTATCGACTTCATCGACTCCCCGATGGAGCCGGTTACGACGACATCGCGGGCCGTATTCTGCTTTTGAACACCGAGGAAGATGTGCGGGCGATCATGCTGCACTTACCGCTCCCGGCGGGTGTCGACCACGAGCGAATTCAAGCGCTCATCGCGCCTGAAAAAGACGTTGAAGGCGTCAATCCCGCGAACATCGGAAATGTCGTCTACGGACGACGCAGCCTCGTACCTTGCACCGCCCTCGCGTCGGTGGAGATGATCGAATCGACCGGCGTCGAACTTCGCGGTGCGCGCTGCGTCATCGTCGGCGCGTCCAACATCGTCGGTAAGCCGATCGCCGTCCTCTTGATGCGCGCCGAAGCGACCGTCGTTTCGACCAACAAGTTCACCAAGAATCTCGCGGAACTCACGCGCTCGGCAGATGTCCTCGTCGCTGCCGCGGGTGTGCCGGGCCTCATCCGAGGCGATATGGTCAAGCCGGGCGCAGTCGTTGTCGATGTCGGCATCAACCGCGTCACTGGTCCAGATGGCAAGGGCCTCACCGTGGGCGATGTGGCGTTTGAAGAAGCGCGCACCGTCGCCGGTTGGATTTCACCCGTTCCCGGCGGTGTTGGCCCCATGACCGTCGCGATGCTGCTGCGGAACACGGTCGACGCTGCACTGCGCTGAGGGTGACGCCCCGCTGCGAAAGCGGGTGACATCGCGCATCCTGCCTCGGAACCCACATCCGCGCCTTTGTTAGCATGGAGCGCCCGCACAGCGGACGAAAGGAATTTCCCATGCCCCTACTGACTTCGATGTTGATTTCGAGTGTCGTCGCGAGCGTTCTCGCGCTTCCCACCGCACTCCCGCAGGACGGCAAGACCGTCCCGGCGACTCCGATCAAGCCCGCCCCCGCCGCTCCTGCGCAAGCGACCCCCGCCGCGCCCGTTGCAAAGCTCTCGATCGGTGACGCCGCACCAAAGCTCCAAGTCGACGAATGGATCAAGGGCGACAAGGTTGAAGGCATCGAAAAGGGCAAGGTCCACGTGATCGAGTTCTGGGCAACGTGGTGCGGCCCATGCATCGCGGTCATGCCGCATCTCTCCGAACTTCAGAAGAAGCATCCAGAAGTCATCGTCGTCAGCGTCGCCGCGAGCGAGCGCGGCCCGGATGAAGCTTCAAAGATCGAGAAGGTCAAGAAGTTCGTCGAAGGCAAGGGCGACACGATGGGCTACCGCGTTGTCTACGCCGGCGACCGCACCAAGATGTCGATCCCGTGGATGCAAGCCGCTGGACAGAACGGCATCCCCTGCTCGTTCATCGTCGACAAGGATTCGAAGATCGCGTGGATCGGTCACCCAGCCAGCATGGACGCTGCTCTTGAGGGCGTCATTGCGGGTACGTGGGACGCCGCTGCCGCGAAGAAGCAGCAGGAAACCGAGCGCGCCGCGATGGAAATGCAGCGCGGTATCGCCATGGCCATGCGCGAAGCACGCCAATCGGGCGACTACGCGAAGGCCGTCGAGGCGATGCAGAAAGCGATCGCGATCGCGCCATCCGATGGCCTCAAGATGCAGCTCTTCGGCGTGCTCGCCGGTCCGGCCAAGCAGCCCGCGGACGCATGGAAGCTTGGCGAAGAGATTTACACGGCGAAGAAGTCCGACGCGGCCACGATGAATGCGCTCGCGTGGACGATCGTCGACCCCGAAGGCGGCGTCGCTGAGCCGAACCTCGATCTTGCGATGCGCGCGGCAGAAGCCGCGGTGAAGGCCTCGAAGGGCGAAGAAGGTTCGATGCTCGACACGCTCGCGCGCGTCGTCTTCTTGAAGGGCGACGTCGACCGTGCGATCACGATCCAGAAGGACGCGATCTCAAAGACCCCTGAGGGCAACATGCGTGGCGGCATGGAGAAGGCGCTCGCCGAGTACGAAGCAGCGCGCAAGAAGGCGTGAGTCGGCGCAACGCTGACGTACTCCCGTCCGCTGCGCAAACGCAACACTGATGGACTTGCACACGGAGCGGATGAGGTTCGAACAAACGAACCTCGTCCGCTCCGCGTCGTTTTTCCGGAGCGGTTTTCCTTCGCTACGCTGCGCGACATGTCTGCACTCTCTGGTGGATCATTCTCGCAGCCTCTTGTTTCGCGTGAGCGCCACGTCGTCGTGATCGGCGCTGGCATCGTCGGTGCGTCAACCGCATGGCACCTCGCGAAGAAAGGCTGCCGCGTGACGCTCCTCGATCGCGAAACTCCACGTGCGATCGCCGACGGCGCAAGCGGTGGCAACGCGGGTCTGCTATCGATCGGCCACTATCCACTCACACGGCCAGGTGTCTCGATGCGCGGACTCAAGTGGATGTTCTCGCGCACCGCGCCGCTCTACATCAAGCCGCGCCTCGACCGCGAGCTCATCGCGTGGCTCTGGAATTTCCACCTCCACTGCAACAAGCGCCACTTGGACCGCTGCATGGAAGTGCTCTGCACGATGGGCTGGCAGACGCTCGAAGTTCTCGAAGAAATGCTCGAGGAAGAGTCGATTCAGTGCGATTACGCGCGTGACGGCTGGCTCGACGTGGTGATGAAGCCGGAGAACATGGCCCACGCAGAGGCGGAAGCGAAGAGCTTGGAGAAGTTCGGCTACAAGTGGGAACGTATCGAGGGCGACGAACTCCGTCGACGCGATCCCTGCTTCCGTCACGAGGTCGCGGGCGCGATCCACATGAAGGACAGTGCGCACTGCGCGCCGAATGACTTGATCGCAGGACTCGTGCGCGCACTCCCGCGACATGGTGTCGAAACGCGTTTCGATGCTGAAGTGCGTGCGTTTCGGCAATCACGCTCGGGCGCGGTGACCGCCGTTGAACTCACCTCGGGCGAGACCATCGCTGCCGACGCGATCGTGCTCGCCGCGGGTGTGTGGAGCGACGCGCTTGGCCGCCTCGCGGACGTCAAGATTCCAATGCAAGGCGCGCGCGGTTACCACTTGCAATTCGACTATCCCGCGGCGAACCCGCCTCCGCTTCCATCGACAGGCATGGTGTTGCACGAGACCTTTGTGGCAATCACGCCGATGGCCCGCGATGGCAAGCAGCAACTCCGCCTTGCAGGAACGCTTGAGATCGGCCCGCTCGGTCAGCCGTGGATGCGTGAACGCCTTGAGATGCTCGTCAAGGGTTCGGTCGCGTACCTCGAAGGACTGGATCGACTCAAGCCTGCAGCAGAGTGGGCGGGCTACCGTCCATGCACCTCCGATGGCATGCCCGCGATTGGCGGCGTCCGCTCAACGCCCGGCCTCTTCGTCGCAACCGGTCACGCGATGATGGGCATGACGCTCGGCCCCGTGACAGGCAAGGCCATGGCCGAGATCGTCACGGGTGAAAAACCCTGCTTCGATGTGTCGATGCTCAATCCCGAGCGGTTTGGGTGATTGGCGCGGGTGCGCTCCTTGTGAGCGCACTCAGAAAGCGCTGTCACGACCGCCTCCCTGCCGAGACAACACGAGCGACCGTTTTCGCGACGTCCTTCTCGCAGAAAAGAAGCACGGCCCCCGACTGGGGGCCGTGACTTCTTCTTTGCTTTATGCCCCATCTGCGCACGACTCGCACGCAGATGGGCGATCGGTGCTTAACGCAATTCACCCCAACGTGCCAAGAGTGCCGCGACATCTTCAGCGTCAACAGTGCCGTTGAAGTCGAGGTCTCCGAGCAATCGGCCTGAAGGAACTTCCTCAGATGCTCCGATCGACTCGAGCAGCATCGCGAGGTCGCCCGCACCGATCACGCCGTCGAGATCCAAGTCGCCAGTTGCCTGGTCGCATTGGTCAAGGATGCCGTTCTCATCGACGTCTGTCGCGCCGATCGCAAACTCGCAGAGGTCGAGGATGCCGTCAAGGTTGCAGTCGAGTTCCGGATTTGCCGCGATCTCTTCTGTGTCGAGCACACCGTCTGCATCGCAATCCGCTGGATTCGGGAACGCGCTCGTCGGTGGTGCCATGAACGAAGAGGAACCAACGAGCGTGACCTTGATGGAACCCACCGATCCACCGGCTGTCTCGCCCGTGCCGATGTCCGCGATGCGAACCTGCCATGTTCCTGCGACTGGCGCACTCGCGAGTACGCCCGACATCAAGATCTTGGCGCTGCTCAGTGGTGCCGTCGCGTAATAGTCACCACCAGCAACGATCGCGTCCGTGCCCACCGCCGCCGCTGCTGCCGCCCAACCGCTGGCGGTCGCACTGTCGGCGAATCGATAGGTATTCGCGGCCGAGAAGTTCGAGTCATCACCCTTGTCGCCGGATGCGAGGACCTTACCGATACGGTGGAAGATGCTCGCCTTGGCCCCGTTTGGCGCGATGATTTCAGCCATCACGTCACCAACCCAGTTATGGCTGAGCCCAACGAACTCGACTCGGATATCCGAGAGTGCGCCGGTGACAGCTCCGGCAGGCACTGCGAATGTCTTCAAGAGACCCGTCGTGTTGCTGTTCGGGAGGTTGCCCCCCGTCAGCGTTGTTGAGTAGGTGTTTCCACCTTCGAGGCAATCAGCGGTGCCGTTTCCGTTCGCATCGGTGTCGGGGACACCGCAACCGCATGCGCCAGGCGACGACTTCAACGGATCATTCGGACAACCGTCGCATGCGTCGCCGACGCTATCGCCGTCTGCATTCGCCTGGGTGGTGTTCGCCACCGATGGGCAGTTGTCGCAGACATCGCCAACCCCGTCGTTGTCGAGATCCGACTGACTGGAGTTCGACTGCGTTGGGCAGTTGTCGCACGCGTCACCGTTCGCGTCGCCGTCAACGTTCGACTGCGATGCGTTCGACACCGTCGGGCAGTTGTCGGTCGTGTCAGGCACGCCGTCACTGTCCGTGTCGCCGGTCGCCGTCGTGCCAACCAGCGTCACCTTCATCGACACGATGCTTCCACCCGTCGATTGACCCGTGCTGCTGATGTCCGCGATGCGGAGCGTCCACGTACCAACCAACGGCTTTCCATCAAACCGCGACTTCATCAGCACCTTGACGCTGCTTTGCACACCCGTCGCGTAGTAGTCGCCACTTGGAATTGGGTCGGTCGCACCAACCGCCGCTGCCGCGGCAGCCCAGACGCTCGATGTGTAGCTATCCGCAAACTTGTAGGTATTCACCGAGACGAAGTCCGCGGTGTCGCCTGCGTCGCCAGACGCAAGCACACGACCGATGCGGTAGAAGATCGAAGCCTTCGTACCGTCCGGACCGACGAGTTCCGCCATCACGTCGCCGACATGGCTGTGAGCCAAGCCAGTGAACTGAATCTGGATGTCCGTCAGCGGACCGGTCACGCCACCGGTCGGAACCACGAACGTCTTGGCGAGACCGTTCACGTTGTTGTTCGGAATCGTGCCGCCCGTGAGGTTGGCCGTGTACGAACTTGAACCTTCGTTGCAATCAGGCACGCCGTTTCCGTTGGCATCGGTGTCGGGCACGCCGCAACCGCATACGCCAGGCGACGACTTCAACGGATCATTCGGGCAGCCGTCACATGCGTCACCGACGCTGTCGCCGTCTGCGTTTGCTTGATCCGAGTTTGCGACCGACGGGCAGTTGTC
>JAIXVI010000033.1 GCA_027483065.1 Planctomycetaceae bacterium
GAGCGGTCGCGCCTGCGGGCGCTCCCTCTGGTGCAACAGAGGCGAAGTGAAGTTTGAGCGGTCGAAGTTTGAGCGGTCGCTGCTTGCGGCAGCGACCTCTGGCGGAATCGAAGATTGAAGTAACCCAAACGCGCGAAAGCGCATCAGCAGAAAGAAACGAGAAACACCAATGGCAGCAAAGCAAATTGCATACGACACCGACGCACGCGAGCGCATTCTCCGCGGCGTGCAGAAGCTCGCGAAGGCCGTCAAGGTCACGCTCGGCCCGTCGGGTCGCGTCGTTGTCCTTGAGAAGTCCTTCGGCGCCCCAACCGTCACCAAGGACGGCGTCACCGTCGCCAAGGAAATCGAACTCGAAGATCCCTACGAGAACATGGGCGCGCAGATGGTGAAGGAAGTCGCGTCGAAGGCGTCGAAGGACGCTGGCGACGGCACCACCACCGCAACCGTCTACGCCGAGGCAATCTTCCAAGAAGGCCTCCGCAACATCACCGCAGGCGCGAACGCGAACTCGGTCAAGCGTGGCATCGATAAGGCCGTCGCCGCCGTGATCGAAGATCTTCGTCGCATGTCGAAGAAGGTCTCGGGCTCGAAGGAAATCGCGCAAGTCGGCGCGTGCTCTGCGAACCAAGACATGGACATCGGCAAGATCATCGCCGAGGCGATGGACAAGGTCGGTAAGGACGGCGTCATCACCGTCGAAGAAGGCAAGAGCCTCGACACGCACGTCGCGCTTCTCGAAGGCATGCAGTTCGACAAGGGCTACCTCAGCCCGCACTTTGTCACCAACCAAGCCGCGATGGAATGCGTCCTCGAAGATTGCTTCGTCCTCATCTATGAGAAGAAGATCTCGAGCGCGAAGGACTTCCTCCCGATCCTCGGCAAGATCGCTGAGAGCGGTAAGAGCCTCCTCATCGTCGCTGAAGATCTCGACGGCGAAGCGCTCGCGACCCTCGTCGTGAACAAGCTCCGCGGCGTCCTTAAGGTCTGCGCTGTGAAGGCGCCGGGCTTCGGCGACCGTCGCAAGGAAATGCTGCAAGACATCGCCGTGCTCACCGGCGGTCAAGCGATCATGGAGGAACTCGGCATTCAACTCGAGAACCTCACGCTCGCCGACCTCGGCCGCGCGAAGAAGATCACCGTCGACAAGGACAACTGCACCATCGTCGAAGGCCTCGGCAAGACCAAGGACATCCAAGGTCGCATCGAGCAGATCAAGGCGCAGATCGAACTCACGACGAGCGACTACGACCGTGAGAAGCTCCAAGAGCGCCTCGCGAAGCTCTCAGGCGGCGTTGCGCAGATCAACGTCGGCGCCGCGACCGAAGTCGAAATGAAGGAGAAGAAGGCACGCGTTGAAGACGCGTTGCACGCATGCCGCGCGGCTGTTGAGGAAGGCATCCTTCCAGGCGGCGGTACGAGCGTCATCCGTGCGCGTCGCGTGCTCGAGAAGCTCAAGAAGGGCCTCCCGGGCGACGAGTCGGTCGGTGTTGACATCGTGTGGCGCGCGCTTGCTGCACCAGCGAAGCAAATCGCTGCCAACGGCGGCCTCGATGGCTCGGTCGTTGCGCAGAAGATCGAAGACTCGAGCGACGTGAACTTCGGCTTCAACGCGGCGACGCAGAAGTACGAAGACCTCGTGGCGTCGGGCATCATCGTGCCGACCAAGGTCGAGCGCATCGCACTGCAGAACGCGGCGTCGATCGCGGGGCTCCTCCTCACGACCGACTGCGCGATCACCGAGGTCAAGGAGAAGAAGGCGAAGGCCGCTGCAGGCCACGACCACGGCGACGACTATTGATCGCGTCGACGCGCGCACTGTTCACTCAGCGGCGCATGCATCAGTGAAAACTGTGTAAACGCACCCGACCGCCGAAAGGCGGTCGGGTGTTTTGTCAATCGAGCGAATTTTCAATCGTTTCCGCGATAAAAACCTTCGGCACAATCTCTTTCCGTTGAAGTATGCGCATGGAGCGCTCTGTCGGTGCTTTTTTGCGTGAATCCGGCCAAGCCGGCAAGGGACTTGAACATGGTTTTTGCAATGGTTGAAAAGAGATTTGCAATTGGCGTGATTGGTGTGGCCGTCGCGGCTGCAGCGACAAGCGCAGCGCTCGGTCAATCGGGTTCGGTGACGTGCTTCGGCGCGGGCGCGACCTCGACTGGCGTCTTTCCGCAGTTCGGTCAATCCAGCACTCCGACGAACTTGCAACCCTGCACCGCGCTCGCGGCTGGCTGGATGCACACCCTCGCCCTTCAATCAAACGGCGTCGTGGTGGGCTGGGGCGCGACCACCAACAACCTCGGCCAGGTCACAAATCAATCTGTTCCGCCGGGCTCGCTTGGCATCTGCAGCGGCATTGGTGCGGGTTACTACCACTCTGTCGCCGTGCGTCCAAACAGCACGGTGGTCGCGTGGGGTGACAATCGTTACGGCCAGAGCACGGTGCCGAGCGGGCTCGCAGCGACCAAAGTCGCAGCTGGCGGCTACCACACCATCGCGGTTCGAACCAACGGCACCGTCGCGTGCTGGGGTGCCGGAACGGTGTACGGCGGCGTCATCCCCGACCTTGGCCAGTGCGTTGTGCCCGCAGGTCTTGGCACGGTGACGGCAATCGCTGGTGGTGGTTACCACACGGCCGTCATTCGCGCGTCCGACAGCACGGTCATCTGTTGGGGTTCGAACAGCCAGAATCAGTGCCAGACCCCCGCAGGTCTCGGCCCGGTTTCCGCAATCGCGACGGGTGATAGCCACACCGTCGCGCTGAAGACCAACGGACAAGTGGTTTGTTGGGGAAGCGGCACCACGACGGTCGGCTCGAACAACGAGTACGGCCAGTCGATCGTGCCAGCGGGTCTCGGTACGTGCACGGCCATCTCTGCGGGCGGCATGCACACGATCGTTGTGAAGGCGGATGGATCTGTTGCGGCGTGGGGTTCGGTCGTCGGCAGTTCAGGAAGCGATCCGAACTACGGCCAAGGTGTTGTTCCGACGGAACTCACTTCGCCGAATAGCGCGTTGGTCGTGGCGGCCGGTGGTCGCCACTCTGTTGTCATCAGCAAGGTTCGTCGCGTTCCCGCGCAGTACGCGACCATTCAAGTCGCTATCGACGCGGCCGTTGCCGGTGATCGCATTGAAGTCGCCCCTGGAACGTACAACCAATCGTTCTCGTTGAACGGCAAGGATGTTGTCGTGCGCGGTTCGACGAACTCGGCAACGCCGACCATCATCGACGGCGTGGGTATCTCGACCTCCATCGTGACGATCAACGGCGGACCAGCGACTTCGGGCCTTGAGTACCTCACTTTCAAGCGCGGTGGCGTCGGCCAGCCCATCAATCCGCCTTCCTACAACTTCACCGGCGGTGGCGCGGTGTTCGCGAAGGACTCGTCGGCGTTCGTGCGCAACTGCATCTTCACGACCAACGACGCGGACTTCGGCGGAGCGATGTACTTCCTTCGCTGCACGCTGAACGTCGACGGTTGCACGTTCGGTGGCAGCGGTACGAACGCCAATTTCGCCGAAGTCGACGGTGGCGCGATTCTTACATACGCCTCATCGGGCGTGGTGAAGAACTCGAGCTTCACGAACAATCGTTGCGCTCAGACTTACGCGGGCAGCGGTAGCGCGTTCAAGGGTGTTGGCATCCGTACGGCCGGTACCAATGTCACGCTTGAGAACTGCACAATCAGCGGCAATCCTGTGCCAGGCGCAGGCGCCGCGGTTGAGTACTTCCAGAACGCGAAGATCCTTGCGGGAACGATGCGCCTTGTGAACACCGACATCCTCGACAACCTCGTGGGTGCCGGCACGACCGACGACGCCGCGGGTCTTCGCATCATCGGAAACCAAGCTGCGTGTGTCCTCTCTGCCGGCTCAGTGATTTGCGGCAACACACCGGACAACGTCGTCGGGCCGTATCTCATCCAAGGCTCGGCAACGGTGTGTGATTGCGAGGCGGACATGTCTGGAAACGGACAGGTCGACGCGGCCGATCTTGGAATTCTCCTGAGTGTCTGGGGAACCGCGCCGGCAGACGGACAGGGGGACTTGAACCACGACGGCTTTGTGAGCGCGGCCGATCTTTCTGCGCTGCTCACAAAGTGGGGTCCGTGCCCAAACTGAGAAGCGGCTGATTGAAAATGGACGGCATGGCGAAACGCCATGCTT
The DNA here is from genome assembly GCA_027483065.1 of Planctomycetaceae bacterium. Lineage (GTDB taxonomy): Bacteria > Planctomycetota > Phycisphaerae > Phycisphaerales > SM1A02 > QWPT01. The sequence goes on from JAIXVI010000033.1 coordinate 4,169, forward strand.
CCGCAAAGACGCGGCTTCAAACCACGGCTCAAAAACAACTCAAAGCCACGGCCCAAAAAACACGGCCCAAAAAACACGGCCCCCGAGTTCGGGGGCCGTGTCTGTTTTAGGTCGTGAGCACTCGAGCCGTGCCCTTTGTGGACGTCAATTTGCGGCTGAGGTTGTTTGCGATGTGAAATCTCGAATCGCGAAGGTTTTTCCTCAGGTTGACCCTCCGAATCCTGTTGATGCTTTGGAACCCACGGCTGGCCGCGATGGCGGCACCACAGATCATTCGTTCGGCGTCCGATCGGCCCGAGGACTCTCCACACGACGAGGATCAGAGCATGAACGTCTTTCGATACACCACCAATCGCGTCTTTATCCTTCTGTCGATTCTCACCGCAGCTTTGCTCGCTCGCCCAGCCAACGCGCAGGCGGTGACGGTCACGAACTTCGGCTGCGGCGGCACACGGCTCTCGTTCACCGCGATCACCGGGGCGGCGACCTATGCCGTCTCGATCGAGGAGCAACTCAATTGCACCGTGTGTGGGATCGCCAGTTGGTACACGACTCGGACCGCTGACGTCGGCAGTTACCCGACAACCCCGTTGATTGTGGGGCGGACTCCGGCGTTCGTTGGTCGTTGGAAGGTTGTTGGCCGAAACTCGGCGGGTAGTGTCGTGGGTAGCACGCTCTATTCGGCTTCTGGCATATCCCACGCATCGTCCGGAGCTCCCTACGTGACGTCGGTGCCATCGTCTCGCACGGTCTGCATCGGATCATCGGTCGTTCTCCGGGCGAGTGAGTTCAACAACCCAGGTGCTTACTACCAATGGCGCCGCAACACCATTCCCATCGTTGGCGCGACGGGACCCACCTACACGGTCACGATGCAGGCCGCAGATCCTGCCTCGACCGTCTACGAGTGCATCGTCGGCAACGCATGCGAGCCTTTGGTGACCGCCCCTGTCACCGTCTTCAAGGGCGCGGCCAATCCGCTGACCGAGGTCAGCGTCCAGAGTTACGAAGAGCGGGAGACGATGACCACGACATTCGGTCCAAACAGCACTTGCTCCGTGCTCACGTCGTCGGTCGTTCGATCGGGCGCCTGTCAGGCCAGCTTTGCATCACTCGCGGCGGGCAGCCTCGCGGCCAACATCTCGAACCCGACGCTCGCGAGTGGCGACACTCGAAAGGACTCGACGTCGGAACTGCGATTCAGCGTGGCTGAGGAGACGACCTTCGCGTTTACGGCATCGAGCGGGCCTTACATCGAGGGCTGCCCAGTTCCAGACCGCGCGACCGTCGCGCTCACTGGTCCCGTGAGTTTCTCCGCTGCGCTGACCACAGGCGAGTCGACTGACGGCCAGTATGTACTTGTTCCGGGTGAATATGTCCTCACACTCAATCTTCAGAACGGGGATCTCGGCTGCAGAAACTGTGGTACCTGCGGACCATCCTGCGTTGCGAACTGCAACTGTCTTCGCCAAGCAGTATCTCTCACGTTTGAAGGCCGTTTCGTGGTGACGACCGCGTGCGGCTCGCCGAACGCAGCGAGCTGCTGCGTCGTCCACGACAGCCCCGGCTGCGCCAATGCGGAATGCTGCCGAAACGTCTGCGTGATCGACCCGTACTGCTGCGACTTCCAGTGGGATAGCCTTTGCGTCTCGGAGACGAAGGCGAACTGCACCACTTGCGCCGGTGGAACCGGCGACCTGAACGGCGATGGTGTCGTGAATGGCGTCGATCTGGCTGAGTTGCTCTCGAACTGGGGACAGCC
>JAIXVI010000298.1 GCA_027483065.1 Planctomycetaceae bacterium
CCCGAGCAACCCACCGAACCATCGCCAGAGCCCAATCCGATGCCGTCGAGCGAGTCGACGCCGAACGCGGAGAACTCGGTTTCAACGAAGAGTGGAACGCAGGGCGGCGGCATCCCCGGCCCTGTTCCAGTCGATGGTTCGCAGAACACTCCTGCACAGCCCTCGCCCGCTGGCGCACCCGGCGACACCGTTGCGCCGGCTGGCGAACTCTCCGATCGCGAGAGCGACCCGACGTCGATCATTGATGTGCCGATGGCGAATTGGCAGAACGGTCGACCACTCGCTGCGAAGGGCATCACGCTCAAGCCCGTGCGACCGCGCTTCACCACGCTCAACTATGTCGATGGCGTCGCGCGCAATCCGATCGGCGAACTTGTGATCGGTCGAGATGGCATTCCACAAGCGGCGCGACTCGTGCGTTCGACCGGCAACGGCAGCGTCGATGAGGCGATTCGCAACGCGCTTTACAAGTGGCGCGCGAGCGGCAAGCAACTCGAGAAACTCAAGCCGGGCCAGACCGTGACCATCCGCCTACGGATGATCATGTTGGTGGACTAGTTTGAGCGCTCGCAACGTACTTTGAGCGCTCGAGCGCGGCTCTTGCCGCGCCCTCACTTTGGTGTGAGCCACGCGAAAGGGAGCCGCCGCAGCGGCGACCGCGAAGACAACAAGCGCTCGAGCGCGGCTCTTGCCGCGCCCTCGCTCTGGCCAGCTCCCCTCGGAGTGAATCCTCGGGGGCTGAGATGCGCTTTGGAGCGCTGCCGAAGCTCCGCTTCAGATGCCCGCTTTCGCTCGCTTTGGCGTGATTCACGCCAAGCGGCGGCGCCACTCGTCGATGCGGTGGTAATCGGTGAGGTCGTACTGAAGCGGCGTCACCGTGATGAATCGCTCATGCAGCGCTTCGACATCGGTGCCTTCCTTCGTGTGGCAGGACTCCATGCCGTTCCCGTTCGGCCAGTAGTACGGACGGCCGTCAGGTGCAACGCGACGCTCGTAATTGTCGATGCCCGCGGCGGTGTTCATCGTGACCACCTTGATCTTTGGCATCGGCGTGTCGGCCGCATGCGTGCGCGGCACGTTGATATTGATGACGTTGTGCGGATCGATCTTGTGCTTCAACACCTCGTCGATCGCATGTCGCGCGATTTCCGCGGCACGGCGCCAATGCGGCGCGCCGCCACCCATGTGGAGGCTCACCGCAATCGCCGGAACACCAAGAAACGCCGCTTCGACCGCAGCGCCCACCGTGCCCGAATAGATCACGTTGATTCCGACGTTCGCACCTGAGTTCATGCCCGAAATCACGACATCCGGTCGCGTGCCCGCGCCAAAGAGATCCGGCCACAGCCGCCGCAATCCAAGCTTCACGCAGTCCGCCGGTCGCCCATCGACCGCGTACCCGCGCATCGATTCGTTGGGCGCGACTTCCTCAATCATCAGCGGCGTGTGAAAGGTGATGCCGTGACTCGTCGCGCTCTGCACATCTGCGGGCGCAACCGTCACCACTTCGCCCAAATCGCGGATCGCCCGATGGAGCGCTTCGATACCGGGTGCGTGAATGCCGTCGTCGTTGGTCAAGAGGATCCGCATGGGGGGCGCAGTGTACGGTTCGTTTCGCTCGCCGGAGGAAAGCATGACTGCAACCTCGCGACACGCACCGCGCTTGCAGCACTGCGTTAGGATGCGCGCGTGTCGCTGTTGGGCATCTTGCTGCTTTTTCCGTGCGTTCTTCTCGCCGCCGTGGCGTGCATCGTTTTTGTACGCCTTCGCCTCGCAGAGCAAGGAATTCCCCGCGTCGCCGACGGCGACCAACTGCCGCCAGCCTCGGGCCTCCTCTCGATCGTGATCCCCGCACACAATGAGGCACGGGTCATCGAAGAGAGTGTCCGCACGCTTCGACGTCAATCATTTCGAAACTTCGAAGTGATCTACGTCCTCGACCGCTGCACCGACCAGACGCGCGAGTTGCTTGTGTCGGCCGCGGCTGGCGACTCGCGCATTGGATTTATCGAGAACCACGACTGCCCCGCGGATTGGGCGGGAAAGTGCAACGCGTGTCGTGTCGGCGCCGCAACTGCGAAGGGCGAGTGGATTCTCTTCACCGATGCGGACTGCCGCTTTGAGCCAAACATGCTTGATGCCATGTTGGCCATCGCGACTGAACGCAAAACCGCGCTCTTGTCGGCAGTCGGACGACTCACCTTCCGCCGCTCCTTCGAACGGCTCCTGCAGCCTGTCGCCGCGCTGGTGCTCTTCCGGATTTTCCCGCTCGACAAAGCAAATCGCGACGTCAACCGCTGGCCGTTCGCGAACGGCCAATTCCTGCTCTTTCGGCGCGACGAGTACCTCGCGGTCGGTGGGCATGAACTCGTGAAGGACGCGCTGCTTGAGGACCTCTTCTTCGCGTGGCGCCTTGATCGCAAAGGCGCGCGTTTGGGCGTGGTCGACGCATCGGAGCGCATGGAAGTCTCGATGTACGAAAGCGCGGCCACCATGCGCAGTGGTTGGACGCGCATCTTTATCGAGTGTTGCAACCGTCGGCCGCAACGACTGATGGTTGCGGCTGCGGAACTCCTCTTTCTTTCGGTGATTCTGCCAGTCTTTGCAGCGACTGCTACGGTCGTCGGTGCAATCGGCCTCGCGCACGGCGGCGAGGAACCGTGGACGCTTTTCCTCGCCGGAATCGGTTCGCTCGCCCTCGCGCTCGCCGTTGTTTCCGTCATCTACGCTCGACAACGCGCGCCAATCGTGTGGGCCGTCGCGCATCCGATCGCAGCATTCCGCGTTGCAACCTGGCTCGCAAGTGGTGCGCGCATGCTGACGCGCCGCGTGCCCATTCGTTGGGGTGGTCGCGAGTACATTCTCGAGCCGCGCATGCGCGCGACCAAACAACCGCGCGAACGCGAAACAACCTCTTCCGCGTGAACGACTCTCCGTAACACGCACCGCGCGCTGCGCACGCTGCTACCCTCTCGACTTCGCCTCTGAACTTTGGCCATGTACGCACCGCTTCTTGCGAACCGCTACCTCACATCGCGCATCATTCCGTTTCTCGCGGTGGCTGCGGTTGCGCTGTGCGTTGCGCTCGTGATCGTCGTCGTCAGCGTCATGTCGGGCTTCCTCGACATGGTGCGGAGCTCCGGAAAAACGCTCATCGGCGATGTCGTTGTCACGCGCGACATCGTGGGCATTCCGTACTACCAAGACTTCATTCGCGAAATCGAAGCGCTGCCCGAGGCGGAGGCCGCGAGCGCGCTCGTCGAAAGCTACGGCCTTCTTCAAATGCCTTACGGCACAGGTGATGGCGGCAAGCGCATTGAAACCGTGCAAGTTTGGGGCATCGATCCCGAGAGTTTCGATCGCGTAACCGATTACCAATCGAAACTCTATTGGCGCACGCCAACCGCGCAAGAAGCGAAGTCGCTCGGCCCTGATGACCCTCGACTCGAAAGCGAGTATCAGCGCGAGAACGACGGCATGTCGCTGCGCGACTCGTTTGGAAATCCAGGCATCGTGCTCGGTATCGAGATTTCGCCGTTCAATCGCCGCACGAAGGACGGTTCGTATCGCACGGAAAACCAGCTCGGACAACAAGATCCCGGCTACTTCATGCCGAATGTCGGCAACGTGCTCCTCACGCTCGTGCCGGTATCAGAGTCGGGCAGGATCGTCGGCGAGAAGAAGTCTTCCTTTGCAGTCGTAAACGAGTTTCAATCGGGCGTCTATCAGATCGATGCGCAGCGTGTCCTCGCGCCACTCACAGATGTGCAGCGCATGCTCATGCTCGATGAAGCGGAACTCACGTCGAAGACAGAGTTCGACGACAACGGTCGACCGAAAGTCATCGGCACGACACCTGCGCGTGCGACGACGATCGTCGTCAAGGCGAAGCGCGGCGTTGACCCCCGCACCCTGCGCGAAGCGGTTGAGCGCGCGTACGGCAACTTTTACACGAAGGCGATGGAGAATCGCGCCAACATGGTGAAGCCTCCGGCGCGCGTGATCGTCGCAACCTGGGAAGAGCGACTTTCCGATTTGATCGGCCCCGTCGAGAAGGAGCGCGAACTCATGCGCACACTCTTCTCGATCGTCTACGTTGTATGCGCGGCGCTCGTCCTCGCGATCTTCTGGTCGATCGTGCAAGAAAAGACGCGCGACATCGGCATTCTGCGCGCCGTGGGCGCATCACGGACCGGCGTCCTCTGGATCTTCCTCCGCTACGGCCTCCTCATCGGCGTCGTCGGATCGATCGTCGGCGTCTTCCTCGCCTGGACCATCGTCGCGCGCATCAACGACATCCACGATCTCCTCGGAACTCCCGCACCGATGTGGCTCCGCGTTGGTGCTTGGGTGATCGTTGCGATTGGCCTCTTGATGATCGTGCGCGGCATCGTGCGCGCGTCGGCGCTCCAAACGGTGCTGTGGGGTTTCGGCACACTGGCGCTCATCGCAATCGCCATCGTCCTCTGGCATCACGAAGGCCACGTCATTTGGGATCCAAGCGTCTACTACTTCAGCCGCATTCCGAGCACGATTGATTTCCACACCGCGTGGACGACGGCACTCGGCGGAACCATCTTCAGCGTGATCGGCGCAGCGATTCCCGCAGGACGCGCCGCCGACACCGACCCCGTTCAAAGCTTGAGGTACGAGTAATGCACGCACCTCCGCAGACAACCCTGCCACTGATCTCCGCGCAGAACGTGCGGAAGACGTATCGCCTCGGGAAAATCTCAGTACCCGTTCTGCGCGACGCATCGATTGATGTGCATGAAGGCGAATGGGTTTCGATCGTCGGTAGTTCAGGCAGCGGAAAGAGCACGCTGCTCCATCTCCTCGGTGGTCTCGACCGCGCAGACGCCGACTCGGGCGCGATTCGTTTCGGTGGCGAAGACATTCGCGCACTCGGAGCAGCGCGCGAGAATCGCTATCGCAACCGCGACGTCGGCTTCGTCTTCCAGTTCTATCACTTGTTGCCAGAGTTGAACGTCCTCGAGAACGCGATGTTGCCTGCGCTCGTGGGCCTCTCGCGTTGGCGCTGGTTTGCCGAGAAAGGCGCGCTCCGCGATCGCACCGCCGAACTCCTCAAGACTTGCGGGCTCGGGCATCGATTGCTGCACCGCCCTGCCGAACTCTCAGGCGGCGAGCGTCAACGCGTGGCGATCGCGCGCGCGTTGGTCAACGGACCACGCATGCTGCTTGCCGACGAACCCACGGGCAATCTCGATGCGAAGACCGGCGCGGGGATTCTCGATCTCCTCGCCGAGCGCCACGCCGCGGGCCTCACGATGGTGATGGTGACGCACGACGCTTCGATCGCCGCGCGCGCGCAACGACAAGTGCGTATCGCCGACGGCCGCGTGCAGTAAGCGCGCTACGTTACTTCAGCGTTTTCTCGCCGCTTTCGTCCGCCGCTTTCGTCCGCCGCTTCGACGCTGCTTTCGTCGCTGCTTTCGTCGCTGCTTTTGCTGATGCCTTTACGGGGCGATTCGTTCGTCGCGTACATCAGTCATTCGTGTAGAACCACTTCGATGCAGCAGCGGCCGCCGACGAAATGCTCGATCCGTAGACCCGCTTGAAGCGTTCTTGCCACGGATCGGTGGGTGCCGTGACCTTCGCGAAGCGCAAGAGTTTCATCCCGCCCTGCTCGTAGAGCCAACGCACGAACATGTACGACATCGACTGCGCGAGGCCGAAGTCCTTCGTCCACATCGCGTCGGAGTACGCGCTGTTGAGAACCGGCGCGAACGTCGTTCCCGCGCGCAACGCGACGAGCCCATCGCGACGAAGCGCTTCGTCCATCGCGGCGTTCGGCGTTTGCAGTTCTGCCATCACACGCGGCAGTCCTTCGTTGAGCCACGCTGGCCCACGCTCGGGCGCACCCGCCGAATGCAGCATCGCGCGCGCGAGCCCGACCGACGCGTGATAGAGCTGCAGCGCGCGATCGCTGTTTGGCGCGACAAGGACGAGCGGCCGCGGATCTCCGTTCGCGGCCGCGGGGTAGACGACCAGCACATCTGGGTAGCGCGCAGGATCGGTCGATGCGACCGACGCCGCCAGAAGTCGCCAACGATCGCGGTCGGCAACAAGTGCAACAGGCACCTTGCCCTGCAATCGCACAGGGGCACCCGCGCGCGCCAACTCTTCGCTCCAGCGCGCGTAGAAGAACTCAAGTCCGCCGGCGTCGTTGCGGAACGCAGGGTCGCCCGCCTCCGCGAGAAGTGCCACGTGCGTCGTCTCGTGCAGCGTCGCGCTTGTGCCCGCCTTTGCGAGCGCCGCGCGGGCGCCTTCGAGGTTCTCCGCACTCGCACGCTCAAACTCGTCGGGCGGCAGTTCTTTCCACGCTCGATTCGTGAAGCGCGGTGCTTCTGGGCTGATCGCGGCGAGCCGCGCGTCTTCCGCCTTTTTGGCGCGTTCTTCGCGCGCCGAGCGAAGTCGTGCGGCGTCAGTCTTTGCTGCCGTAAGTTGTGTATCCGTCGCACCTTGGCGACGCGCCCAGTCGGTCAAACTCCGCACGATTCGCTCACCGTCGGGCAGCGACTCCGCGATCGCGACAACATCGGCCGCAGCTTGGGCGTCCTTTTGAGCACCTGCAGCCGTCGCGCATGCCTTCAACACGACCGCCGCGGACGCGACCCGAAGGTCTTCCCACCGGATCAATCCCGTCGCGCCCTCGATGCCGTCTTCCGACCACGCCTTGATGCTTGCGCGTTCGGTGCGACCGCTCGCAAGTTCAAGCTGCACCGAGACCTCGGTCGCAAGTTCGCGACGCTGGATATCCGCCCACGCAACTGCATGAATGGCCAGAACGGCAGGCAGGACTCCTGCAAGGACGCGCATCGTCAGCGATGAAACCATGTTGGATCGCAAGAATACCTCCCGTTTTCCGCTATCTCAGGGCGCCGACGTGCCGAAATAGGACTCGTGTAGCAAGTTCGAGGCGATGGCATAAGTCTTGCCCGCCCCGCGCCATTCCCGCGAACTTCGGTACGCGGTGAATGAGTACGATGGCAATCCGATTGTCCGAGAAGCCGATCGCGGCGACTCGGTCGACGGATGTGAAGTGGTGAGCCGCTCCGGAGGCTTTTCCGGAGGCAAGCAAGGAGTCCCCCATGTTCGAACGACTGACCGATCGAGCCCGCAAGGTGATGGCCCTCGCCAACCAAGAGGCCCAGCGCCTCAACCACGAGTACATCGGGACGGAGCACATCCTGCTCGGCCTCGTGAAGGAAGGCTCGGGTGTCGGCGCGAATGTGCTGAAGAATCTCGACATCGATCTCCGCAAGGTACGCATCGAGGTCGAGAAACTTGTCAAAACCGGCCCAGAAATGGTGACGATGGGCAAGTTGCCGCAAACCCCGCGCGCGAAGAAAGTGATCGAGTACGCGATCGAAGAGGCGCGCAACCTCAACCACAACTACGTCGGCACGGAGCACCTCTTGCTCGGCCTCTTGCGCGAGCATGACGGCGTTGCTGCACAGGTCCTGATGAACCTCGGGCTCAAGCTCGAAGAAGTCCGCGAGGAAGTGCTCAATCTCCTCGGCGCTGGCGCCGAGAGCGAAGAAGCTCCCCCGCAGTCGGAACCACAGGAACCACCATCGATGGGCGGTCCCGCGTCCGGTGGCCCTGAGTCGGGCGCGCGTCGCGGTGCTGCGAAGAGCAAGACCCCTGCTCTCGACAGCTTCGGCCGCGACCTCACCGAACTCGCGAAGAGCGGCGAGCTCGATCCAGTCATCGGCCGCATGAACGAAATCGAGCGCGTCGTGCAGATTCTCTGCCGCCGCACGAAGAACAACCCTGTGCTCCTCGGCGAAGCGGGCGTCGGCAAGACGGCGATCGTCGAAGGCCTCGCGCAGCGCATCATCAATCAGGAAGTCCCCGACATTCTGTTCGACAAGCGCCTCGTCGTCCTCGACCTCGCGGCGATGGTTGCTGGTACCAAGTACCGCGGCCAATTCGAAGAGCGCATCAAGGCGGTCATGAACGAAGTCCGCCGCGCGAAGAACATCATTCTCTTCATCGACGAGTTGCACACGCTCGTTGGCGCGGGTGGCGCGGAAGGCGCGATCGATGCGTCGAACGTGCTCAAGCCTGCACTCGCCCGTGGCGAGATCCAGTGCATCGGCGCGACGACCTTCGACGAGTACCGCAAGTACATCGAGAAGGACGCGGCTCTCGAGCGACGCTTCCAGTCGATCACGGTTGAACCACCGAACGCGGAACAGACCTTCGAAATCTTGAAGGGCATCCGCCCGAAGTACGAAGCGCACCACCGCATCAAGATCACCGACGCTGCGTTGCGCGCGGCGGTCGAGTTCTCCGGTCGATACATCCCTGGCCGCGTGCAGCCCGACAAGTCGATCGACGTGATCGACGAAGCTGGCGCACGACTTCGTCTGCGCTCGATGGCGAAGCCGCCGAATCTCGCGGAAATCGAAGAGAAGATCGAGCGTCTCGCGATCGAGAAGGACGAAGCGGTCAAGAACGCCGACTACGAGCGCGCTGCACAAATCCGCGATCAGATGGACAAGCACCGTCGCGAGCGCGAGAAGTTGCAGGGCGAGTGGAAGGAGCGCATGAACGAAACCGTCGGCACCGTCGACGAAGAGATCATCGCGGAAGTCGTCTCGAAGATGACTGGCGTGCCGCTCACCCGTCTCGAGAAGGCCGAGAGCGAGCGTTTGCTCCAACTCGAAGGCGAACTGCACAAGACCGTCGTCAGCCAAGACGACGCCGTCAAGGCCGTCTCACGCGCGATTCGCAAGGCGCGCTCGGGCCTCAAGGATCCGAAGCGTCCGATGGGCTGCTTCATCTTCGTCGGACCGTCCGGCGTTGGTAAGACGCTCCTCGCGAAGGCGCTCGCTGAGTTCATGTTCGGCGACCCCGACGCCCTCCTCTACCTCGACATGTCGGAGTACATGGAGAAGCACAACGTGTCGCGTCTCGTTGGCGCGCCTCCGGGATACGTCGGCTACGAAGAGGGTGGCCAGCTCACCGAGCGCATCCGTCGTCGTCCGTACGCGGTTGTCCTCCTCGACGAAGTCGAGAAGGCGCACCCCGACGTCTTCAACATGCTCCTCCAGATCATGGAAGAAGGTCGACTCACCGACAGCTTCGGTCGTCACGTCGACTTCAAGAACGTGATCCTGATCATGACCTCGAACCTCGGTGCCGACGTCATCAAGGGCGGCGCGAGCTTCGGCTTCGGGAAGCGCACGGAAGTCATCGACTATGAGAAGATGCGCAAGGCGCTCATGGGCGAAATCGAGAAGTTCTTCCGCCCAGAGTTCATCAACCGTCTCGACGAAGTCGTCGTGTTCCGTCCGCTCTTGAAGGAAGACCTCGTCACCATCATCGAGTACGAACTCTCCAAGGTGCGTAAGCGCCTCGGCGAGAAGGGCATGAAGATGGAACTCGACGGAGCCGCGAAGGACTTCCTCATCGATAAGGGCTACAACCCTGACTTCGGTGCGCGTCCGCTGCGCCGCGCGCTTGGTCAGTACATCGAAGATCCGCTGGCGGAAAACCTCCTCATGGGCGAGTTCAAGGCTGGCGACGAGATCCGCGTGACCCGCGTCGAAGGCCAAGATCACTTGACCTTCAAAGCTGTGCGCGCAGGTGAAGGTGGTGGCGGCGACGACGGCGGAAATGCGCCGAAGGAGCCGACACCCACGCCACTCGCGGGCGCACAGGGCTAAGTTCGCCCGGCTAGGTTCGCTCGGCAGATCGCGCGCGGCGTGAGCCACGCGCCCATCGAAGAAACCCACCCCACCGCCGTCTGCAAGGACGGCGGTGTTTCTTTTGCGGCGTGTTTTGTATGACCCGCAATGAACGCTCATCCGCGCGACATCGCGACTGAGGCTGGCGCGATCTCAGCAAACACCCGCTTACGCTCAGCGAATTCCCGCTTACGCTCAGCGAATTCCCGCAAGCGTCACGCGTTGGCCCGCGGGAGTTTCTTCGTACGCAATCTCGACGATGCGGTAGCGGAAGTCACCAGCGATCTGTGGCGTGAGTTCGAGTTGCATGAGCGCTGGTCCCGACTTCCGCATGATGACTGCGTTCGTCGAGAAGCCGAAACTCATGCGATTGAGGAGTTTCATCACGTCTTCGCGACCGCGGCCACACCACTCGGCAAACTGCGCCCGTGCGGCATCAGCGTCGCCCTCTGCTTCGCGTGTTGCGCGCTCACGCACCGAGCGCGAGACCATCTGTTCCCACAATTCGCCGTAGCGTTCCTCGCGAAACGCGCGCATCGCGTTCGCGACGACCTGTTCAGGCAACTTCGCCTGCATGCGCACGCGACCTTCCGCGTCTTCCTCCCACGGAAGAAACGAAGGCCGGGCGGCCTCACCATCGGCCGATTCGTCGGCTGCACTTTGCGCGCTCGAGTTTGAGCCAGAACTCCCAGGCTCCCACACCTCGCCGCGCTCGCGTGCGCGCTTCATCGCGAGAAACTCGTTCACGGGCAAGTAGCGAATGATCGTTCCGTCGTCGAGCACGACTTCATCGGGGAGTTCCGCGGAGGTGGCGAAGCCAGGTCGCGCGCGATACTCGATGCGTGGACCACACGCGGTGAGCGCGGCGAACGCCGTGCACGCACCGAACACCACAGTAGCGCGTGCCGCGAACGTTCGAAGATGCGCTGCGGGCAACGTCATGCGTCTCGCTCAAACTCCCTGATTCACGGGGGTCGATACCGTCGAAACACAGCGGATTTCAGGCGCTTCCGCGCCAATCCGATAGAAACGACGCACCGCGCCGGCAGGATCAAGCCCTGGGAAATCGCTGCGCGTATGCGTTCCGCGCGACTCTTCACGCGCACGTGCCGCAGATGTCACGATCGCTGCGCACGACAGCATGTTCTGAATTTCCCATCCGTCGGGATCGTCGAAGATTTTGTCGAGCGAGTAACGACACCAGAAGTCGATCATGTCGAGCGCGTCGGCAAGTCGATTGCCGCTGCGCACGATGCCGACGTTGCGCCACATCGCACTTCGCAAACTTGAGCGCACATCGATGAGATCGAGTTCACCCTTGTCGCTTGGGCGAATGTCGCTCACCACGCGCAAGTTCGCGCGCGGCGGCGCTTCGGTGGTCGCTGCAGCAACGCCCGCACGTCGACCAAAGACAAGACCTTCAAGAAGCGAGTTCGAAGCAAGTCGGTTTGCTCCGTGCAGGCCGTTGCATGCAACCTCGCCGCATGCGTAGAGCCCCGGAACTCCCGTCCAACCATCGAGATCGACCGCGACGCCACCGATCGAGTAGTGCGCCGCCGGCATGACTGGAATGGGCTTCGTTCCAGGATCGATGCCGTACCCCGCGAGGAGTTGCGAAAGACCTGGAAATCGTCGGGCAAAGCCAGCAGATCCGAGTTTGCGCGCATCGAGGAAGACGTGCGGGTCTTGCGACTGCGCGAGGTGCTCGACGATGCCGCGGCTGACGATGTCGCGCGGCGCGAGTTCCGCTTGCGGATGTCGATCCACCATGAAGCGGCGACCTGCGCGATCGATGAGTTCCGCTCCTTCGCCACGGACGGCTTCCGAGATGAGGTGTCGCCCCGCACCGGCGACGTAGAGCGCCGTTGGATGAAACTGGACGAACTCGAGATCCGCGACCGTCGCGCCAGCGCGCCACGCCATTGCCACGCCGTCGCCGGTCGCGACGCGTGAATTCGTCGTCTCGCGCCAAAGCTGCCCCATGCCACCCGAGGCGAGAATCGTCGCGCGCGCCCAGATGAGTTGCAGGCCGTACTTCGGATGATGCGTGATCGCGCCAAGCACGCGATCTTCGCCAAATCCTGCGGTGCCGCCGGTCACGAGATCAAGCGCGAAACACTTGTCGAAGAGCCGAATGCGCGCGTCGGCGCGACACGCGGCGAGGAGCGTCCGCGAGAGTTCGCGCCCCGTCGCGTCACCATCGGTGTGCACGATGCGTCGACGTCCGTGTCCACCTTCAAGCGTGAGATCGAGCGCGCCGGTTGCGTCGCGGTCGAAGCGCATGCCGAGCTCGACCAACCGCTCCACTTCGCGCGGGCCCTCGGCCACCAACGCGCGCACCGTTTCGAGTTCACAGAGTCCTGCGCCAGCGACGCATGTGTCGGCGACGTGATCCTCTGCGCAATCGTCACTTGAGAGCACGGCGGCGATCCCGCCCTGCGCCCACGCGGTATTCGTCTTGTCGAGGTCATCCTTCGCGACGAGAATCACTTCGCCATGTTCCGCCGCCGCAAGCGCCGCGCGCAAGCCCGCGACACCCGAGCCGATCACGAGCGTGTCGGTGAAAATCGACGGTAGCAACTGCGACCGAAACGGGATCAGATAGCGGCGCTCGGAGATCGGCGAAAGCATGGGAGTGACGGGCGTTCCTATGACTGAGGGAGGCGCGGACGCCGGCAGCGAAACGACTTCGAACTTACTTCGAACTCATTTCGAGTTCACTTCGACGAGCTCGCAGCAGACGCACCTTGATCGCGATACTTGCCAACGTAGAGCTGGCTCGACTTCCCCTCGTGACGTTGTCCCGTCCACAAGAGCCACGTGCCATCGGGCGAGAACACGGGCAACACGTCGGCGCCTTCCGATTCCGTCACGCGTCGACGGACGGGCTCTTCACCCGCGCGGGTCGGCAGCACGATTTCGAAGATCTCGTAGTTTCGGTGGCCAATCTCACTCGTCGCGTAGACAAGCGTCTTGCCGTCAGGGCGGAAGAATGGGCACCAGTTCACGTGCTCGTTCGACGTGAGCTGCGTTTCATTCGTCATGCCCGTGATCGCGCCATCGGGTCCGTAGACGAGATCCGCCACGAACACCTGCAACAAGTTGTCGCGATTGCGATCGGACCGGTAGCAAATCTTCTTCGCATCCGGCGAGAAGAACGGGCCGCCGTCGTAACCGGGCGCCGTCACGATCGCGGTGCGCTTTCCGGTCTTGAGGTCGTGGACGTAGAGGTCGCCGTCGCCTGACTCAAGCGAACAGAAGAGTAGATGCCGGCCGTCCGGCGACCAACTCCCTTCGGCGACGTACGCCTTGCCGTCACCTTCGAGCGGCTTCAGCGATGCGGCCGAGCCATCGGCTTGACGGAGATCGACCTCGACGATGCGCGTCTCGGGCGGAAACGCCCAGCGATATCGCGATGTGCCGCGTTGATAGCCCGGCGTGTTCTCCGCTGTTGGTGCGCCAACGGTCGACGCAAAGAGCAAACGGTTGGGATCGGTTGGGTGGAACCAACCGCACGTGTTCGCGCTTCCCTTCGGCGAAACGCGACGAATGTTGGTGACGCCTGTGATGTCGCCGCTCGCGTCGCGCACGACGTCGCACACGAACATCGCGTAGAAGTCCGCCGGGCTCTCTTCACCTTCGGGAACTTCGATCGCTTGGAAGACGATCTGCTTTGCGTCAGGCGAGAAATACGCCTCGCCTGCTTTGATGAACCGATCGGGGAACGTCAGTTGGCGCGCGCCCGTGACGCCCGGCTCGGCAGAGCCAGTCGAGCTGGACGCGGAGGTCGCCGATGGCTGCGGCTCGCTCGTTGCGGGCGCCTTGAGCGAACACGCGGCAAGCGCAGCGGAAGCGGCGAGGGCCGACATGAACACAACGTTGGTACGGATCAACTTGGTACGGATCGTCATAGCACGGTTCGTCATGGGGGCGGTTAGTGTAGCCCTTCCCGTGACAAGCCTTGGCTATTCCATCCTCTTCGCCGACTCGGCAATCGTCGCCTGCGACAAGGCTTCGGGACTGCTTTCTGTCCCGGGAATTGGGCCAGAAAAGGCTGATTGTCTCGTGGCTCGGCTGCAAGTTGACTATCCCGGTGCCCGCATTGTGCATCGGCTCGATCGCGACACCTCGGGCGTCATTGTGCTTGCGCGTGACGCAGTGTCGCACCGTACGTTGTCGATGGCGTTCGAGGCCCGCGAGGTGGAGAAGGAGTATGAAGCGCTGGTCGCCGGGCATGTCGCGCGTGAGCGCGGTGAGGTGGACCTTCCGCTTCGAAAGGAAGCGCTCGGAAGCGCGCGACAGATCGTGCACCACGAAGAAGGGAAGCCGAGTTTCACGGCCTACGAAGTATTGGAACGCGGGCGTGACGCGGACGGCTTTGCGTGGACGCGGGTTCGACTCCTTCCGCGCACCGGTCGAAGTCATCAGTTGCGCGTCCACATGCTCGCGATTGGGCATCCGATTCTTGGCGATGATCTCTACGCAGAAGGCGCTGCGCGCACCGCGCGAACGCGGCTCTGTCTTCACGCGTGCATGCTTTCGTTCGCGCATCCTGTCACGGGTGCAGCGATGCGCATCACCGCGCCGGCGCAGTTCGCGTGATAGCGCGCGAACGCGTTCGTCACTCGCATTACTCACACACCACAGAGAAGCGCAGCAGCTTCGACGGCGAGTCGCGCAGTTTTTCCGGAGGGATCTGCCGATGGATTCACTTCGACGACTTCGACGGCAACCGCCGCGTTTGACGCACCAATCCGTGCGAGGATCACTTCCGCGGTGCGCCAATCGAGCCCGCCCGGAACGTGGCAATCAACGCCCGGCGCAATCGACGGATCGAGGCTGTCGAGATCGAAACTCACACTGCATCGTCCACTGGTGCCGCACGCGATCGCCATCGCCTCGTCGATCGCGCGTTCGGGCCCGATGCGCGCGATCTCTTCGGGTGTGAAAATCCGGCAGCCCCAGCGCTCAACGATTTCTCGTTCACCGTCGTCAATGTCGCGCGCGCCAACGTAGACCGTTCGGCGCGGGTCGCGCAGTCCGCCCTCGACCACATCGCTAAACACGGGCACATGGAGCCCATGCACCGCGGCGAGCATCATGCCGTGCAGGTTTCCTGACGGCGTAGTTTCCATCGTGTTTGCGTCGGTGTGCGCATCGATCCAAATGATGCCTGGAACATCCGCGCCCGCGCGACGAGCATGGCGACCCACCGCTGCTTGCGTTGCTGCACCGAGCGAATGATCGCCACCAATGACGCACGGAAGTGCACCACGCGCGAGCACCGCTTCCACCGCATCGCGCAACTCAAGCGAGTAACGCCGCGCCTCTTCGAAAAGCGCCACGCCCGGATCGCGCCCCGGAACACGAACCACATCACGCGCGACGATGTCGCCGAGATCACGCACGAGGTCATGCACGAGGTCACGCACGTGCTCTCGATCGACACGTCCCGCTGCAAGCCGTGCGCTCAGCCCAGCGCTCCGCATGGCAATCGGGCCATCGCGCGTGTCGATGCAACGACCGCCGAGTCCGATGCGTGCGCCGATCAACTCAATCACCCGAGACATACATCGCCCCCTGTTGCTCGCCCCCTGTTGTTCGTCCTCTCGTTGTTTCACCGCGAGCCCCGCTGTCGGCGCGCACGTTCCTTGACCGATCCGTCGGACGACACGATGAAGGTGATGTCGTCTTCCGTTCCAACAACGCCATCGGCACCAGCGGAAACAATCTGCGCGATGCCGCCGTCCGCCTCTCCTGCGCCATCGAGCACCACAAACGCACGATCCCATCCGTCACGCTCGGCCGCGTCAATCGTCACGCTTCCCGCGCTCTTTCCGGCTTTCACCGCGTCCGCCACGCGCGTACCCAACGCGCGTGCGCCCGCCAACGACTTCTCGCGGAGTTCGCTCTCGCGGGCTTCACGCATCGGATTGGAACCACGATCGCGCGGCTCGATCGCAAACGAGCCACGCTCGATTTCTTGTGGATACGCGTTGTCGCTCGGATCGCGATCGGCGGTTTCGCGTCGTCGATCGAGTTCCACGCGCACGATTTCCTTCGCCGTGACGAAGAGTTTCGACGCGTCGCGACCACCGGCGTAACGCCAGATTTCGGCGGGAATCGTCGTCTCTTCGAACGAGCCGTCCGCGAAAGTCAGGCGCAGCGGAAGTGGCGTCGGAATGCCGCCTTCATTTGTGAATCGCGCGACGGTGAAGTGCAGCGGAGTCTTCAAGAGTTCTGCGTCGCGTGCGCCGAGGCGCTCCACGAAGCCTTTGAATCGGCGCCGATCTTCGGGCGTCACGTCGAGTTCATCAAACGTCGAATAGAAATCAAGCAACTCGGGGAATCGATCGGCGCGTACGTCAAGTTCTTCGTTGCGTGCTGTGCTGAGCGTCTTCGGACGCGAATCGCGCTCTGACTTCTTCTCTGGCTTCACCACATCAGGGTCACGCGAGTCAAGCGTGTAGCGCGTGAGTTTCTCGATGCGCACGTCGACCGGACGGGTTGTGTAGAACCAACCGCGCCAGAACCAGTCGAGATCAACGCCCGAGGCATCTTCCATCGTGCGGAAGAAGTCGGCAGGCTCTGGCCGCTTGAACGCCCACCGACGGCAGTACTCGCGGAAAGCGAAGTCGAAGAGCTCGCGACCAAGCACGGTTTCACGCAACACGTTCAGCGCGGTTGCAGGCTTCGCATACGCGTTTGGCCCGAGCTTTCGCACGCTTTCCGAATTGGTCATGATCGGCTCTTGCGCCGAGTCGGTCATGTAGCCGACGATTTTCTCAGGATCCCCGCGGCCGCTTGGATACTTGTGCTCCCACTCTTGTTCCGCGAGAAACTGACAGAACGTGTTGAGGCCTTCATCCATCCACGTCCACTGACGTTCATCGGAGTTGATGATCATCGGGAACCAGTTGTGCCCGACCTCGTGAATGATCACGCCAACAAGTCCCCACTTTGTTCCGGCGGAATAGGTGCCATCTTTCTCCGGTCGCGGACCGTTGAAAGAGATCATCGGGTACTCCATGCCGCCCACGGGGCCGTTCACGCTGATCGCGACCGGATAGGGATACGGACACGCGTGACGCGAGTAAGAATCAATCGTGTGCGCAATCGCGTGCGTTGAGTATCGACTCCACAGCGGCTCTGCTTCCTGCGGGTAGAAACTCATCGCGATGGCAGCGCGATCGTTTCCTTCTCTCCCAGAACCTGGAATAGGCGCCTTCGCCGCATCCCAAATGAACGACGCGCTCGCGCCGAACGCAACATCGCGCACGTTTTCCGCGGTAAATCGCCACGTGCGCTTTCCTTGCGGCTTTGCGGCGCGACGTTCCGCGGCTTCCTCAGGCGTCGTGATGAAACGGGGCTTCTCGTCACGCGCTGCTTCTGCGAGGCGCTCGCGCTGCACGTCCGTCAGCACATCCTGCGGATTCTGCAGGACACCCGACGCACCGACCGTCCACGTATCAGGCACGGTGACCGCGAGCGTGTAATCGCCGAATTCCAGGGCGAATTCGCCCTGACCGAGGAATTGCTTGTGCTGCCAACCGCGCACGTCGTCGTACGGCGCAAGTCGCGGGAAGAACTGCGCAACGACGTAGAGCGGCGCGAGATCTGCGTCCTTTCGGTCAGGATCACCTTCGCCAAGCAATTCGTAATTCGATCGCGCACGCGTCACCGTGTTCTTGACGACGGCAAATCGCCACGACATCTGAAATCGGAACGAAGCTCCTGGCGTAAGCGGTGCAGGCAGATCGATGCGCATCATCGTGTCGACGATCGTCGTTGGCAGCATCGCGCCTTGTGCATCCTGCACGACGACATCGCGATAGCCGCCCTCCCACTCTGCTTGTTCGACGAGGTTGCGCAAGAAACGCACGTCTTGTGGCGACGCAAGATCAGGCGCAGGCTCCGCGCGCTCGCCCAGCGAATCGCGGCGGAATCGATTTTGATCGAGTTGGACCCAGAGGTAGCGAAGTTCGTCGGGCGAATTGTTGTGGTAGACGATGCGCTGCGTGCCGGTGATTTCAGCGCGCGAGGGATCGAGCTCAACCTCGATGTCATGGTCAACTTTTTGTTGCCAGTAGCGTGCACCCGGCGCACCAGAGGCGCTGCGGAAATCGTTCGGTGTCGGAAGCACTTCATCGAGTTGGCGGAAAGGATCGCCCTCACGCAACACCGATGGAGGCACAACGATCGCCGAGTTTTGATCAAGCGAGAGATCGGGTGGGCCAGCAACGGCCGAAGTCGCGACGGCGCCTGTCAGACAAGTACAAACCAACGCCACCACTGTGCTCGGCAGAAGACCACAGACCGCTGAAATCGAATTGAGACCGAGAGGCGACTGTTGAAAGCGCATCCGCGCAATGTACGACGAGTGCAAGAGAGCGCGCATCCATTTCGGCGGGAGCGGCTCGGTTTCGCGCCTCAAAATCACGAAAGTCGATGTGTCCGGATTGCGGCCGACCGTCGAGCGGGAATCACTCGTCTGTTGCACGATTCGACACCGCTCGCGCGATCGCATCATCAAACTCTTGGCTTGAAACCGGCTCGGCCCCGACAAGCGCGCACTCTTCGAGATAGGTGGCGCGCATCCGATCCAAGCGCTCGACTTCGCCCTTTCCTGTCAGCCATGCGAGCGCCGAACGCCGGACCCATGAACTCATCAGACCATCAGGCTCTTGAAGCCGTTGGTATGCCGCGAGAATTTCAACGAATTCCACCGACACTTCGTCGACGCGACCGAGGTTCGCCAACGACATCGCTCGATTGAAACGCAGGTTGAGAATCGATCCGTTGGCAGGACCGAGTATTGGCTCGAGTGCCGCACGCTCACTCTCGGCGAATGCGATGAGTTCTTCGACACGCTGAAGCTGCGACAGCGCGAGTGAAATCGAAACGGCGACTTTCCCGCGGACAGTGGCGTGTTCAGGAAGCGTGATGAGTTGCTCGTGCAACGTTCGGAGTTCGGCGAGTGTGGCTTCTTTCTGCGGGTAATCGACGCGCGTTCGAAGAAGCACAGCGCGCGCTTCCAATGCGAGTTTCGACGTGGAACCTGCACAGCGCTCGATGTGTGCGAGCGCGTCGTGTGGATCGAGGACGACCGCTTCTTCGAGACTTTTGATCTCCGACAAGCGCGTCACACGCGTTCGCAGCGCAGGATTTGGACGGGAATCTCCGGCATTCTCGCCATGCATCTTTCTCGAAGCATCTTCAAACGCGGAGAGATTCATCGTGGGTAGCAAAATCACCAGCGCTCGCAAACTCTCTTCGTCGCGTGGCCACAATTGCCCGCGAAGGGGCGTGCCGCGCTGTGCAAGTCGCAGGGCGATTTCGCGTGCTCGATGTGGATCATTGCTCAAAACGACGCGCGCGTACTCCGCGAGCATTCGTCGCGCGAGAGGCGCGTCCTCATCGATCGATACACGGACGCGCTCGACGGCGGGCCGCATGATACGTTCGGCGTCGCGCTGAAAACCGAGCGAAAACCAGGCGTTGCCCAACGCGAGCCGTACGCGCGCTGCGGCGACTGGGTCGTTTGCGTCGAGTTCCGGGAGACGAGCGCCCGCATCTTCGAGCACTTCGATCATCAGCGCCCGATCAAAGCCCTGCCCTGCTTTCGACTCAAGCCCGCGCAACAACGCTTCAAGAAATTCTGCGGTCGTCTCTGCGTGAATCTCGCTGCGATGTGCTCTCTGTGCGGCGAGAAGCGCAACAACCGTCGACGAACAGAGCGCAATGGCCGCGAGCACGACCGCAAGCGACGCCACGCGGTGCCGTGCTGCGAATCGCCAACTGCTTGCGAGGATCGACTCGGGGCGTGCGCGCACGGCTTCGCCGCGAAGCCATGCCTCGAGATCCGCACCGAACGCATCGACGCTTTGGTAGCGCGAATCCGGATCGCGCGCGAGCGCCTTCGCGATGATGGCATCGAGGTCACCACGGAAAAGCAGCGCGTCGCTTGCGGCGAGGGCGACTCGCGAGGGCGGATCGATCGGAGTCTCGCGCAGAAATCGCGACAGGCTCGAAGGTCGAAGTCCACGAACTTCGTCGCGCGAGAACGGCAAGCGCTCGGTCAACAGGAGATAGAGAATGACGCCGAGCGACCAGATATCACTTCGAACGTCGCCACGTGCGAAACTTCCATCCGCTTGTTCTGGACTCATGAACTCGGGAGTTCCGATCACGCCCCCGCGTGGCTGCTCGTGCGGACTCAGGGGGAATTCCGTACTCGATCCCGAGAGGGATCCTGAGTTCGATGCCGAGGCGAATTCCGCGTGTGCTGCAGCGTGTAGTTGCGCGTCCGCTTCCCACCGCAAGCCCGCGCGAGGCGATCCGCCGTTCGTCCGTGTGAGGGGCGATTCGCGCGCGGTCGTGGCGTGTTCGCTCTCGAGCGCTTGCGCGAGGCCCCAATCAATAATGCGGACGCGCCAACCGCCCTCGACCCGTTCTGCGAGCACATTCCCAGGCTTCAAGTCGCGGTGCAGCATGCCACGTCGATGCGCGTGCGCAACGCCGCCGAGCACCTGAAGGAAGAGGGTGACCCGCTCACGGACCGAGAGTTGCGCCTGACGACTCGCCGACGTCAGCGGCTCGCCCTGCACGATGGGCATCGCAAAGAACGGCCGACCATCGGCGGTACGTCCGGCGTCGTTGATCGTGATGATCGCGGGGTGATCGAGCCCGGCCAACGCAACACGCTCGGCCTCGAAGCGGCGGAGGGCACTGGTTGAGTCGAGTTCCGCGCGAAGGACTTTCACAGCGCAGCGGATCGACGGCGTCTCCATCGTCTCGGCGACATACACGACACCGTGCGCGCCCTCACCGAGGCGTGCGAGAATGCGATGGCGCGGAAGTGCTGGAAAAGCGGCTTCCGCGCCATCGTCATCATCTGTCAACCTCCGCGGCTCAATCAGAGTCATACCGCGAGACTACCACGACAACGGAGGTCTCCTTCCATAGCACGCGCGCGTTTTGCTCGATCTCTTGGTGGGCCCGAGAGAAGCCTCACCCGATGAACGAGCCATGTGCGCGCGCTGCAACGTCATCGTCACGTACCCGTGGTTTCGATTGGAGCGTCGGGCGGTGGCAGCGTGCCGTCCTTTCCATCCTTTCCATCACCGCCCTCACGGCCGTCTCTGCCATCACCCTTGCCGTCTTGACCGTTTCCGCTGCCGTTGTCAGAACCTGAACCGCTGCCTTGGTTTTGGCCGTTGTTCTTGCCTTGGAGCGCGCCAACACCGCGCGGGCGAGCTTCGACCGCACCCAGACCCCCACCCTGACCGCCTCCGCCCTGATTGCCATTTCCATCGTGGCCCTGCGAAGGTCGATCTTCCTTGTCCTCCGAAGGCTTCTTTTCTTCGTTCGATTGTGTCGAATCGCCATGACCCGGCCGCGGGCGCTCGACATCGTCCTCGGTGCGCTTCGCATCTTTCGGCCACTGCTGAACCAGGAGTTCGCGGCTTGAGACCACGCTGCGGGCAACGCGAAGTCCTGCATCCTTGTCGCCCCGCGATCGTTGCATGCGCGCGCCAGCACGGCACTGCGACACGTCATCCGATGCAGCGCCGCCGCGCACCGATCGCACTTCGGCAGATTGGCCCATCGGACGATCATCGGGCTCGGGAATGAGTTCATCAAGGTCAAACGGATTCAAGCACCACTCGCGTGCGTTGCCATGCATGCCTCGGAATCCGTAAGGGTTCGACGCCATACGGCCAACGTCGAGTAGGCGGTTGGCGAACTCCACCCTATTCGCCGGCTGATCCCAGTGACTCGCGTCATTCACCCGCTCCTTTTTAGGGAGCATCTCATTGGGCCACGCAAACTTGACGTCCTTTCCGAACGTGCACGCCCACTGCCACTCAAACTCGTTTGGGAATCGCAGCGCGGCCTTCGCCTTGCGCAGATAGGTTCGACACTCTTCCCACGACTTGTTCGAGATCGGCCGATCGGAGGTCCCCATCGGCTCGCCGCCGAGTTGTCTTTGCCAATCGCTCAGCGTCACCTCGCACTCACTGAGGTAGAAGGGATGCGCGATCAACACGCGATAGCCAGCATCCGAGCCAGAGTTCTCTGTAACGGTGAACTCGCCGTTCGGAACAAGGCGCATACGAAGTCCGGTTTCAAGATCCTCGACCTCCCATGGGAGCCCGGTCCGTTTCTGCGTCGCGAGCAAGCGCTCTACGAACGCTGGGTTCAGTTGATGGATCTCAGCATCCGGAGTCTCGGTCACGACCTTGACGCGCCAGTGCTCATCGAGCGCACCACCATCGTCGACGACCACCACGCGGAGTGGCTGCGCCTCCGACGCGACGACGCGGGTGAGACCGGGAGTGATGCGGCGAATTGGTCGGAACCCGACCGCTGGATGCTCTTGATCCTTCGAGAGAAATTCGCATGACGCGACCGCGCATTCCTCGATCGGCTTGCGGTATGAACCACCGCGCACGGCCTGCTTTGGGCCGCCAAGCGCACCGAGTGGGTGCGTGCACCACTCCGCGACGTTGCCATGCACGTGATAGAGACCGAATGGGTTGGCCGGGTAGAGCGTGTTTACGCCACGTTGGTTCGCGTCACGCGCTGCATCTCGTGCGCAGTGAATCTCCCCTAGAACAGGAAACTCGCCCATCCAGAATGATGCGCGTTTGCCGGCGCGCGCGGCGAATTCCCACTCCACTTCGGTCGGGAGTGAAAGTCCTGCATCCGAGCAGTAGCGGCTCACCGCGTTCCACGATCGCCCTTCGGCGGGCAAGAGCGATGCACGATCGCCGCCACGGAATCGGAACCAATCGCACTCATCGACTTCACAGATCGCGATGTAGAACGGCTCAACGCGCGCGCGCTTCCCTTCCGCGCGGCCCGGAACTTCGCCGCCAGGGATGAGTCGGAAATCGATGCCCGTCTCGAGGTCGCGGACAAAGAGCGGATAGCCCCGGCCGACGAGTGCGGTCAATTCTGCCCTGAGCGCGGGTTCCAAATCATCTATGTTTCCCTGAAGTTGCGGAACGAAGACACGCCACGTCGAAGCCGGAGGATCAACGGCGCGCGCCACGTCAGAGTCGAGTCGTTCGATGAGAGTCTCACGCGCCACGCCATCGGCGAGGAGCAGCGCTTGGAACACCGACGCAAGCCTTCTGTCGGCCGCTGACAGACTTGCCTGTGGAAACAGCACGTCGAGTGCTCGGTTCCGCAAAGCCTGATCGATCCGTTCCGACTCAAGCAGCATGTTGAGCGAGGAGTCGACTGCTTCTCGCGAAAGCGCGGGCGACGATGGGAGCGAAGGCGTTGACGGCACTGCGGGTGGCGTTACGGGTGCCGATCGGAGCGCCGATGCGGGCGCCGATGCAGGCAGCGATGTTGGCGCCGACGCGAGCTGCGACGCCGGCTGCGATGTCGGCGTCGATGGAGGCGGCGCAGGCAGCGATGCGCGCAGCGACGCCGGCGGCGACGCGAGCGCCGATGCGATCGGCGATGCCTCGGCATCTTCGCGACAAGCGGTTGAGAACAGGGAAGTCACCACAATCAATGTGGTCGACACGACGAGACTTGAGCGTTGCATCAAAGCGATGACGCTCGCCCCGCGACCAGCGCAGGACATGCCAAAACGTTGCACGATGTGCAGTCCTCAGTGAAACACTGAAGGTCCGCGAGAAGAAATGGCCGCGGCAAGTCGTGCAGCGCAACAACACGGAAGGCGCGGCGCACGCGGGTGGCCTCGTGAGCTCCGCCCCGCGAAATGCGTACGGCGGACCAATGAGCGGAGGGACTCAGCCGTAGACATCATGCGTGATCCGCGAGAACGTCGGAACCGCATGGCATTCAAATTTCAACAAAAAGTTGATTTGGCGACGAGCGCTGTTCAACCGCACGAGGATTTTCCCTCGGAAGCGGCTTCTACCCCGAGATCGCCTTCACTCAAAGAGCGCCGCGCGCTCGCCGCGATCGATGAGCCGCTTGCCCGAGAGCCCGCGCCCGTGCGCATCGAGGTAGCGCCCAATCGCCATCGTTGGGAAGTACAGGCGGTACAAGTGGTAACGGAGGTAGAAGATCTTCGGAAACCCAGTACCGGTGTACTCGGTTTCGCGCCAACTTCCCGCAGGGTCACCGTCCGGGTTTGAGAGCGGATCGGCGGCGGCGAGCGTGTCGAGTTGCGTTCGGCAGAGCCAATCGATCGCGCGCTTGAGATCGGGGTCTTCCGCGCCGAACACTTCCTGCAACACCATGGCCGCCCACGCGGTTTGGCTTGCGGTCGAAGGCCCCTGCCCACGCAGCGATGGGTCTTCGTACGTGGCGGCGCTTTCACCGAAACTGCCGTCTGGCTTTTGGATCGACTTCATCCAGCGGCCCGCACGTTGAATCCACTCTTCGTTGCGCGAGACACCGCAACGAATCGGACCGATCACCGCTTGCCACGTTCCGTAGATGTAGTTGACACCCCAGCGACCAAAGAAGGGTCCGTCAGGCTCCTGTCGCGCGCGAATGAACGCGAGTGCCGCACGAATGGATGGATGATCCTTCGTGAAGCCGTGCCACGAAAGGCACTCAAGCACACGCCCGGTTATGTCGGGGCACGACGGATCTTGCATCGCGTTATGGTCGGCGAACGGCACGTACTCGAGGATGCGACGATCGCGCGTGCGATCGAACGCCGCCCAACCGCCATCATCATTCTGCATCGCGAGAATCCAACGCACTCCGCGCTCTGCGGCAGCAATCGTCTCAGCTCGCGCCTGCGTTGATTCTTCGGAGGACGCCGCGCAACCCCGCGCGACGCGCGCGAGCGCCATCGCAACCATCGCGCTGTCGTCCGAGTCTGGGTAGTACGAATTCGCGTATTCGAAGTACCAACCGCTCGGCGTCACTGCGCCATCGACGTTCGCTTGCCAATCGCCCGCGAAGCGACACTCACGCGCGACAAGCCACGACGCCGCACGCGCGGCGGCTTCGTCATCCATCGTGTAACCGCAGTCGGCGAGGGCGTAGAGCGCGATGCCCGTATCCCAAACCGGCGAAAAACACGGCTGAATACGAATCGGCGCGTCGTTCCCTGCGCCAAGTGGCACGAAGAATGCATCGAGCTCGCGCTCCGCACGCTCAACGAGCGGATGCGAGCGTTCATATCCAAGCGCGTACAGCACGATTTGCCAATACACCATCGACGGGAAGATCGCACCGACGCCATCCGTGCGCCCGGGGCCATCCTGTCCAGCGCGCGATGCAATCCAGTCAAACGCGCGATCGATCGCGGCCTGACGCCACGGAGTTCCGCCAACATCGTGCAACTTCTTGAGGAGACGATCGACCTTCAGGAAGAACTTCTTCCAACGCGCGGGCGCGTCGTTCGTCGGCTTCAGCACGTGGCGCGCATCTTGATCGAGGAAGAGTTCGCCGATGCCAAGCGCCGCTGGCACTTCACGCGTCGATCGCTTCGTCGCAACGATGGAAAGCGGAAGAATCATCACTCGACTCCACGCGCTTACCTTCTCCAAGTGAAAGTAGAACGCACGTGGAAAGAAGATGATTTCCGGCGGAATCGCGGGAACTGCGTTCCACGAAACCTGCCCAAGTGCAGCGAGGTAGAAATTCGTAAACGAGTTGCACTTCTCAGCGCCACCGAGATGACGAATGAGCGCGCGCGCTTTCTTCATGTGCGGCGCGTCGGGTGAGTCGCCAAAGAGTTTGAGCGTGAAGTATGCCTTGACGCACGCCGAGATGTCCGACTTCGAGTTTGGGTACGGCCCCCAACCACCATCCTCGCGCTGCTGCGAACGGAGATATCCAAGGATGCGCTGCAAGGTCTCCGGACCGCGACCATCGACAAGAGGCTGCGCCTCCTGACCGAGGATCCACTTCATCAGGAGATACTCGCTCTGCAAGATCGAGTCGCCCTCGAGTTCCGCGCACCAGTGACCGTCGCGCTTTTGGAGCGACTTCAATGCGCCGACGGCACGCACGAGGTGCTGCTCAACATCGGCGTGCGAAAGAGGCGCGGCGCGATGCGACGACTCGACGCGGCTCGCTGCGGCAGCGAAACTCGGCTGTGGCGTGTGCGGAACTTCTCGCATTGGGGTACTCAGGGACGGAGGGTCGATGGTAACGCGCGGCCGCCGCTGCCGATGCGCGGTTTTGCGCGATTCGCGCGAGCGCGCGAGAGAGTGGGTTGCGAGTGCGCCAACGCGAGCGCGGAGCGAGAGCGAAGCGCAAGAGGATGACACGCGGCTGCGCAAGACGTCTCGTGTGGCATCACCTCTGGTGATGGCAAGACGTAGAAAGGAGGATTGCCCCGACGATTTCGCAAATCCACGGTTTACGGCCACGCAAGCCACTACCCCTGCTTCGCAGGGGGTAGTGCCACACGAGACGTTCGTCGACCCCCACGTCTACCGCTCAGGCTTCGCTGCGCTCCGCCTTCGGCAAGGTCCCATGTCATCCACGCCAAAGCGAGCGAGAGCGGGCACCTGAAGCGAAGCTTCAGCAGCCCGCCAGTCGCGAGCGCTCAAACCACGTCGCGAGCGCCGAACCAACGCATCTCGGCCCGACGCGATTCACTCGCGGCGAGGCCGACGAAAGCGAGCGAAAGCGGCGGACGCGGCGAAGCCGCCCCGCCGCCAGTCGCGAGCGCTCAAACCACGTCGCGAGCGCTCAAAACTTATCCAACTCCCGAATCGGCACCGGCCGACGTTCGCGCGCGCTGCGGATCGCCGCTTCGAGCACGCACTGCGTCTTCAGCGCATCTTCAAAGTCCGGCATCGAAACCACCGGCGACCCGCCCGCCACCATCGCGGAGATATCCGCGGCTTGGCTGATGAATCCGTGTTCGTAGCCAATCAAGTGCGCAGCGGGCCAGTAGTGACCGGCGTACGGATGCGATCCGTCGGTGCACATGATGCGGCTCCATCCACGCAACTTTGGATCGAGCGTGTGATCCCACCACTGCAGTTCGTTCATCCGCTCGAAATCGAACTTGAGCGAACCCTTCTCGCCGTTGATCTCGATGTTGTTGCGGTTCTGATTGCCGGTCGCCAAGCGCGTCGCTTCGAAACTCGCGACAGCGCCCTGCTTGAATCGCGCCAAGAAAAGCACCGCGTCATCGACCGTCGATTTGCCCGATTTCTTGCCGGAAGACGCGCCTTTCGCGCCCTTCCCTGAGATCTCGCCGCCAGCGTTTGCAACAACTGCGCGCTCTTTCACGAACGTCTCTTCGATCGAACCAACGACTTCTGTGATTTCGTCGCCCGTGATGAATCGCGCCATATCGATGATGTGCGCGTTGAGATCGCCGTGTGCGCCAGAACCCGCGAGATCACCTTGGAATCGCCACAAAAGCGGCGTGTCGGGCCCGCCCCAATCTTGGAGGTAACTCGCGCGCACGTGGAAGATGCGACCGAGGCGCCCTTCCTTCACCATGCGATGCGCAAGCGCGACCGCGGGGCAGCGGCGATAGTTGTACCAAACGAAGGTGCGCACACCCTTCTTCGCAGCGGCGCGCGCAGCGAGCACCATCTTCTTCGCATCAGCAAGCGTGCCTGCGAGTGGTTTCTCACACGCAACGTGCTTACCCGCCTCGAGGCACGCGATGGACATCTCGGCGTGCAAGTGATTCGGCGTGGAAACGTCGACGAGTTCGACGTCGGGGTTCGTCAGAATGTCGCGCCAGTTCGTGGTCGCGTGTTCCCATCCCCACTTCGCAGCGAAGGCGTTCGTCTCATCGGGATTGCGACCTGCGACGACCTTCATCGCGGGCGGACGGCGCAATTCAAAGAACTGCGCGCACTTCCCCCACGCCGTTGAGTGTGCACGACCCATGAACTTCGTTCCAATGAGCGCGACGCCGATTGGACCGGTGGTCTGCGTACGGACAGTCTTCTCGCGATCGTTCTTCGCCATGGTTTGATCCTCGCAACCGTGCGCGCGGCGGTTCGCTGCATCTTCCTCGCACGGGACCGATATGCTACCGCCCCGCGTGCCACCTTCGGCCGCGTCAGGAGCCGACATGCACGAATCGACCCCCTCTCGAGAACTCACCTCTCCGACCCACACCGCCTCGATGGCAGGCGATCCGGGGGCCACGTCGGGCTCGCACGCTGAAATCGCGCTCCTTCGACAGGAAGTCGCTCGCTTGCGCGGCGAAACGCGGTTTGCGCGCGTCCTTGGCGGGCTCGCTGCGGCAGCACTGGGCATCGGCCTCCTCGCGATGCGCGACCCGCAAGCCGCCACGGTCATTCAGACGAAGCGCCTTGAAATCGTCGACGAAAAGGGTCGTGTGACGATGGTCGCCACGTCGACGCCGCAAGGTGGCCGACTCGATCTTTGGGATGCGTCGGGCTCGAACACTGCGCGCCTCGGCGCAAACGATCTCGGCGGCGACTTCATTCTCTGGAACCGCGAAGGAAAGCCGGTCTTCGGAGCCTACGCGCAGATGAATGGCGGCCGCGCGGAGATCGGTACCTCGCTCGGCCGCGTCGGCGCGGTTGTCGAAGCGGGTCCGAACGGTGGACGCACGAGTCTTTACGATCCGAACGGCGATCCTGTGGTCGCGGCGGGCGCCTTCACCTCCGGCGGCGCGATTCGCGTGGCCGATGCGAAGAATGCTGATGCCGTCCTGATCGAAGCGACTGAAACAGGCGGCGGTGTCAGCGTGACGGCTCCTGATGGAGCTGTGTTCGGCCGACTTCGTGCAGGCGAAACCGGCGGCGAATTCGATCTCGCGTCGAAGTCAGGCGCGAATCGCGTCAACGCGAGTGCCAAGGACAGCGACGCTGCGGTCATCGCGCTTGGCGCCGCTGGCTCGAGCAAAATCGGTGGATCAAAGGTTGGCGGCGGTATCGACCTCCTCAACGAAAAGGGCGATCGGATCGTCTCGCTCGAATCGAACGAAGGCGGCGGACTGCTTGTGTGCCGCGCAGGTGGCGAGCGACCGGTTGCGTCGCTTGGCGCGAGTTCAAGCGGTACGCGCGGCGGCTTGCTGCAGGTCTACAACGCGCAACAGAGCCCCGTCTTCGCCGCGGCTGTCACGAGCGACGGCGCCGGACGTCTCGCGATCGGCACCGCTGGTGGCGTCGCAACGCTCACCGCAGAAGCAGGCAAAGAAGATGGCGCCAGCATCAGCCTCGTCCGTGGCGGGAAGCGCGCACTCGCGTTCGTTGCTGCTGCGAATGGCGGCTTGATGAACATCTTCAGCGCGGCGGGTGCGCCGTCGGTTGTCGCCGGAAACGCCGATGATGCAAGTGGCGGCGTCGTACTACTTCGTTCTGCGGAAGGAAAGGACCTCGCGCTCTTGGGTGTTGACGACAAGGGCGGCGGCAACGTCGTCCTCTTCAACAAGGACGCGACCGAGCGCAAGACGCTCGCAGGTCCGCGCTGACGTTGAGGTTGACGTCGCATTCGACGTGGCTGCGGCACGCACGCTCTGACGTCGCGTGCGCGGTACGCAAACCATTTTGAAGAAAACTCGAGCGCGCGATTTTCGCGCGGAAGAAATGCCAACTTTCGCGAAGTGTGGTCGCGCGGCGTTACGCTGCTCTCATGCCGACCACTTCACTCACCTCGCTTGCCACCTCGCTCGTTTTCGCGTTGTTCGGTGCTGCCGTTGCTGTTCCATGCACGACCTCGCTCGCAGCAACGGTCGCCGTCGATCCCTCGATGGCCGCTTCGGCGGATGAGTTTCCTGAGGAGTGGTTCTGGCGCATGGGGAAAGCGGGCGCCGCGCATCGCGCCATGACGGGAAAGCCCGCGCCCGAACTGAAGGTGAAGGGCGGCGAAAGCGGATGGACCATCATTGGCGATGAGACACCTGAACTCGCCGCGACTCTGAAAGAGCTCAATGCTGAGGGTGGCGATATCGACGCGCTCAAAGGCAAGGTCGTCGTCGTTGACTTCTGGGCAACGTGGTGCGGCCCCTGCCGCGCGGCGCTTCCAAAGAACGTCGAGATGATGAAGGAACTCGGGCCGAAAGGCCTCGTCGTCCTCGGCATCCACGATGCTGCGCGCGGAAGCGACAAGATGAACGACATCGCGAAGGGCGCGTCGCTGAACTATCCACTCGCGATCGATGATGGAGGTCGGAGCGCGGCGGAGTGGAAGGTTGGATTTTGGCCAACGTACGGCGTGATCGATCGCAAGGGCATCCTGCGCGCGATTGGTTTGCAACCTCAGCATGTGCGCGCGGTCGCCGAAAAGTTGCTCGCAGAAGACGCGCCGGAAGCGAAGACGAAGCGCTCCTCGCAGAACAGCTCCTCGCAGGACAACTCCTCGCAGAACAGTGCCTCGGCGGCCTCGGCGGCCTCGGCGAAGAACCCGCGGCCTGAGCAAGTTCCCGCGATCTACCTCGAGGGTGACGCGCGCAAGCGTGCGCGTTTGGCGAGTTTCGATCTCTGCCCCGAGTCTCCAGCGCTCGGCGCGATGACGCAGTGGACAAACACCGAATTGCTCGGCGAGGGCCGTTCACTTGCAGAATTCAAGGGCAAAATCGTCGTGCTCGATTTCTGGGCGACGTGGTGCGGTCCATGCATCCAGTCGATTCCGAAGAACAACGAGATCGCGAAAAAGTACGCCGACGACGGCGTGGTGCTCATCGGCGTTTGCCACAAGGATGGCGGCGAGAAGATGACAGAGACGATTCGCTCGAAAAAGATCGAGTACCCGTGCGTCCTCGATGCGAAGGGCGAAGCAAACGCTGCCTTCAAAGTCGATGGCTATCCCGACTATGTGATCATCGATCGCGAAGGTCGCGTGCGCGGCGCGGACGTCCAGAACGGTCAAGTTCAGAACGCGATTGAGTACTTGCTGCACCAAGAGAAGAAGCAAAATGAGGCGAAGACGCAACGCGAGCAGCAAACAGACGAGAAATCGCCAGGCTGAACGACGAAACTCAACGAGCGAGCCCGCAGCGCTCAGGATTGAGCGGCAAGTTTCGTGCGTTCATAGCACGCAGATCGATGAAACCATTCGGGTTCGGTAGCCCTGACGACCGCGGGTTTACGCCGCCATCGTGCCAGCGACACCATCGCGCGTGACATAGAAGAGTTCGCGCGTGATCGGATACGGCAATCGGCGGAAATCTTCTTCGACGCGGTGCTTCAAGCGATCGAGAAACGGGTCCGGCCCGGCAGAGATCGCAATGAAAGTGTCACGTGCAGGCGTTGCGACGTAGAAGTCGCCCTTCATTTCGCGAGCCAGCCGCCCGTGCAGCGTCGAGAGGAGAAGTCGAGCTGCGTCGTAGCCATCCTGTTGCGCCACGATCGCCGCGCGTCCGCCGTCGTGCGAGTCGACGAGTCGCACTTCGAGATCGGGCGCGTAGCGCGAGAGATTTTCGCGTGAAAGCGCGTCAAGATCATCGGGCTGGAGGCCCCAACGCACCATCTGCTCCGTGGTGATCGAGACGGTGAGTTGCGGAAGATCGATGACGAAGACGATCACCGTATCGTTCACGAACGGGATGTGCGCCACTTGCTCACGATCGAGGTGTTCGAAGATCGACAATGGTTGAATGCGCGGCATGACCCGCGTGCGTGCCACCGAGAATGGCAGCGGCGCACCTGAGATTTGATCGCCTTCTAGGAGCCTCTCGAGGTAGTTCTCAACGATCTCCGAGCCGTTGCGCGGATCGCGCAGCACCATGCGGTAGAGGTTCTCAAGCCCCAAATGGCGTCCATCAAAGACGACATGAAGTGGGCCTGTCACCGAGGCCTCGCGCGCCGGGAACTGACGCTTCAAGAGGCCGAGGACATGCGCGGCAAACGCGTCGGGTTCGAGCGGGAGGTGTTCCATGGCGATCGACCGAAGTGGTGCGAGGTGCGGCCGACGTTCGGCCTTCATTTGAATTCGTCGGCGGACCGGAAACACGGCTTTCCTGAACCTTGCAACTTCCGAATGAATTGTTCCTGACCGCCACAAGACCCGGCAACAAAGGCGCCCCGGGGCGCGCAGTGATGGCAGGACGCCCGTGCGACGCTCGACCACGCTCGACCACGCCCGCGCAACGCAACGGCCCGTGCGGCTGCCGTACACTCTGCGAAATGTCCGCGTCTTCGAATCCTCTCCGCGATCCCACAAGCGTTTCCGCAAGTTCTGCTCTCCGCTCCGCGTCCGGCCCGGCCGCGGCGCTCGAGCGATGGTTCGCGACGCCTGCCGGCCCCACGCGTCCGCTCCTCATCATCGCGGGTCCGTGCGTCCTCGAAGACGACGACACCAACCGGCGCATCGGCGATGAGGTCGCTGCGGTCTGCGCCGATCTCAAACTCCCCTACGTCTTCAAGGCGAGTTTCGACAAAGCAAATCGCTCAAGCATCAAGAGTCCGCGCGGGCCGGGGCTTGCGAAGGGCCTCGACATGCTCGCAGCGATGCGCGATCGACTCGGTGTTCCAGCGACGACCGACATCCACGATCCAACCCAAGCGGAACCCGCGGGCAAAGTGGTCGACATGCTGCAAATCCCCGCGTTCCTCTGTCGTCAGACCGATTTGCTCGCCGCCGCCGCCGCGACCGGACGCGCGGTCAACGTGAAGAAGGGACAGTTCATGTCGGTCCCTGAGATGCGAAATGCGCTTGAGAAACTGCGCGAAGGTGGTGCGACGCGCTCCATGCTCACAGAACGCGGCACATTCTTCGGCTTCAATCGACTCGTGAATGACTTCATCGGCGTTGGCGACATGATCGAACTCGGCCGCGAGTTTGGCGCGCCCGTGTGCTTCGACGCAACCCACTCCATGCAACTTCCGGGTGGCGAGAAAACTGCGACGGGCGGCCGTCCCGATCGATGTGCGCAAGTCGCGCGCGCCGCGGTCGCGGTGGGAGTCGACGCGATCTTCCTCGAGTGCCATCCGAATCCCGCGAAGTCGAGTTCTGATGCGAGCACGATTCAGCCGTTGTCCGCGGTCCGCGAGATTCTGACATCGCTCGTCGCGATCCAGCGCGCGCTGGTTTCGGCAAACGCGTGATGACAATCGTGTCTCACGCCGCGGTCTTCCTCGTGCCGCGCAGCGACCGCTCCACGGCACGGCTCCACGCTGCTGCATCAAAACTTCCATCCGAAGCCTAGATTCCATGCGCTTCCGATGCGGCCGAATCCCGCAGACGTGGCTACAGTGTCGATCTACCGTACGCGACGGTCCTGCTACGACTGCTATGCAACGACTCTGCGACTGCTGCTCGAATCCCGCCACCGTCCACGAGACGCTTGTTGAAAACGGCGTCAAGACGGAAGTGCACCTCTGCGCCGAACACGCCGTCGAGCGTGGACTCATCGTGCCGGGACCGCACGGCCCCGCACTTGTCGTGGCGAAGTTGCTCCAAGGCCAACTATCCGCGCAGCAGCCAGCGCGCCGAGCGGTGAAGACTTGTCCCACCTGCGGAAGTTCGATGCAGTCGATTCGGGAAGCCGGCCTCGCGGGATGTCCGCTTTGCTACCGACATTTCGAAGAGGAACTTGGCGCGCTGATCAATCGCGCGCAAGGCGGCGCGACGGTGCATGTCGGCCGACATCCAGCGCACGCTGCGGAACTGGTCGATCGCGCGGCGCTCCGCAACAAACTCGCACGCGAGTTGCGCGAAGCAGTCTCGCGCGAGGAGTACGAACGCGCAGCGAAGATTCGCGATCGACTGCAAGCGCTTGGCGGGCAAGTGAGCGACGCCTTCGCGGAGCCCGATGCTTGCGGTGCCGAAGAAGGCGGAACATCGCCATGACGCCAAGCGAATCGAATTCGACCGATGGCGTTCCGATGAACCCGACCCCGCCGTCGGCTTCGTCCCCGCACGCGTCCCGTCTCGTCCACTTCGACGACACGCAGCCGCCGCCAGACGCCGACTGTGTGCTCTCAAGTCGCATTCGGCTCGCGCGAAATCTCCTCGGGTTCCACTTCGTGAACAAAGCGTCGCCACCGATGCTCGCGGACGTGGTGCACCGGGTTCAATCCGCGCGATTCAGCGGTCCGTTTGCAGGCGGCGTGCGTTGGGTCAACGTGCAAGCGACGGCGCCCGCAGATCGCCTTTTGCTATTCGAGCGCAACCTCATTTCGCGCCCGTTTGTCGAGGCGCAGCATCCACGCGGTGTTGCGATCTCGTCCGATGAAAGCGCGAGCGTGATGGTCAACGAAGAAGACCACCTGCGACTGCAGATGCTCGCGCCGGGGCTGCAACTTGTGGCTCTCGCAGAACGGATGTTCGCACTCGATGCCGAACTCGAACACTCACTCGAGTTCGCGTTCCATCCCCGCTTTGGCTATCTCACGGCGTGCCCGACCAACGTCGGCACCGGCATTCGCGTCAGCGCAATGTTGCATTTGCCGGCACTGCGGATGCTCGAAGAACTCGACAAAGTGCAACGCGCCGCGAAGGATCTTCACCTCGCCGTGCGCGGCTTCCACGGCGAAGGGACCGATGCGCTTGGCGACTTCTTCCAAGTTTCGAACCAGGTCACGCTTGGGCGAAGCGAGATCGACATCGTTGCCGAGTTCAACGGCGTCATCGTTCCGCGTTTCATCGCCTACGAACGCGCGGCGCGAACAGCGCTTCTCGAGCGCGATGCGGAAGCGCTTGATGACCGAATCTATCGAGCCCTCGGCATTCTGCGCACATGCCGATTGCTCACGCTCGACGAAGCGATCAAGTTCCTCTCGCGGCTTCGTCTTGGTGCCGCAACGGGCCGCCTGACCGAAGTCCCTCTCACGTTGATCGATCGCCTCCTCCTTGAAGTGCAGCCTGCGCACCTCTCGCGCACAACGGGCTGCGAGCTCGGCGCAGATCGCGCGGCACGAGCAGAGTTTGTGCGCCGAAGCTTGCGCTGATTCGGGCGGCACGCCCAGGTCGCCAACTCATCGCTCGCCAAACCATCGCTCGCCAACTCATCGCTCGCCAACTCATCGCTCGCCAACTCATCGCATGTTGAGGAAGTTCGCGAGGAGACGCGGTCCTTCGATCGTAAGGAAACTTTCTGGGTGGAATTGCACGCCTTCCAGCGGCGCCGCGCCATTGGGCGCTTTCCAACGAAGCCCCATCACCTCACCGCGTGCGGTCCATGCTGTGCGCTCGAACTCCGCGGAAATCGTCGCGGGATCCACGACGAGCGAGTGGTAGCGCGTCGCGAGAAACGGGTTGGACATGCCCGCAAAAAGGCCGCGGCCGTCGTGGTGAATCTCAGAAGTCTTTCCGTGGACCGGCTCGTCATTCCGGCGCACCAGCATGCCGTGACAATCGCCGATCGTTTGGTGCCCAAGGCACACGCCGAGAATCGGAATTCGCCCGCGAAAGTGCGCGATGAGCGCGGCGCTGACGCCCGCCTCCTTCGGCGTGCAAGGGCCGGGCGAAATCACGAGGTGCGTCGGCTTCATGGCCTCGGCACCGGCGATATCGATCCGGTCGTTGCGCACGACCTCCACGCGGAGCCCGCGATCGATCTCGCCAAAGCGCTGCACGAGGTTGAAGGTGAAGCTGTCGTAGTTGTCGATCAGGAGGAGCACAGCCGCATAGTACGGTCACGCGAAATGTGTATCTTCCCCACCCATGCAGAGCGCATCCGCTGATCGATCCAATGCCGTTTGTTGCGTCCGCCTCGAAGAGGCGACCGCTTCCAAGTTCGTGGTTTCGGTGCCGGGCACCGAATACGTGCTGCAATTCGCGGCGGGCGGTTCGAGTGCGGCCGCGCCAGCACTCGCAGTCGGCAAGCGCGTCTGGGGAACCATCACGGGCCGCGCACAGAAGATCCACCGCGCACACGCGGGCGGCGAGTTCATCGAGCCCGTCGAGGGACATCCACGCATCGTCCAGGGCCGAATCCGCGAGATCGACGCCGCATTGAACCGCGTCCTCCTTCAAGCGGTCGTCCCCATGTGGGTCACGCTCGATGCAGGTCAATCTGCGCGTGACTTTGCCGCGGGTGACTTCGTCAATTTCTACATGGAAAGCGGCGTCGTCTTCGCACCGCAGGCGTGAGCACGGCTGCGGTGGACGAACCTTTCGCCAATCCATTCGTCTGCCTTTCCACCACAGAATCTGACCCGAACCGCGCTCCTCCCGCGCGTAACCCATGACGAGTTCTGAGCCCACATCGCTCGAGCATGCATCCGTCCGAGCACCGCATCGCGGAACGATCGGCGTTGGCATCATCGGACTCGGCTTCATGGGCCGTACCCACCTCGCGTCGTACGCACGAACGGAAGGATGCGAAGTCCGCGCGCTGCTCGATCCCGCGCAACGCGCTGCCGCGGCGGGCAACCTCATCACCACGGGCGACGCTGCAAAGGACGACGTCGATCGACTCCTCGCGACGCTTCCGCGTGCGACGAGCCTCGAAGACTTTCTCGCGCGCGGCGACGTCGACGTCGTCTCGATTTGCACGCCAACGGACACGCACGTCGACCTCGTGCGAGCCGCGATTCGCGCGAAGAAGCACGTGCTTGTCGAAAAGCCCACCGCGCTCGACGCCGATGCAATCGATGCGCTCGACCATGAAGCGCGCACCGCGGGCGTCCTCGTGATGCCTGCGCACTGCATGCGTTTCTGGCCTGCGTGGTCGTGGATGGCGGAGGCGATTCGCACACGTC
>JAIXVI010000060.1 GCA_027483065.1 Planctomycetaceae bacterium
TGAGATCGGCGCTTTGCCGTGAAAACGCGAGGAAATCGCTCAAGTCGCTCGCAAGAAGTGAGAAGCTCCAAACTGGGGTTTCTCCTTGAGATGTTCAGATTCGCGCGAAAACGTGAGTCTTTCGCACGCTGCGCGAGGCGCGCTCTCACACATTTTCATCGCCGTCGTCGGCGTCCTGATGCGAGTGGTCGTGCCGGTGATCATGCTCGGGATCATGCTCGCATCCGCAGCCATCGCCGCAAGAACCGTGCTCGTGATCATGCTCCTGATCATGCTCGTGGCCATGCCCTTCCTGCGCCTCGTGCCCACCCATCGCCGCGTCTTCGCGCATCGACATTCGCCCCGTTGGCTTCGGTTCGGTTTGTGAGGGCAGGAGCGAGAACCCGCCACGGAGATCACTCGCGCCGCGCGAGCCAAGATCATTTGCGTCAGGCTCGAGTGCATGTCGGGCTGCGATCGCCATGCCACGCAGAACGAGGTCGGGCACGATCTGGGTCACGAGTTCGTCGTCGGCGAACAAAACTGCGCTGTCGCCGCCAGTCGCGAGGACGATCGGAAAGGCTCCGTACTTCTCGGCGTACTTCTCAACGAGGCGCCAAACGAGTCCGCGCGCGCCGTGATACACGCCGCGCAGCATCGCTTCGCGCGTGTCCGCGCCCCATGCCGTACCGGTCGGCGCGTCAAACGCACCATCAAATTCGATCGACGGCAGCGCGGCGGTTTGCTCGTGCAACGCCTTCAACTGCATCCGAAGTCCCGGAGCAATCGCGCCACCGTGGTAGACGCCTTCACCGTCGACAAAGTCGACGGTGATGCACGTTCCAGCATCCACGATCACGCATGCTTGCCGCATCTTGTCCCACGCGGCCGCCGCGTTGAGCAATCGATCGACGCCTGGCTTTGCACCCGGAGCGAGGCAAAGCCCGATGGGGACAGGCATGTCGGTCGGGACTTCATAGACCTCGCACGCGAGTTGATCGCGCAACGCGCCGGTCAACGCGGCGGACGTCTTCGGATGCACGCTCGCGACCACAACGGAAGCCTCCGCGTCGGTGCCGATCGACTCGTACATCGCGGCCGCTTTCTCAAGCGCGCCAGCGACGTCGTCCTTCGCGATGAACGCGACATCTTCCGGATCGCTGTCGCGAAAGACCGCGAGTTTGATGCGGGTATTTCCAACTTGAATCACGAGCACGGGCGGTTGATGCGGCTTTTGCATGGAAATTCTCGGTCAATGTGCGCGTGCGTGCGCGCGGGCAGTTGCGGTGTGTTGCATGTCGTGCGCGATGGAGTCGCGCATCGATTCAAAGAGTTTGCGCGTCGTGGGGCCGCACTGGCCATTTCCTATAACGCGGCCGTTGAGTGTGACGACGGCACTCACGAAGCGGCGACTCGACGTGATCATGAGTTCATCCGCGCTCGCGAGTTCATCGAGGCGAACGCGTCGCACTTCGAACGGAATGCCGAGCGCGCGCGCCGCTACGAGCAAATCTGCGCGCGCGGTGCCATGCAGAATCGGCGGATCTTCGGCGATCGGCGTCGTTACGAGTACACCGCGCGACACGAGCGCCATGTTGGAATACGCACCTTCGCCGACGAATCCGTCGCGGTAGAGAATCGCTTCGTTGGCGCTGTGTGCATCAGCATCAAGAAGATGCAAGATGTTTCCCATCAGCGAAATCGTCTTGATTTCGCAGAGTTTCCAGCGAAGGTCCTCCGCGGTGACGGCAGAGACTTGCGACGGCGCGATGAGCGATGCAAGTGGTTCGCCGGGCGTTGCGATCGCGACAACGGTTGGTGTCAGTGGCTCGTTTGGTATGTGTGAACGCATCGTGCCCGCGCCACGCGTGACTTGGAGATAGACGATCGCATCGGTGAGCCCGTTCGCGGCGATCGTTGCGCGCGCGATTGCGCCAAGTTGCATCGCGTCGAAGCCGTAGATCTTCGCGAGTTCCAAACTACGTGCGAGGCGCTGTGCGTGCGCGCCTTCACCGACGCCGAAACCATCGAAGTATCGAACGAGTTCATAGACGCCATCGCCGAAGAGAAATCCACGATCGAACACGCTGATGTGCGCGTCGCGTTCGTCGACGATGGAACCGTTGAGGTAGATCTTCACAGTGGAAAACGCTCACTTTCGCGCATGAGAACGTGCGCGCCGAACAACCGAACTTCACCCTTTCGCAACGCGCACAAATCGGTCGATACGCGCATGATCGAGATCATTCGACCAAATGCCATCCTTCTTGAGATCACTGCCGACGATCGCTGCATGCGCAACGGCGAGTACATCACGAACGTTCGTCGCGTTGGTGCCGCTGCCAGCGATGACGGGCAAATGGCAAGCGTTGCGCGCGGCAGAAAGATCAGAAATCGGCGTCGCGCATCCGGTGGCGGAGCCCGTCACGATCACGCCATCCGCGCCGAAAAACTCCGCGCCATGCGCGTGATCTGCGAGCGTCGTATCTGCCGTGATCGCATGCGCGCTGTGTTTCTTCTTGATGTCCGCGAGAATCGCGATCCGCGATGCGCCGCGATCTGCGCCGAGTGCGCGACGCAAGCGGAGCAGGGGTCCCGCCGAAGCTTCTGAGAGAAATCCTTCGTCGGCAATCGAGGCGAAGACGAATCCCTCCGCGCGAATGAACTGCAATTCGGCTGCGATCGCGATCGCGAGGGCCGCGTCGTTCGCGCCTGCGAGCACTTGCACACCAAGTGGAACCGACACCGCAGCGCGGACTTCGCACGCCGCGCGCGCGAACGCAGCGATGGTCTCGGGGCCAACGTGACGCGCGAGATACGGCGCATCGTGCATGTTCTCAAGGAGCACTGCGTCGAAACCCGCAGCGGCGAGCGTCTTCGCTTCTTCAACCGCCAGTCGCGCAATTTCGCGCGGAGTCAATTGTGATTGCGGCGAACCCGGCAGTGCGCGAAGGTGCACCATGCCGATGATCGCGGGCGTTCGTCCGAACAGAGCGTTTGAGTTGGCGTTGGCGTCGTGCAAGGGAAGGCTCGGGTCTGGCTGCTTCGCGGGGATCTGACTGCTTCGCGGGATGTAGCCTCGCGCTGCCGCAAACATGCGCGGGTTTCAGGGCGTTTTCGGCGCGTCTTTCGGTGGTTCGGTCGACGTAGCGGGAGTTGGTGGTGTGCGACGTTGGAGCCGCGCGACAAGCGCAGCATCGAATTGTCGAATCATGTCGCGCGAAAGTGTTCTTCGAAGACCGAATGAGATCGGACTCTTGCTGACCGGAATGTCAAGCAGCTTGATGCGATCTTCGTGGAGTTCGCTGAGATGGCGTTCCAAACCGTGTTGATCAGCGAGGACGGCGTCAAGGTTTCCGAGGCGAAGTTGTTCGACCGCAAGTGCGAGATGCGGATAGGAAACGTGCGGGAGGAAGTGGTCATTGACGTAGCCACTTGCAAGCCCGTTCTCGACGATTCCGACGCGCGCGCGCGGGAGATCGTGCGGTCCATTCACTTCAATCGATGCGTCGTGTGCCGTGATCGAACTCGTCACCGTCGCGGTGAAGATTGCAACGAGGATGAGTGAGAGGATCATCCATGTTCCTGCGAAAAAGCGACCGACGCCCGAGACGGGAACCTTGTCGCCATATCCCACTGTGCTGAGCGTCGTGATTGACCACCACAGTCCAGAGCCGATACCTTCGCGTCTTTCCCCGGGAAAATGCTGATTCTTTGTGTTCTCCAAAGCCCAAATGAGGACGGCGAAAAGAACGACCAGTGCGACCATCGCACCGTAGACGCGCAGTTGGCGTGGCGTGGTCAAACTTTGATAGAGAACTTTGAGATCGCCACCGAGATCATCGCGAAAGACGGCAATGATCACGCGCGAGGTTGCGAACGACGGTGTCAGCGTCATCAAAGAAGCGGACAAAGGACTCGCGCTGAATGGCAGTGCGACGGCATCGATCTCGTCTCGCTCGAGTGCCCGCAAGATGTCTGACGGACTCATGCGGATGAATTCAACTTCGCAGCCCATGTCTTGCGCGACGGCGCGGAAGAGTTCTACAGCCTCGCCAGACCAGTGGCCGGCCGCGTCGAGGGTTGCATACGGCGGAATGTCCACGACGGCTGCGCGCAGTGTGCAACCGTCGCTCGTCATGTCGGCCTCGGCAGCAGATTGCTGCGCTGCACCGGGAGTCTGTTCCTGGCTCTCGCGATCGCCTTGCTCGCCCGCTTTGGTG
Organism: Planctomycetaceae bacterium; assembly: GCA_027483065.1. Lineage (GTDB taxonomy): Bacteria > Planctomycetota > Phycisphaerae > Phycisphaerales > SM1A02 > QWPT01. Next base: position 4,203 of record JAIXVI010000060.1, read on the forward strand.
ATCGTCCGAAGAGGCTCAGTCAACGCGCCCGTCGCGGCCGCGTCGGCGCGAGAGTTCATCGCAATCGCCGCCCCAAAGTCAACAAAGACAAGGGCGAACGCAACAAGAATGCTCTGGAAGCGGCGAAATCGAGGCACAGGTCGGAGTGTAACGGGGGTGCGGTTGCCGCGGCCGATGGTGGCCCCTATCCTCCGCCCCCTCGCAGAGAGGAACGAACGCCGGGAGATACCCGGAAGGGAGCACAGAACACGCCATGGCAGTCCGCATCGCAATCAACGGCTTCGGCCGCATCGGTCGTCTCGTTTATCGCATCGCCACTGAGCGTGGCGGCTTCGAAGTCGTCGGCGTGAACGATCTCGTGCCTGCGGACAACCTCGCGTATCTCCTGAAGTACGACTCGACCCACGGCCGCTTCGGCGCTGATGTGCGCGCGGACGGCGAGTCGATCGTCGTCAACGGCAAGACGACCGTCTGCACGGCCGTGAAGGATCCAGCGCAGCTGCCATGGAAATCGCAGGGTGTGGATTACGTCGTCGAGTCGACAGGCCTGTTCACCGCGCAAGAAGACGCGCGCAAGCACCTCGATGCAGGCGCGAAGCGCGTACTGATTTCGGCGCCGACGAAGAGCGAGAAGGAAGTGCCGACCTTTGTGTACGGCGTCAATTGCTCGAAGTACGACCCCGCGGTCCACACGATCGCGAGCAACGCAAGTTGCACGACAAACTGCCTCGCGCCGGTGATCAAGGTTCTGCTTGAAACTTGTGGCCTCGAAGAGGGGCTCATGACCACCGTGCACGCGGTGACGGCCACGCAGCCGACGCAAGACGGACCATCGAAGAAGGACTGGCGCGGCGGACGCAACGCGTACATGAACATCATTCCGAGCTCGACCGGCGCCGCGAAAGCCTGCGCGCTCGTGCTGCCGGAAACGAAGGGCAAACTCACCGGCATGAGTTTCCGCGTGCCGACGGCGAACGTTTCGTGCGTCGATCTCACGTTCCGTCCGGCGAAGGCGACGAGCCTCGCCGACATCAACGCCGCGATGAAGGCCGCAAGCGAGGGCGCGTTGAAGGGCGTTCTCGGCTACACCGAAGAAGAAGTCGTTTCGAGCGATTTCATTGGTGACGCGCGCAGTTCCATCTTCGACGCGAAGGCGGGCATCCAGCTCTCCGATCGCTTCTTCAAGATCATCAGTTGGTACGACAACGAGTACGGCTACGCGTCGCGCTGCGTTGACATGCTGGCGATGATGGCGAAGAAGGACGGAAAGCTGAGTTAATCGCGCGGGTTTCGCGCGGAATTCGCGCATTCCCGAGCCGACATGACATCCAAGGCAGGGGCGCCGTTTTTCGCGTGTGCAACCCCCGTCGGTTAGCATGAGCCCATGCTGACTGCTGTCACGTCGATTCTCACGGCAACGCTCGGGTTTTTCTGCGCGCCACCCACGGAACTTGAGCAGGGCTACACGCTGCGCATCTACGAGATCGGTCGTGAACTCGATCGCGTTGCGCGCGTGGCCGAAGACGCCACACCCAACCTCGATCGCCTCGAGGACCGCATCGACTTCAAGGACGTCGAAGCGCTCGTGCCCGCTGGGTTGCGCCGTGATCAGATCGCGATTGAAGCGATTGGTTACCTCAACATCACGGAGCCTGGCAACTACACCTTTGAGCTCCGCTGCGACGATGGTGGCGTGCTTGAGATCGACGGTACGCGCGTGATCGTGCACGACGGAGTTCACCCGCCATCGCCGATGGAAGGGCAAATCGAGCTCGACAAAGGATTGCATCCGTTCCGCATCGATCTCTTCCAAAATGGTGGCGGCGCAGCGCTCATCTTGAACTGGCGTAAGCCTGGAAGCGGGCGCTACGAACTCGTGCCTCCTGAGGCGTTTCGTACCGAAGCGGGCGTGACGCGCGTTGTCGCGCCCGGCATGAAGGTCTACAAGGACGGCCGCGAGAACCAACGACCTGGCGATGGCTTGCCGATCGAGGTCGCGTATCCGCGATTCGCCATCGAGCCGCTGCGACCGAAGGATTTCCGCCCGAAGATCGGCGGTATGGCTTTCTTGCCCGATGGGCGCTTGGTCGTGAGCGACTTTGAACCAGTCAACAACGGCATTCTCCGCACCGAGACAAACGGCACGCTCCACATCTTGTCGGGCGTCGTCGGAGGAACACCTGAGACCATTCGCGTCGAGAAACTTCCCGGCGGCTACCACGATCCATGTGGCATTGTGTGTGTCGACGGCGACATCTATGTTTCGCATCGTCCCGGCATCGATCGGCTGCGCGACCTCGACAAGGACGGCGTCTTCGAAACGCACGAAGAGTGGGCGCGCCCGTGGGTTGGCGACAACTACCACCACTTCTCTTTCGGATTGAAGGAGAAAGACCGTTGGATCTACGGATCGCTCTCGACGTCGATCTATTTCGGAAACACGATTCAAACCGATGGCGTCGAAGGCGACACGCCTGGCCTCAACGGTCCGAATCCGCCGAACCGTGGCACGCTCTATCGCATCAACGTGGATACGAAGGAAATCGAGTTCCTCGCAGGCGGTTTCCGCACGCCGAATGGCGTTGAAGTCACGGCTTCGGGCGACATGTTCGTCACCGACAATCAAGGCGCGTGGATGCCTGCGAGCAAGTTGAACCATGTGAAAGAGGGGCGCTTCTACGGCCACTACAACGGACGGCAGAAGTCGCGCGTTTACCCCGAGGGCGGACACGCGAGCCTCTTCAGTGAGAATCCGCCGTCGCCGCCTGCGGTGTGGTTGCCGCAGAATGAGATCGCCAACTCGCCGACCACGCCGCTTGCGATTTCAAGCGGCCCGTTCGCTGGGCAAATGTGGCTTGCGGAACTCACACTCGGTGGCATCAACCGCGTTTCACTCGAGGAAGTCGCGGGTGAATTGCAGGGTTGTGCGTATCGCGCGGGGAACGGCCTCGAAGGCGGGGTACAGCGCGTGATCGATGGGCCGGACGGTTGCCTCTACGCGTGTTCGATTGGTTCCGGTGGGAACTGGAATTGGCGCGATACGCGTTTCGGTCTTGAGCGCTTGCGACCGACGAATGCGGACCTCTTCGAGATCGCACTCGTCACAGCGACGCCCGACGGCTTGCTCGTCCAGTTCACGAAACCAGTGCAGGGCGGCGGTGGTGGCGCGGATGCGTGGCTGCGCAACCCGAAGAACTTCACGCTTCGTCAGTGGCGCTACGAGGCGACCGAGCAGTACGGCGGGCCGAAGCTCGACGACGAGGCTGTGGAGATTGTCGAGGCGATTCCCTCGAAGCGTGGCGACAGCGTTGAGTTGCGCGCGCCCGGCATCAAGGCTGGTCGCGTTGTTTATCTCCGCACGAAGCCCGTGTCTGACGCGGGCGACGAGATCTGGTCGACCGAAGCGTGGTACACGATGAATGCGAAGCCAACGAAGGATGCGCCTGCGAAGCCGTTCGTCGCGAAGCCCATCGCTTCGGCGGCCGCGAAGCAGCCCTGATCAGAATCAAGACACCAAGATGAATACGAAGATCAACACGAAGATCAACACGAAGATCAACACGAAGCACGCAGAACGCCGCGATCTCTCCTTTCACTGCACGGGTTGCTTGAAAGAAGACCTCGCGCAACTCGAGGCGGGATACCGCGCAGGAACACTTCGCACGACGGGCAACTGGTCAGCGGGTGAGAACCTCGACCATATCGCCATCATGTGGGAGTACTCACTCGACGGCGCACCCCCCGAAGCGAAGGTGCCGTTCATCATTCGCCTCATCGCGCCACTCATGAAGCGCAGCATGACGAGCGGCAAGACGCTGCCCGCAGGCTTCAAGATTCCGCAGAATGCGTCGTACATGATGCCGCGAAGTGGCTGCTCGTTTGAGGATGGCCTCGCGCGTCTCCGCACGGTGCTCGATCGACTCGATCGTGGCGAACAGATGACGCACGCAAGCCCCGCGTTTGGAAAGTTGTCGCATGACGAGTGGATGGGCCTCCACCTCGGACACGCGCAACTTCACCTCGGATTCGTGCATCCGCGTTGAGTGGATCGGAGTGGTGTGCGCGCTCGCAAGGGGCGTGCCGCACCGCGCGATACGCGAATTCACCGTTCTTTCGCGGACTTTTTCGCCTTCGTCTTTCCGCTCGCCTTCGAACGGCGACGCTTCGTTTGCAGCGACTTCGTGCGTTGATCGGGAATGATCGCAAGCATCAGTCGCACAATTTCGCCACCATTTGGCTTGGCGTAACGCGCAGCGAAATCGCGGAGTTGATTCTTGAGCGTGATCAACTCTTCCATGCCCGCGCGGTCGAGGTGCATGATCTTTCCGAAGAGATAGTGGACATCGAGACCTTCGAGGAGTGTCGAGCCACCTTCCATCGCGCGAATGGAACCCTGATGCTCGCGCGCATGCAGTCGGAAATAGGCATCGCTCGCACGGATCCACTCGCGTCCACGATCAAAATGCTCGACGTCGTACGGCGGAACATCCATCATCGGGCCGCGGTCATAGATCGCGACAGGGCGCCGAGCGCTCGGTCGATGACCAGCAACAACAAGAAAGCCTGCATCGACCATCGCTTGAAGGTGCGGGTAAATGCTCGCACGCGTACGGCCTGTTGCTTCGGCGAAATCCTGCGCAGTGGCAGGGCAAATCGATCCCGCAACGAGTTCGAGTTCAAATCGCAGCGGCGAACTCATCGCGCGCCATTGGGCGTCACCCCAAACCTTCGGTAACGGGTCGAGATCGGTGACCGAGTTGTGGTGCTTCCTCATAGCGACAAGCGAATCTAACGCGGTCGCACCCCGCGTGGGGCTCTCGCACCACGAACTTCAATAGTTCGCAAGCGAGAGCGGTTTCCGACTCAGGTTGTATGCCGTCGCGGCTACGCGCGTGGGAGTTCCCATCCGACGACGATGCAGGATGGCACAGGCGGAAAGTCCATCGCGACGCGTACAAGGTGGTAGTCGGCCATGTCTTCGCCAAGCACACGGAACGCGTCTTCAACGACCGTTGCATAGCGCGGTGCGCGATCAACCGAGAGGATCGATCGGCAGTTCGAAGCGCGTTCGATCGTGCAAGTGATGGGCAGCACGGTGGCCAACTGGTCTTCGGGTTCAGATGGGAACGGTCCCGAAAGCGTCGAGTGCACGGCCGCGCGAAGCGACTCTAAGCCCTGAATCGAACGGTGAAAGAAGACATCGGTCAGCACAAATTCAGATGGCACGCTGATGGATGTCACGAGATCGTTTTGCTCATCACCGGGCTGCGCAAAAAGCTGCATCGCCTTCGGCGTGTGGGTGCCGAAGAAAACGTCCGCGTCTCCGATGCGACCAACTGGACCACCACGAATCTGAACGCGAAGCCGCTCATCCGACTCGATGCAATCAATGTTTCCGTGCGGTACCGACGTGTGCTTGCCGATCAAGAAGTCGCTGACGGAAGGGACTTCCGATGGGAAGAGCGGAACGCGCGGAGGATTCTGACTTCGGGATTGTGACAGGCGGAAGAACGGAAGGTTCGCCATCGGGCGCAAGCGTCGAAGCCCACAGAGGCCAGCGATGATCGAGACATTCGCAACCGTTGGCGCATCCGCGCGTGGTGAAGTTTCTCGGTCTGGCGAGATGATCTGCGCGGTCACGCGCGCTGCGGCTTGTATGCCAAACACTCCGGCAGCACCGCGAAATGCGGTCACCCGTGCAGATTCGAGATTGCCACCGGTGCGAAGTCCGTCAAGCAACAATTCCAGTTCCGCGCGGCTCCCGAAGTGACGCGCGATGACGTGATGCAGTTGATGGATTGCGTCGCGAAGAGATTCGATAGATGCACTTGATCCTCCTGCGACGGTGGCCGCACGTAAGAAGATGTCGACGCCTTCGGGGCCGGGAAGCATCGGAATGGCGTCGAGTGGATCATCCGCCAGCATCAAACGCGCGAATTTCCACGTGAGATTCTTGTTGAGTTGCAGTCGACGGGCGACTTCCTGCGGCCGTAAGAGGTCGAGTTGAAGTGTCTCGGCGACTGCTTCAAGTGCACCTCGCATGGATTGAATGGCAGCGGTCGACTCGGTGCGGAAGGTGTCGAGCCCCTCCCAGTTCGTTTGCGCTTTGTCCTGAGGAGTCGCAGCCGGCCTTCGCGACCGATTTCGCGAGGCCAAAGAGTTTCGTGCGTGATGGCTTCGGTCCGAACTCATATCAGTTTGAGAGTCTCGCAAATTCTTGGACTATGTGCGTTTCGGTGCGCCACGGGGCCTCACGACGTCGGATCGCGCTCTGCGCACGTCTCGCGACCCGTTGACTTGCACCCCGAGTTTGCCTCACCCCGAGTTTGCCTCAACCCGAGGTCGTTCTCGCCCGCGTTCCGCCATCCCGAGTTGACTTGCCGCGGGAACAGAGTCGTTGCTGGGTTCGGGTCGGAACCCCAGGCGAGTTTGTCCGGAGGCGATCGGTGAAGGAAGGACGTGAAAGTCGTAAAGTCTGTGTCCAAATTTTCCCTAGGGAAATTTGCATGGACAAAAAATCGTCATAGATTGCAAATTCGGACTTCAGCGCGGAGGAGTTCCCCGAAAGCCGTTTCGCACATCAAGGGTGCCTTGGCGCATCCGCAAGCCGTGCGACAGATCTCTTTGTTCGCCATCAAATTCAACCAGCAAACTCGTTTCACTCACTTCGTTTGCGTCCCTACTTAGGAGTTTTCATGCGTTCGTTCTCGGCATTCTCCACGTCGTCTCTCTCGTTGAGCCTCTCGGTCGCGAGTTTCCTCGCACTCACCACGCTCTCAACGAGCGCTTCCGCTGGTGGTCCCACCTGGGAGAACTTGGTAACCGCTGATGGCGTTCAGGGTGTCCCCGGCCTGAAGGGCGCGGTGTGGGTGCCAAACCAATTCAACAATCCGACGATCGACTCCGCGGGCAACGTGATCTTCCGCGGTCAGTTTGCCGGCGCTGGCATCTCCACTGCAAACAGTCGCGCCATCTTCCGTGGCACGCCAGGGAACTGGACGATGATTGCGCGTGAAGGTTCGCCGCTTCCAGGCGGTCTGGTTCCGGGTGCCGTGATCAACACTGCATCTGGGATCAACGGACTTTCGAGCGCCAATATGGTGACCGCTGACGGCGGCATCGTCGTCGCCGCGTCGATCAACGGCGGTGGCGTGACGTCGGCGAACAACGACGTCAACGTGTTCGTTGCGTCGAACGGAGCCGCGTCGATGCTCGCTCGCGAAGGCGATGCGTTCCCGGGAGCTTCGGGCGTCACGATGACCGTCTCGCAACTCTCGAGCGGCGTGTACGTCAACAACGCGGGCAAGGCGATCACAAGCGTTTCCCTCACGGGCACGGGTGTCATCACGACCGCGGGTGTGACACAGAACAACAGCGCCGTCGTTCGCTACACGACCACTGGTACGGAAGTCGTCTTCCGTCGTGGAGACGCTGCACCGGGCGCGGGCGTTGCCGACCAATGGGCGATCCCAGCTGGAAGCGTGCTGCAGCAAGACACCTTCGGCCTGTTTGAGAACGGCGAGAAGATCGCGTTCAGCGGCAAGTTGCTGCACCCCGTCGCAGGCACTGTTCCGCTCAACGCGGACAACGTGTACCTCGCCAACGTCGACGGCACGCTCAAGGTGATCGCTCGCGATGGCAGCGAGATTCCAGGCTTCCCCGGCATCATCTTTAAGCAGTCCTCCGACTTTGCAGGCCCAATCTCGTGGGGCAACCATCCAATCATGGATGATGGCACCATCATCTTCTACACCATCATGGGCGGCGCAGTGACCGCCGGTCTCGATGACGTCGCGATCATGCAGGTCAAGGACGGCGTGTACACCGTACTTGCCCGCCGTGGCGAGGTTTGGCCGGGCGTGTCGGACGGCCTGGTGTTTTCAGGCCCAAACACAAATTCGTTCATCCGAAATCAGGGCGGTCTGCTCGCGTTCCAAGGCATTCTCATGAATGCTGACGGTACGGCTGCTGCGACCAACGCAACGTTCGTTGGTTTCCGTCGCGCCGATGGATCGAAGGGTGTGATCTGCCGACAAGGCGATGCGGTGCCCGGCCTCAAGGGTGTGACGTTTGGTTCACTCAACGGCAGCACGAGCATTTGCATCAGTGACGCGGGTACGGTCGTCTTTAATGCAAACCTCGTTGGTGCGGAATTCCCAACCGGCGGAGCCGCGATCATGGCGTTCGACACGGTGAACGGCCTTCGCGTGCTCGCCAAGACGAACGACACCGGCTTCACTGGTACGCCGGTGAATCAGATCACGCTCATCGGTGGAACGGGCGTGAACGGCAACGGCGGCAACACGGGTATCAACCCGAGCGGCTATCTCGTCGCGCGCTTCGCGGATACGGCGAACGCGATCTACACCATCGCTCGCATCAACCTCGATCCGGGTACGGCTCCATGCCCAGCGGACTTCGACAACGACGGTGAAGTTGGCGCTTCGGATCTCGCAACGCTCCTTGGAGCATGGGGAACCAATGGCGCTGACCTCGACGGCGACGGCGACACTGGTGCGTCCGATCTTGCGATCCTGCTCGCGGCGTGGGGCAACTGCCAGTAAGCCTGCGAACTCTCTGCAACCTTTCGCAGGAGCACGGTTGACGCCGTGCTCCTGCATTCAAAATCTGTTGCTTGTTCGATCTCTCCTCCGACTCTGAACTTGTTCTGACTTCTCCGGGAACGCTCCTCATGAACGCAACACTCAGCCGCGCCTCCCTCGTCCTCGCCGTCGCTTCTGCTGCAAGCGTGGCAACCGAATCCGCTCAGGCCGGTGAGATCTTCTTCCTCGGACCAGTCCCGTATTCCTACGTCACGGACATCAGTGCTGACGGCAGAATCGCGGTCGGCAACGACCAAGTCAACGTTTGGACGTGGACTCGGGATTCGTGGGTGACATTTGTGGAAGGCGCGCTACCGCCGGGCAACGGCGTCGGTGGCCGTCCGAACATCACAGAGGATGGACTTCAGATGACCTGCAGCACGCTGCAAGGGAAGCCGCTGAAGGCAGAGGCAACAATCTATGACATCAAGAACTTGACGTTCCTCGAGTCGATGGGCTCACTCGGATACAACTGTGACATCGAGCGTTCGGGCCCATGGGGATTGTCGCGCGATGGTCGCTATGTCTGCGGACTGAACTGGGATGTTGGCTGCGCGGCTCGTGGATTCATTCACGACCGCGACACAGGTGCAGAAGTTCGGATGTTGTCGAGTTACTTCTTCAAGCCGACGCGCGCCAACGCGGTGAGCGACGATGGCTCGGTCGTTGTTGGCTGGGCGGATGACTACGTGGGTTGGCGCCAAGGATCA
>JAIXVI010000096.1 GCA_027483065.1 Planctomycetaceae bacterium
ACGCCACGGCTGCGGCCCATGCGCGGCGGGTGGCAGCAGAGCGAGTGGCGCACCGGCTGGCGTTGGAGGTCAAGGCTCTGCAAGGCGAGGGCGTGACTAGCCACCATGGGCTGGCGCTGGCGCTGAATAATCGCAATGTGCCAACCCCACGGGGAAGTGGCGCATGGACGCACACCACTGTAGCCAGGGTTTTGGCGAGAGTAGACGCTACCAGCGAGGCTCCGGTTCATATGCAATTTTTGCAATGATTTTATTCGCATCACCTCGGCCGAGATAAATGCCCAACTGATCGCCCACGTCATCCAGGCCTTTCACACGACATAGGGTCCAGCGCTTATCTTTGCCCTTCTTGACCCGGAATGCACGACCATTGCGTCGGCAGAAGAAGGTCTGGGGATCATCGAACTGGGCCCATCCACAATCGACGCCCGCCAGGAAGCGCTCCTGCAATCGGATGCGCTCCTCTTGTACTCGCTGCCGATGCGCTACCTCGTTCTCATGTCGCAGACGCTGTTCCTCGGCTTCGAGATGCTCATTGAGGGCCCAGATGATCGCTGTCATCCCCGTCCCGGCCGCCTTCTCGGCTTCGTATATGGCAACACAGCCCGCCTTGAACTCCTCCCTGGGGTAGGGCACCCACATCTCTTCCCAGAAGGCGCGTAGTCGCTGCTTGACGTCTGTGAGGGTGAGCGCCGGCCCTGGAAGAGAGTTTAGGAACTCCGCCAAATCTTCTACGGGGATCCAGGACGCGGCGGCGGCCTTCAGGAGGTCCTCGCGCCCGGCCTCCCACTTACTCCAAATGGAGCTGGCTCGATCCACCTCCAGCAGGATGTCCTTCGCGAGCGTGTATATGCTCTCGGGGTCGCGGATATGCCGTAGCGACGGGCTCTTCACGTATTGGAAGAGGCTTCTGGTCACAGCATGAAGGCGATCGCTCTCCATGAACTTGGCTCCCGATGAAGCCGAACGAATAGTTGAACTTCCGGCACCCCCAAGACAACGCAATTCGTACAGCCTAAGGGCACCTACCAGGATTTCGGCAAAGCCCCAATATCACAGCGCTTGCCCTCCTCGGTCGCATTGCGCTAGGCGGCCCGCTTCCAAGTTTTGCCCTGCCACTTAAGGCGATGCTCGCCGTGCAGTGCCTCGTCCTGTTCTGCCAGGGCAGCGAGTTCCTCCTTCACAACCACGTCGTCGCCAAGGTGTTCAAGGACGATGAAGCGGATCAGACGCTCTGCCGCGGGATCAATAGACGTCTCCCCCTTCTCCCACCGCGCAACGGTCTGGTCCGTGCTCCCGATCAGACGCGCCACATTGGCCTGGGACAGCGCCAGCAGCTTGCGCAAGAACCGCAACTCGGCTGGTGCAAGCGACTTCTTGTTTGTGACGAGGGTGCGGGCAAGAGTGCGGTGCAACCCATCGGCATCCTCTATCCGTATCGCTGGACCATGCGATGTCTCTTCGCGGTGAAAGCCGTTCAGTAACCAAACGTCGGGCAGTCCGCTTGCCGTATAATGCAACGGCTCGGATTTGATCGCTGCGGGAATGCGCTTTGCGCGAGCAATGAGTGTCATGACAGATCCTTCCACATAACGGTCACGACGAGGAGGCGTTCGTTCCCCGCTAGCACGGTGACAGTGGCCGCATCGCGTCCTCCGGGCATGCGCAGTTCCATGATGGCCTTCCATTCTCCAGCTTCCAACACCGGCGTCTCAAATACCTGCCCTTCACGCAAAATTCGAAAGACTTCAGCAGCGATAATATCGCGGTCCGCCATCTGCTCCTGAGCGTGTTGCGTCAGCAGCACATTTGCAGAAGTGGCAGCCCGCCGCCGTATCTCCTGAGTTGCAGCTTTAGGGCTAAGGCGCCAACGGCCTGGTCTGCGCACTGATCCTCTCTCCTCATCCTATCAAACTGATAGGTCGACCGCCGCACCGCAAGGGGTTTCCTGCTGGAAATGTTGTGTTCACCACCGATCAACGGTCGTTGGTCGGTGTTGAACAGGGGGCTGCAGTCACTCGATCTTGGACGCCGTGATCGTCGGTGGCCCTCCTCCTGTGGAAGCGCGCCCATCCGGCCGGTATCGCTCCGCCCACGCGTCGGGGGTCAGCTCTTCGCCTTGAGGATACCCTGCGTAGATGACGAACTGGGGCGATCGCAAGCCATCGCCCGTGTGCTCCACCTCATGCTTCTCGCGCCAGCCAGCGCGCGCTTTCATCCAAAAGATCGCCGCGGCCACGCTGCCCCCGGTCGTCGCCATGGTGAACAGCGACTGCGCCACCCGCATGTTCGCCTCGGTCATCCCGCGATCCAGTTCCTCGCGGAAATGCTTGCGCAGCGTCTTGGCGTCAATGCCGATCTGCGCGGCGATGTCCGGCTGTGGGATGCCGAACCCCGACATCACCTTCACCATCCGACGCTGCTCCTCGGTCGGCTGATAGGCGACGCCGCCCCGCGGGTGATCGTGCTGAAGATCGTCACTCATAGTCGATGTCCCGAGGGATGATCTTGCGCCCGCCCGGAAATTGCTCGGACTGCGGCACATCCTCCGGTGAGATCCAGCTGACGACCAATTTGGTGGGAGTAGGGGCCTGCTCCTCATCCGGCAGCGGCTTCTCCCGCCATCCGGCACGCGCCTTCATCCAGAAGATCGCCGCCGCGACGTTCTTGTCGACCGTCGCCATGGTGAACAGCGTCTGCGCCACCTTGGCATTGGCCTCGATCGTTCCTCGGTCGAGTTCCCGTCGGTAGTGCTTGCGCAGGGTCTTGGCGTCCATGTCCATGTGAATGGCGATATCCTCCTGCGGCACGCCGTAGCCGGACAGCGCCTTCACCGTGCGGCGATCCTCCTCGGTGGGGCTATGCCGCCGGGTCATGCACCACCTCCGCCACACGGGCCGCCTGGACCGCGACAAAGGGCTGTCCGGTCGCCGCCAGCACCGCCTGCTGCCCGGTGAAGGCCTGCCAACGCAGCACCGCCACATCGACATAGGCTGGGGACAGTTCGACCGCATGGCAGGCCCGGCCCTCCATCTCCGCGGCGATGATCGTTGTTCCGGATCCTGAGAACGGCTCGTAGATCGCCTGGCCGGGGCTGGAGTTGTTGACGATCGGGCGGCGCATACACTCGACCGGCTTCTGCGTGCCGTGAACGGTCGCCTGGTCACGCTGGTCCGCAGCCCGTGTGGGGATCGACCAGAGCGTCGTCTGCTTGCGGTCGCCGGCCCAGTGGCCCTTGGCGCCGGTCCTCACGGCATACCAGCAGGGCTCATGCTGCCAATGGTAGTGGCCCCTGCCCATCACCAGCCGCTCCTTGGCCCAGATGATCTGCGAGCGGATGGCAAAGCCGCTGGCGATCAGGCTTTCGGCGACCGTCGCGGCATGAAGCGCCCCGTGCCAGACATAGGCGACGTCGCCGGGGAACAGCGCCCATGCCTCGCGCCAGTCCGCTCGATGGTCGTTCAGCACCTTGCCGGTGCGGGCCGTGGCCGAGATGCCCGCCTGGTTGCGCCAAGCGGGGTCGTATTCCACGCCGTAGGGAGGGTCGGAGACCATAAGGTTCGGCCGCACCCCGTTCAGCACGGTGGCGACCGTCGTGGCGTCGGTGCTGTCGCCGCAGATCAGGCGGTGGCGTCCCATCACCCAGACATCACCCGGCTGCGTGACCGGCGTTTCCGGCGGGGCAGGGACTTCGTCGGGATCGGTGAGGCCGGCGGTGGGCGTGGCGAACAGCGCCTCGATCTCGCCAAGGTCGAACCCAGTGAGCGCCAGGTCGAACCCCTCCAGCTGCAGGTCGCCGAGTTCCAGGCGCAACATCGCCTCGTCCCAGCCGGCGCTGAGGGCGAGCCGGTTGTCAGCCAGGATGTACGCCTTCTTCTGCGCCTCGGTCAGGTGCGCCAGTTCAATGGTCGGCACCGTGTCCATGCCCAGCTGACGCGCAGCGAGTAGGCGTCCGTGGCCGGCGATCACACCGCGCTGGCCGTCGACCAGGATCGGGTTGCTGAATCCAAATTCGCGGATCGACGCCGCGATCTGGGCGACCTGCGCTGGACTATGGGTGCGAGCATTGCGGGCGTACGGGATCAGCGCATCGACGGGGGCGAGTTTGTAGGCAGGGAAGTCGGTCACGGAGTCGGACATCGGGGCCTCCAGCGGGGAAGCAATAGGCGGGCGAGATGGGCGTGGTGACGATGGCGGGCGCTGGTGGGGCGCGGGAACGCGGACGCCGCCAATTGCTCGTAGCCGGGGCCAGGTGTCGACACGGGCAGCCGCCCATGACGCACATGACGCACGTGACGGACCGTCCCTTTATATTAGTAGAGATCAATCTCTCCACGACTCTATAGGGTGAAGCGTCATGGTGCGTCACTGCGTCACGCGCCGAACCCACGGCCTGGTGCTACCGGTCCGAGTGCCACGGACCCACCCCAAACGTTCCAATGCTGCGATGACACGATTCTGTTCAGCGCGTCCGACCCTGGCTTTGTCGAGACCCAGGGCAAACTCCGCAACGCCCAGCACCGTCACGACCTCAGGCGGCTTCACCAAGTATTCCGCAATCGCCTGCTCCCAGGCATCAGGCTCGAACCGAGCCTCCTGCTCAGGGGCAATGAGTTCCTTCTCGAACTCCTGGTTGGGCCACCACTGCTGCCCTTGGCGGTAGAGCTGCACGGCTTCGGCGAAGAGCTGATCACGATCGTGCTTGAGTGCTTCGAGATCGACGGCCCCAGTTTTTACCGGCCAAAACCGCCGCCCGCCCGTCTCGTCGCGCAGATAGGTGGTCTTGTTGGTCGTTCCGATGAACATGCACTGCCGCGGCTCGATAACCTCCTTGCGGCCGTAGCTCGGCCGATAGCGTTCGACGGGACGTGTGATGAACGCCTTCAGTGCCGCTGCGTCCGCCTTGTCGAGCGCAGACATCTCCGCCACCTCAATTAGCCACTTTCCGTTGAGATGCTGCGCGACATCCTTCCCGGCACTGCGGACGTCGGGCAGACTGTCGGAGAACCACTTGCCCGCCAGCACTGCACAGGCTTGCGATTTCTTCGTCCCCTGCTCGTTCTCGAACACGAGCATGTAGTCGCTCTTGCAGCCGGGCTCGTAGATGCGCGCAACCATCGCAATCAGGAACAGACGGCCGATGACCGCCGTGTATGGTGAATGATCTGCGCCAAGATAGTACGACAACCACTTGTCGAGCCGGAGGACACCATCCCAGCGAAGGCCATCCAGGTAGTCCCGCACTGGATGAAAGGCTCGCTCGCGAGCGCGCGCCTCGACCGCTTGGTGCACAGTTGCCTGGCCAATAGTGGTCAGCCCCTCGCGCTGAAGCCACTCCTGGACGGCGGTGATGTCGGTGTCACGGACCGGCCGGGGGCCATCGAAGTCCTCGACTTCGGGAACCGCCTCAAGAAGCATATCCGCACGGAGCATTTCGTCGTAGGCGAACGCGTTTTGCACCTGGACCGCATGACGCAAGGCATGGAGCGCGTTGGCTAGGTTATTGAGGGGGCGCTTGTCCTTCGTACGCTGCCAGCCAAACTTCCAATTGCTGCCGCTCGTTGCTGGTCGACGTGGCTTGGCCGCGTCTCCTACTCCGTCGCGCTTCTTCGCCTCTTTGCCATAAATTCCTTCAATGCAGCGGTCGACATCGGTACGTCGCGCTGCCCAACGCGCATCGCGCTTATCATCGGGTACCGCGTCAAAAGCGTCGAGCAGCTGCCGGCGCGCCTCCATGTAGGGAATGCCGCCGCGTGCCCAGACCCCGGCGAGACGGACACACGCCTCATAGTATTTGATGCCGAATACGATCTCAGCGTAGAGCGCGGCGGTGTCAGTTTTCTGCTGACCGTGCCCGGCTTCTGAACCAGGCTTTGCGGTATGGGGCCGCCCAATCCAAGCGATATCCAGTTCATCGCATAGGTCGATCGGCAGACCATCCACCATCTCGGCCATGTGCGACGGATTGTCGCCTACTCGGCCGTAGAAATAGGCCTGCGACAGGGTGAAGCTCTCGGAAGACAGGACACCGCCGAACAGGCCGTTGAGACGGCCCACGAGGTGTGAACGACGGTCGGGTGTCAGCTCCACCGAGGTTGGGCACAGAACCCGCCAACGTGGCGCTTCGGGACGATGCGACGGGCTGGTGTAGAGCAGGCTCCTGATGCCCGCCTTCTCCAGCAACTCTAGAGCCGCTTCAGGACTAATCTTCTCGCCATCGTAGTCGGCCTCGATGCCAGTGATGGAGAGCACGTTGGCATCGTGCCGAAGGGAACCCTTGTCGCTTCGGATGCCCCCAAACCGTGCAAGTTTCAGCCATGGTAGGCCCACTTTGCTTTGAGCGGTGGTCGTTCTGACCTCGTGGATCAACTGCTCCCACGAAAGGCGCCGATCGGTCTTTCTGGTCGCGGCGAACCCATCGAAGCAGGTGATGGTGATCTCGGCCATGCCGCTGCCGTCAGGCATCGGAGTTCTCCGCCAGCTGGCGGCGAGCCATCCCGACGAGACCCCGAAGGAGACGCCGCTCCTCACGTTCAGCGATCATCAGGATGTCGAGCTGATCTGCCGGCAGGTGCCGCTGGATGACCTCCTCCGCGAGACCACGTAGCGTGTCCGGCGCGATGGCGTCCAGTTCAACAGAGATGTCGCCGAAGCCCTTGGACCTGGTGTCCGTGCTCTTGGTCGGCCGGGTGGGCAGGCTCATCTCGGAGATCTGCTGCTCGGTCACCGCCACGCGCTCGAAATGGATCACGGCGTTCGGCGCCATCTCGCGCAGGGTCTGCTCGATCTTCTGCCCGGCATTCACTCCGCTCGGATCGAAGTCGCCGAAGTGGTAGATGAAGGTCGGCACGTCGAGATCGGCCATCTCTGACGCGGCGGAGTGCAGGAACGACAGGCTGCTGTAGCTGCGGGTGACCATTAGCGCGACGTCGTACTGATCCTTGATGGGAAGCAGCACGCCAGCCAGTGCATCCTTCTCCAGCCATATCTCGACATAGGCTTCCGCATCGTACCACAGGCTCTTGCGGTAGAGGCGAGCGGTGTCGTTCAGCGCCTGCTCGATGCTGCTGAATGTCCTCGGCTTGCGCTGCCAGCGAGTGTTGTCGGCGATCCAGTCGTACGGCAGGACGCCTGCACGTCGCATTTCGGCCAGGGCCTGTTGGACCTTGCGGTACCCCGCCTCGGTCTTCTCCACCAGGTTGTGGACGGTAGCCTGGTAGAAGACTTGGCGCACCGTCATCGGCCGTTGCTGCTCGACGATCTGTCGCAGTGACGTCCAGCGAGCGCCTACCTGGGCCTTGGTGGCCCGTAGGCGCTCTATGGGACTAGTCCCGTAAACCCCTGGTGGTGGTCCCTCGACGTCCTGCATGGCACGGCCCTGAACGTGAAATCGTCAGGTCCGATGTGGTCCAGGTCGAGCCGGCGATCAAAGGCGGGGATTCAATTCAAATCGCCGCGTTGGATCGCGCTTTCAGCATTGCATAAGTAGTCCCAAGCGACCTGGCGATGGTTGCGGCCTTAGGGGTGTCCCAATGCTCAGCCTTGTCGGCGATCCACTTTGCGAGCCATGCGGTCTCACCATTGAGGGTGGGCTCAAGCGCATCGTGCCGCGCGCGTTCCTGCATCTTCATCCTGATCAGCGGAATCAACGACACCTTGCCAGGCGGCATCAGCTTCGCCTCGGGGTCCTCAATCACGCGCCGTGCATGCTCCTCGATCAGCTCAAGGATTTGGTCCGTCGAAAGGTCGCACACCTTGAGTGTCGGTGCTGCCCTGCTGAGCCGAGTAGTGCCGATCTCCAGGGGCGCCCAGGGCGACGGGGCCGGGGACAGCGTTACACTGACAAATTTCTGCTGTTTGAAGCGCAGGCTGTTCATTCGGAAATCAAATTGGAACTCTGCGGCGAGTGCTCCGCGGATAGCTTGTGCGGCCTGGTTCATGTCCTGCGTGACGGGAACACCTTCGAGGTGCAGTTGCTCGTCAGCCAGCCGCGCTTTGAGGTCGCGCTCGAGTGCAGCCCAATATGCGTGACGAGATTCGAGGAATCCTGCTCGTCTGTCGCGAAGTCCACAATCGTGCAATTGCCGTTCGTTCTCCTGAGAAAGCTGTGGCCAAGAATCACGTTCAAGATCCACGAACGAAAACGGCCTTTCCATCTCGATGATCTTTGCGATCAATTTCTGATCGCACCAGCAGATAACCCCCTGCAGCAGTGGCAGAGGTTTTTCGGTTTCTTCGTCGTTCAATGGCAATCTCCACTTACCGATGTCCGGCGATGGTCTGATGCGGACTTAAGGCTGAATGCCCGTCGAAAACCCACTGCTCGTAGGGGCCGTCCATGAAGCGCCCCGCAGACCTTCACGTCCATCTCCCGGCGCATCTGCAGGATGTGTGCGAAATCCTTGCCAAGGGGATACTGCGACTCCGCACGCGATCCGAAATGATAGCATCTCGGCTAGCGTCGGAGAACGGAGAGTTTCCGCTACACTTCCAGCCCCACCAGCGCGGTCATGCAACCCGGACCAACCGGAGAGACGCATGACCAGACTCGCCAAACCCAAGGGCGCCGCGGCCATAGCCGTGCCCACGACGTTTCCCGCCATCCCGCCGGCCGATGTGCTGGGGCGCCTGGCGGCCCTGAAAACCGCGCCGGCAGCAGAGTTGCAGGCGCAATGGCGCGAGTTGTTCGGCAAGGAGGCGCCGCCGCACAACCGAACCTTCCTGCAGAGCAGGCTGGCTTACCGGGTCCAAGAGCTCGCGTATGGTGGGCTGAAGCCCGAGACGCTTCGGCGCCTTGAGGCGCTGGGCGAGCAACTTGACGGCGGCAATCCGGTGCTGCGGCGCATCCGGGTCGACGACAAGCCGGTCACCGGCACCAAGCTGGTGCGGAACCACCAGGGCGTCGAGCACACCGTCACCGTCCTGGCCGATGGGTATTCCTGGGAGGGCCGGCCCTACAAATCGCTGTCGGCCATTGCGCGGGCCATCACCGGCACACGGTGGAATGGCTGGACGTTCTTTGGCATTGCGAACCGGCGGGGGGCAGCATGACCCGCAAAGCTAAAGCCATGCCGCTGGCGGCCGCGCCAACCATGGTCCGCAAGGTCCGCTGCGCCGTCTACACCCGGAAATCCACAGACGAGGGGCTGGAGAAGGAATTCAACAGCCTGGATGCTCAACGCGAGTCATGCGAAGCGTACATTGCCAGCCAGCGCACCGAAGGTTGGGTGCTGGTCCCGGACTACTACGATGATGGCGGCATCTCTGGCGGCACGCTGGAACGCCCGGCGCTGCAGCGCCTGCTGCGCGACATCGAGGCCGATCGTATCGATGTGGTCGTGGTCTATAAGATCGACAGGCTCAGTCGCTCGCTGATGGACTTCGCCAAGCTGGTGCAGGCCTTCGACGAGCACAACGTCACCTTCGTTTCGGTGACGCAGTCGTTCAACACGACAACGAGCATGGGCAGGCTGACGCTGAACATCCTGCTCAGCTTTGCCCAGTACGAACGTGAGATTATCGGCGAGCGCGTGCGCGACAAGATCGCTGCGTCGAAGGCGCGCGGCATGTGGATGGGCGGGCCGGTGCCGCTCGGCTATGAGGTCCGCGATCG
>JAIXVI010000141.1 GCA_027483065.1 Planctomycetaceae bacterium
CCGCGCACAAGCGTCCGCACATCCACCATCTCCTCGACGCGCTCGGCCATCCACGACATGTCGCCGTGCTTGCCATCTTCGAGCCAACGGCGCAACTCCGCCGCGCGCGAACTCGGTGCCGCGCGCGAGACGCCGACCAGTGCGAACCCCAGTTCTTTCGCCCTCGATTCGACGAGGCCACGCAGCGCGAACGGATCGAGCGCGCGTGGAGCGTGAGAAGAATCGTCCGCGTGCGTCGTCATCGCAAGTTCATCGCGGAATCGAGCAACTGCATCCAACCTCCAACGACGCCAAGCAGGACAAACGCCGTCGGAGGAACGAGCAACGCAGTCGAAACCATGATCCAGAAGATCGGTCGCTTCACGCCGCGGATGAGCGCGACCGCGGAGGCGAGTGCTGGTAGCGAGAGCGGCAGCACGATCCATGGATGTGTGAAGAAGAGTCCAGGCCAGCCGCTGATCCTGAGCCCCTCGCGTTCGAAGGTCGCGCCAAGAAGGGGCGCGATGAAGAACGTTGCGGCGAAGAGAATCAGGAGCGTGACGATCAGAAAAACGCCCTTGACGCGTCCAGCGACGGCAACACTCTTCTTGAGCGCGGCAGTCGTCGCCGAGGGAGTGACCACGCGGCCGGAGGTTTCGGCGCGCGGCATCCTGCGCGGCGGCGGTGGTGGTGGCGGTGGGGGCGGCGACGGAGAAGTCATGCCGTCAGTATCGGCCGAATGGCTGGTGAAGGCCATCGGTGAAGACCGTCAGTGAAGCCCATCCGCGTGAGCGCGGTGCGCATCAATGAAACGCCCCCGCGCGTGGCGGGGGCGGGATGCTCAAACCATTTTGGAATCGGCGCGTTGAAATCGCCGCATGACGGATCAGCCGCCATCCGCAGGCGCGCCGCCACGTGGACGGCGTCCGCCGCCACCCATCATGCTCGCGGCCGCTTCCTGAATTGCCGCCTGCATCGCAGCGCCAGCGTCGTCGGCAGAAGTAATCTCGCCAGACTCAATCTTCGCAGCGACATCCGCCGCAGCCTTCTTCATCAGACCCATCATCGGGCCCATCATGCCTTGCACCATCGGGAGCATTTGTTCGAACTGCTCAGCCGACATGCCTTGTGCTTCGAGTGCTGAAGTCAGGTCGACCTTCCAGCCCGCATCGGTCTTGACGAAGACGGTCTCTTGACCGTTCGCATCCTTGAAGACGGCGCGATCCGCGTCAACGGAGACCTTTTCGAGGCTTGAAACGCCGCTGCCGAGGCCTGCAGCCATGCCGCCGCCGCCCATGCCGCCACCACCGAGCTCGAGCTTTGTCGTTCCAAACTTCGCTTGCATCGCGTCGTAGAGCGGAGCCATCGCCGACATCATCGGCGCAGACATGTCCTTCATCGCCTTGCCGATCGAGGTCGAATCGTCCATCACGGCGAGCATCATCTCGACCGCGCTCGACGGCTTCGATTCGACGGCCGCGTTGTACTGGCCGACCCACGCTTCGATGTCTTCAACGCGGTCGCCCGTGTCACCCGACATCGAGCGACCTGTGGAACCTGCGCCCGAACCTGCTCCAGACGACTTCTTCGCCGTCTTCGGCTTCTCCGCGAGAGCGGGTGGGGCGAGCAGCGTGTCGACCGAGAGGCCGTCCGCCATCTTCTTCGTCTCATCAATCGAGGCCTTGAGTTCCGCGAGTTTCTCATCGGAAACTGCAGCCATCGCGTCGGCAGCCGCCGCGGCCTTTTCCTTGAGCGCGGTGATGGCGGTTTCCGCCTGCGACTTCAGCGCGGCGAGGTCGCTGCCACCAGTCGCGGCAACCATACGGCCGTGCGAACCGAGGCCGAGGACTTCCGTCACCTTGAGGCGCAGTTCTTCCGACATCAGCGCCGTGCGGAGCGCATCGCTCGCGGGGCTTGAGCCGGTGCTCGACGCAGCATTCGCGAAATCCGCGGCCGCAGCTTCGTAGGCCGACTTCAGCGCGCCTGCGCGCTCTTCCGCAATCGACTTCATGATCGCGTCAGACTTCTTCTTCAGTTCAGCGGCGAGATCGCGCACCTTCGTCGCGGCGCCATCGACTTCCGCGCGGAAACCCGAGACGAAGTCGAGTGCTTCGGTGGCTGCAACTTGCACCGCTTTCACGCTCTCGAGTTCAACCTGCGTGAGGTTCAACGAGATCGCCTTGTCGTCGGCCTCGATCGTCTTCTCGGCGAGCGTATTACGCACGCCGCGTGCTTCTTCTTGGATGCGAGCGGCCTCGTTGACGTAGTCTTCGGCGATCTTCGCGCTCGACTCGCGTGCGCGGCGCATGCTCACGGCGGCTTCGGATTCGAGGCGCGCGAGTTCGGCCGTGCGGCTGCTGATTTCAGCGACCAACTGGCCGAGTGGGCGCTCGAGCGTGCGAACTTCCTCTTGGAGCGTTCGCGTGGCGTTCGCGGTCGCGCTCTTCATCGCTTCGGGAACGGCGGTGGCGTTCGAGTAGTCCAACGCTTCGGCGGCCGCGCCGATCGCGTCGAGATCAGCGGCGAGCAACGAGGCGTTGAACGCGACTGAGCGTGCGATCTCTTGTTCAGCTTCGATGCGGCTCACGCGCGCGAGCTCGATCGAGCCAGCCGTGCGGTACATCGAGGCCGCGAGTTGCGTGGCAGCTTCCTGCTGTGCGGCAGTGCCGCCGGAGAGCGCCTTCGCTTGTTCCGCAAGTGCGCGAAGTGCGGCGACCGACTCGCTCGAAGGGTTCGAGGAGAGGAGGGCGGTGTTTCCGCGAACCGCGCTCTCGTAACTCGACGCGACCGTGTTGAACTCCTTCTCAAACTTCGCCTGCTCGGCGAGTTTGGGGTCGCCGCAACCGACGAGGAGCGACGCAGAAAGTGCAGTCGCAACGCATGCGGCGAGGAGGCCTCTGGGAAGGCCAGAAGAACTCTCACGTTGGCCGACGACCAGCGAGAGGAAGGAGTGGGTCGGGTAAGTCGGTAGCGAGAAACGCTGCTTCATCGGATGAAACCTGCCCTCTGGCGGGGTATGCGGACGGCACGACGCGAATGCGTCGAGCGGTGGCGTCGACTGGGGGCGCGGAGTGTATCGGAACTGGGAGGAATGCGCCTATGCGTGGGCGCGTTGGGGTGGGTCGGAGCGCCGGTCGAACTGCGCCGGAGCTGCGCCGGAATCGCGACGGAACCGCAATGGAGTCGCACCGGAACTGAGCGGCGGGGTGGCGGTCGAACGTTCCGCGCGATCAGCGGTCTGAACCGCCGACCGCAGGCTCCGCCTTCTTCATCGCCGGCGGCGTGTAGTCGACGGGATAGTCGCCGTTCCGAACGCGCATCGACCGGACCCAACTCACAAAGTCCTCTTGAAGGCCCTTGCGCGAGGACGTCAGCACGGGATCCCAGCCCTTGACATCCGGGTGCGGTCGGCGCGCCTCTGTGACTGGCAGTGCGTACTGGAAGAGCAGGCTGTCGGTGGGCTTCTCGAAATCGACGAGCGGCAAGGTGTCGATTTTGGTGCGCAGCAGAACCAGCAGGTTGGTGTAGCGCGTGACGTCGCTCTTGAAATCCTTGTTGAAAATAAAGAGCCGTCCGCCATCTGGCCCGCCGTGGCAGCGGCTTGTGGCGCAGTTGTTGATGACCCACGCATTGTGGATGCGTGTGCGGAAGAGATTGAGGGATTCCGGTTCGCCGAGGACTTCGATCTGCGGGTAAAGCTCGCGTGCTTTGAGCGAGAAAAGCGTCTTGACGATCTCGATCGGCTCTTTCGAATAAAAGCCCGCTCGGTCGGCCGCACGCGCAGGAATGAGTTCGCTCTGCGCGTACTTCTCGAGCATCGTACGGATGAGCTCATCCGAAACTTGCATGCGCGGTGGGTCGTCGACATCAAGTTCGTAGACCTTGATGAGATTCACGTCCGACTTCGACAGCATGTTCGACGGGAGTTCCGGCTTGGTCGGTCGTTCCCGCGGCGCTGGCGTGTCGGTTGATTCGCTCGGCGTCATAAGCGCGAGTTGCGCCGTGACTTCGTTGAGTAAGCGCTTCGCTTCGTAGTGATTCGTTGCTTCGAGCAGGCTTTCGAGCTCGTGCTTCGACTCTGCATACATCTTCTTGTTGTAGAGCCAGAGCGCGAGCGTGTAACGCCCGGTGTATTGATCGGGCTCGAGCGACGTGCGGAATCGTTCGTAGAGCTCGTCGTCGGTCGGATAGGGTTGAACCTCGTTCACCGCTGCGCGCGGGTACTTGCTCGCGATACCTTCGATTTCGAGCGAGACGTTTTCGTAGCCGTCTTCGAGCAATTTCCCGATGAGCGTGCGCCCATCGTTGAAGATCACGCGCACACGACGGCCCGCAGGACCTTCCAAGAGATACGTCACGCTCAGGACGCGGTTCTTCGTGAAGGTCTTCAGTCGACCGCGCTCGTCGCGCAGCACGATGACTTGTTCGTTGTCGCTCTCGATCGTGCCTGCGGCGGTCGAGACGCGATCGACCACGATGTACGCGCGCTTGCGAACTTCCGCGGGCGCGGCGAGCGGGGCGTCGCCATCGCTTGGATTGACTTCGCGCTCCGGCACGATCGGTGCGGGTGGCTCGGGTGCTGTTGCCGGCGCTGTTGCGGGGGGTGTCGCAGGTGGCGTCGCAGGTGGCGTCGCAGGCGTCGCAGCAGGTGTCGTCGCGGGCGTCGTCGCGGGTGCGACAGGCGTCGGAGGAACCGCAGGTTGCGCAGGTTCCTGCTGCGGGGCCAGCGTGGGCAGCGCGAGGAGAAGGGCAGTGGTCGCGACGGTCGCGAAGAACATAGGGCGCGCATCGTACGCGGGAATTTGTCGGGCAACGAGTTCGAAGATGGGCCGATATTGGACTTCTCCGCTCCGATTCCGCACCCTAACTCCGCACCCCGATTTCGCGCCTCACAGTGTGCCGAACTCCCCGCGTGGCTTCCCCGTGTGACTACCTCGCGTGGCAGACACAACCTTTGGAAACTGTCACTCGCAGTTTGGACAGGGGTCGTCGGCACGTTTCGGTGCCACAGGATTTCGACATTCGATGGCGAGTCCTGCACACGTCGCAAACTCCGGGAAGCAGACACAGGTGTCGAGGATCTTCTCGCATGGTCCCCATTCAGGGTTCGTCGTTTGAGGGTAGATCCACGCACACGTCACGCTTGTTGGAAGTCCGAAGCACACGGGATCGATCGTGGTGTCCCACATCGGCACCTGTCCTGCGGTTGCGCATGCTGGAAGGTTGCACGGTGCAGGAGGCACAACACCCGGCGGGCAGGTGAGTGGCGTACAGCCTGGCGTAGTCCACATGTCGTCGAGGCACTTCGCGTTGATGCGTGCGCTGAACCGGTGCACCTTGCCGGTGTCGTCGCAGTACAGGATGGACAACGCGTAGTAGAGGCACTCTTCGCCGTCTTCCGGAACCACCTCGTGCGACGCCTTCGCGACCGCTGCTGCACGCCTCCACTTCCAACTGCCGGCCCCGGCCGCCATCCGCACCTTTCCACCCTCCCCACAAGGGGATTCGCCTCGCGTGGCGGAACCATAACCAGCCATCAGACA
>JAIXVI010000275.1 GCA_027483065.1 Planctomycetaceae bacterium
ATCGGGAACGACCGCGGCACGAAGCCAACGCAGATCGATACGACCGGCGACCTCCAGAAGATGGCCGCGCGTCTTGAAGCGGTCCAGCCCGGAGACGGACGCGCCTTCCTCCGCTTCATCGCCGACAACCGCAAGAAGCTCGCGCTCATGGAGCCGATCCTTCGTAGCCCGATCCGCGGACTCAGCGACCTGATGACGCTCGACGCGATGAAGGTCGCGCCGGTGCTCCGCCCGTGGGAGTCGATCTACACGCACCTCACGCGGTACTTTAAGAGCGAAGAGTCTCGCCTCGCGATGAGTTTCCAATCGAAGTACCTCGGCATGAGCCCCTTTGAGTGCCCGAGCCTCTTCTCGATTCTGCCGTTCATCGAGTACGAGTATGGCGTGTGGCACCCGATTGGCGGCTGCAATGCGCTCGTTGCCGCGATGGCCGAAGCGTGCTCGCGACTTGGTGCACGCATCGAGACTGCATGCCCTGTGGAACGCGTCATGTTTGAAGGAAAGCGCGCATGCGGTGTCGTTGTCCGCGGCCAAGAGCAGCGCTTCGATCACGTCGTTGTCAACGCCGATGCGACGTGGGCGATGAAGAACCTCATCCCCGCTTCGCTGCGCCGCGCCGATCAGCAAGACAAGGTCATCGACGCCAAGCGGTATTCGTGCAGCACCTTCATGCTCTATCTCGGCATGGAGGGCGAGGTCGACCTCCCCCACCACACGATTTACACCTCGACGAAATATCGCCAGAATCTCGCGGATATCGGCGAAGGTCGGCTCTCCGAAGACGCGTCGTTCTATGTGTGCAATCCAAGCCGCATCGACCCAACGCTCGCGCCTGCCGGCGACAGTTCGCTCTACGTGCTCGTGCCAACTGCGAACACCAAAGCAGCGAAAGACGGCGCACCGATCGATTGGAAGAAGGCTGGTCCGAAGCTGCGCGAGGAGACGCTCGCGCGCCTGTCGACGGTCATGGGTATTCCCGACGCGGCGCGCCGCGTGAAGGCCGAGATCTGCTTCACCCCCGATGATTGGCGCGCGCAGAACATCAATCACGGCGCGACCTTCAATCTCGCACACAACATCACGCAGATGCTCCACTGGCGTCCGCAGCACAAGTTGCAGGGTTTCGACAACCTCTGGACGGTCGGCGGCGGCACGCACCCTGGCTCAGGTTTGCCCGTGATCTTCCTCGCAAGCGAAATCACGAGCCGACTCTTGTGCGCCGAGTGCGGCGTAAAGAGCCCGCTTGA
Source organism: Planctomycetaceae bacterium (assembly GCA_027483065.1). GTDB lineage: Bacteria > Planctomycetota > Phycisphaerae > Phycisphaerales > SM1A02 > QWPT01. The sequence goes on from JAIXVI010000275.1 coordinate 1,248, forward strand.
TGCGCCGCACGCGCGACGCACGGCAGAAGCGCCCGTGCTTGCCACGTCGCGCGATCGAAGCGGTTTGCTCGCGGGTGTGTGAGAGAGCTGCGGACCTGAAGGCTCGGGCGATTCAGGCTCGGGCGATTCAGGCTCGGGCGATCACACCTGAGACAACACATTCGAGTCAACCGATTTGAGTCAACCGATTTGAGTCAAGCCACCTGCGATGCACGAGTCGAACTCGGGCCGATGTTGGATGAGGTGTTCTCGTGTTCGCGTCGGCGATCAACGCCTTCCGCCGAAGCCGCGGGCGCCGAAGCCGCCACCTCCGCCGAATCCGCCGGAGCGTCCGAAGCGACCACCACCACTGTCGCTTCCCCAACCAGAGGAACGGTCAGCATCGCCGCCCCAGTTGCCGCCCCAACTCGATGATCGACCAGAGTCACCGCTGCGATCAGAGAAGCCGTCGCCGCCCGACTGCCAGCGGCTCGCATTCGAGCTGCGCCAGTCACCGTCAGAGCGCGTTGCCGCTTGTTGGCTCAACGAGTCGCGCGTCGCGCTGTCATTGACGTTGTTCCAACCCGACGAAGATGACTTGTCGTACTGCTGCCACGAGCTCGAACTGTCGTTGTACTTGTACACGTTGCCATCGTGCGATGCGTACACGTTGTTGCCCGTCGCGACGGCGGTGCCGTCGGCGCCCTTCGCAACACCCCACGTGCCGTTGTCCGTCTTCACGCCAGCAACCGACGCGCTCTCGCCCGTCTTCGTGTTGCCAATCGTTCCCGCGCCAGCGACGGCGTCGGTCTTGCCAGGGGTACCAACCGCAGCGACTCCGCCGCGCGCGTAGTTGCCTGTTGTTGGGTTGTAACCCGCGCCGCGCGCGCCAGCAGCCCAGTTGCCCGTGTAGGCGTTCTGCACCACACCGCGTTGCCCCGCCGCGCGCGCGCCGGTTGCCGAGTTGTACGCCGTACCCGTGTGCGTCGCCCACTGGTTGCCTGTCCACGCGTTGTAGCCTTCGCTTGAACGCGACATCGTCGAAACATCACCCCAGTGGTGGTAGACGTTGCCCGTCGTTGCAGCCCATCCGCCCGGACCCCACGCGTACGCGCCGTGCGGACCGTAGCCACCCCAGTAGGGTCCCCAGCATGGGTACGGACCACAGTGCCACGTGCTCGCACCAATCGCCCAACCAACCGCCATGCCCATGCCGAAGCCAAACGCCCAACCCCCCCACGGGTTGTACGACATTGCAGCACCACAGCCATACGTCATCGGCACCGGAACCCACGCCGTCGTGCAGTATGGGTCGTACCAGTAGCCAGTGCCATAGACGACGACGCCATTCTGTACATACGCGCCGAAGTAGCCCGGCGTGTACCCAACGACGACGTACGTCGGTGTTGCGTTGTAGATGCGCACGAACGTCACGTAGTAGTACGGACTCGACGGTGGAATCGTGTAGAGAATCGGCGCGACCCACGGTGCGACCTTCCATGGACCAGCCATGGATGTTGCCGTGAACCACACACCCTTCTCAACCGCCCAAAGCGTGTTCGAAGCAGTGCGGAAGACCGGCGTCGAGCAATTCGAAAGCACTTCGACCGATCCTGAGCCGCTCGTGCCCTTGATCTTGGTCCACTCGGCTTTCGTACCGATCAACGCTGGTGTGGGAAGCGTTTCGGTTACGGGAACGCGCGCCATTTGCGGCACGGTGTTCGCGATCGCGGCCTCTTGCGCTTGCGCAGTGCCTGGAATCGACGAGAGCACATTCTCCTTCGGGCTGTCATGCGGAATCAGCATGAACGCCGTTGGAAGTTGATTCGGTTCGACGTAGGTCCACGGTCCGCTCAATCCACTTGAGGTGAACCAACGACCGGAGACCAGCACGTAGCACGCGTTCGTCGCGTCGAGGCGGAAGATGTTCGCGCTGGTGTTCGAGATGTACGAAAGGCCAGTCGTCGTGATCGCAGTCCAAGTCGGCGCACCCTCGGTGACCAGGATCTCCGCGGGTGCAGTCGAAACAACAATCGCAGGCGTAGACGTTGCGAGCGAAACCGTCTGCGACTGATTCGACTGACTTGACTGCATGGCCGTATCGGTCGAACTCGGCGCGAGCAGATTGATCGATGGTTGCGACTTTGCCCACGTTGCCGCAGTCGCGAGATCAGTTGTTGAAGTACCGACCGACCACGGACCTGCGAGCGAGCCCGCGGTCATCCAGCCGTCGGCGATCTTGAGCCACCAATTTCCGGCGGCATCCTTTGCAAGCAGCATCGGCGTATTGAGGACGCGCTGAAGGCTCGTGCCGGGAATGGTTGCGAAGGTCGGTTGACCTTGGATCGGTACGAGCACCGTTGGCGATGAGACGATTGAGAGCGCAGGCGGATTGTTGAGAAGCGGCGCAACAGGCACACTCGGCGCGGCCGCCATCGATGGCACCGCTGCCTCGAGACGATCGAGCGCGATGTTGAGCGACTTCCCGCGGCTTTCTTCCGTGATCTCGCTCGTGATGCGGTCCTGCGACGCAGGATCCGTCGGCAGCGATACGCCCGTCACTTGCACATCACTCACGCGCACGATGCGGTTCAACTTGTTGACTTCGGTCTTCGCCGTGAACGCCATCGTGCCGAACTCTTGCGATTGGCTGCCGACCTTTGCGATGGAAAGCGCGCACGTTCCCGTGAGCACATGTCCACTCCACGATTGGAAGTTCGGCGGATAGATCGTGATCGCATCGCTGCCGATCGTGAAGACGCGCGGGAACGAATCTTCGCGCGCGTCTGGCGCAGGAGTTGCGACAGGAATCGTGGAGTTGTTGACCGACGTCGTCGAAGCATTTTGTGGCGCCGCGACGAACCCCGAAGGTTGGTCCTTCGGCACACATGCGCCAAGCATGGTGCCGCTCAGCGAAAGGAGCACAACGTTCGAAACGTGAACAGCAACTTTGAAAAGCGTGGATGGCATAGAGATCCCCATAGAGCGTGCAAGCGTGAGGGCGGGAGCATAGCGAGGCCGACGCGCATTGCGAGCGTGAGCGACACACTTTGCACACCCACGAACGCGTCGCATGCGCCGATGCGGATTCCACAGCCCCGGCCCACCACTGAAACCCAGAGCCAAGATTCGCAGCCGAAATGGAAGGCCGAAACCGAAAGCCGAAATCTACAGCCGAAATCTACAGCCGAAATCTACAGCCGAAATCTACAGCCGAAATCTACAGCCTCGTACGAATCGCCCAGAGATCAGGGAAAAGCGGATTGAAGAGCGTTGTACGCAAGTACGCGGCGCCCGGACTTCCGCCCGTCCCCTGCTTGAAGCCGATGGTGCGTTCGACCATCTTCACATGGCGGTAGCGCCACTCTTGAACGCCTTCATCAAGGTCGACCAGCAGCTCGCAAACCTGTCGCTCTGCAGGAAAGTTCCGATAGACGTCGAGCAAAACTTCCTGCATCTCCGGCCACTCTTGCGGAGGCTGCGTCACGTCGCGTTCAAGCAGCACCTTCGGCACTGCATGCCCACGCGCCGCGAGAAAGCGCGCGAACGCGTCGTAGAGCGTCGGCTTCGGCCAACGCGCGGCGATCGCGCGATGCTCCGCGCTGCCCTCCGGATTGTGTGCAAGGACGCGCGGATGCTTGTTCCCAAGCAGAAACTCGAACTCGCGGAACTGTGCGCTCTGGAACCCACTCGAACTCGAGAGGAAACTCCGGAACGAGAGGAACGACACCGGCGTCATCGTCTCGAGCACGTCCACCTGCTGCACCATCGTCTTCAGGATCGTGAGCATCCGCTTCAGCGTTGCGCACGCAGGCTCGACCTCATTCGCGATCAAGCATTGCGCGAGTCGATCGCCTTCGTGCAGTTGCTGCTTAAACCACAGCTCGTACACCTGGTGAATGATGATGAAGAGCATCTCGTCGTGCTCAAATCGTCCGGAGGTCGCGTCGTGCGACGCAGGGACTTGGAGCGCGAGAAGTTCAGGAACTTTGAGGTAACTGCCGTAGGTGATTTGCACGCGGCTAGCGTAGCGAAAGCTGCGGAACTGATCAGCGATCTGACGCTCGCCGATTCCCTCAGCGACTATTTTTCGCGCTCATCCAATCAGCGATTTCCGGTCGCGTTCATTCCCTCAGCGACCTCCGGTCGCGTTCATTCCCTCAGCGACCTCCGGTCGCGTTCATTTTCGTCACCTGAATCCGTCCATTGCGCAAATCCCACACAACTTGCTGCGCACGAATCGGAGCAGGCTGACCCTTGATCGCGATCGTCACCGATCGACCTTCTTCTGCGGTCAGCGTGGCGACGCCCGTGGTGACCGAGTAATCGAACTCACCGCACTCGATGTCTTGCTCGGGCGTGCGAATGAAGACGCGGCCACGCCCCTTCACGCCGAGCATCTCTGCAGGCCCGCCAAGATCAACGCCGCCTTCATTCTTCGCGTCCATGCCGCCGGCGTTCGACCTCTTCGACTCATCTGGCCGCTTGACGATCGCTTCAAGCACATCGCATCGCATCGAGAGCGAATCATCTGCACGCAAGCCCGCGTGAAGAAGCTCCACGTCCTTCTCCATCAAAATGCGGAACACATCGTCGTACTGTTTCTCGAGCGCCATCCGCTCTTTCCAGCGGAAACGCGTGGTGCCGTCGGCTCCGAGCGCAATGCCGCCGGGTGTTCGAGCCTTCGCGGCCTCGGAAGGGTCGATCACCTTCGTATCCGCCGCGCGCGGAATGTTCACCAAGATCGCGCCATCGCCAACGACAAGGCCTTCGCGCGTCCGCATGTCGTACTCGACGTGCTCGCCACTCACGCGGAACACGCGCGGTTCGCCCGCGCGTTCTGCCGTTTCCCATTGACGACTCTCGACGCGCGCCCCGCCCTTCGCGATGAAGTGGTCGAACGTGCGCGCGGCGTCCGCCGGATCTGCAGCGCGGCCCTCTTTGCCGGACTTCGTCGACGAATCAATGCCGAGTTCAAGCAGAATCGACTGCGCATCCACGGCGTCTGATGTTGTTTCACTCGGCCGACTTCGAACCTTCACTTCGCCGCGGATATCGAGCGTACCGCGATTCTCCGCAACTTCCGCGTACTCCAGGCTCTCGCCCCACGAAGCATCAAGCGTCGGTCGACCCTCAGGCTCAGGTCGTGCGATCTTGCCGTCGGAGAGCGCGATCGGCGCGCGGAACGCGCGGAAACGTCCGGGTCCATCGCTGCGAGCACTTCGTGTCGCATCATCAAATCGAAGATCACGCAGATTGTCGGCAATCACATTGGAACGAACGATCGCAACGTTTTCTCCGGTCAAACGAAGTCGTCGTCGCGCGGCATCGCCAACGAGTGTGTCCGCGAAGACACGCGCGCCTTCTTTCAAGAGAACCTGGACGCCGCCCTTGGCTTCAACCGTGTCGATATCGATCGCGCCGAGGCTCTCGTCGCCACCGAGCATCCCGCCAGCTCCGCCGCGCGCGGAAGTTGCTGCGGCTTGATTGCTGCTCGGCGTTGCACTTGCCGTCGCACTCGCGGTCTTGGGCTTCTCGCGGAAACCAACGACCAAATCTTCGGTCCACACCGTCTGTCGTTCGTC
>JAIXVI010000131.1 GCA_027483065.1 Planctomycetaceae bacterium
TCAGTCCTGTCCAAGACGAATGCGCACAAACTGAGTGAGCTTGACGCCCTTCGGCACGATCTGGCCGACTTGCATCTTGTCGTCACGGACGTAGGCCTGTCCAAGCAGCGTGACTTCTTCGAAGTACTTGCGCATCTTGCCTTCGGCCATCTTCTCAGCGATTTGCGCCGGCTTACCCGAGGCTTGCGCCTCGGCGATTGCTTCCGCGCGCTTCGCAGCGACAACGGCTTGATCGAGGCCGTCGGCGTCGATCGCCGCAGGCGTTGGCACTGCCGCAGCGATGTGCTGGCAGATACCGGTGCCGGTGTCCGCTGGCATCTCGCCGCCTTCATACTTCAGGAGCACGCCGAGCTTGCCGTCGTGGTGCACGTAGGAAGCGAACGAGCCACCTTCGAGAACCACGCCACGTGCGAAGGAGATGTTCTCGCCGGTCTTGAGGCGAACCACGTCGACGCGGTCGGTGATCGCCTTGTCGGCAGTCACAGCACCCGCGGGGTGCGAGAGCGCCATCTTGGCGACGTCGGCTGCCATCGCACGGAACTCTTCGTTGCGCGAGGTGAAGTCGGTCTCACTGCGGACTTCCACGATCACGGCCTTGCCGCCAGCAATCGCGATGGAGACGCAACCTTCGCCAGCGGCGCGGTCGGTGCGAGCGTCCATCTTGCCCTTCATCTTCTCGCGGATGATCTTCTCCGCGGCTTCCATGTCGCCGTTCGCTTCGACGAGGGCGTTCTTGCAATCACCCATGCCGAGACCAGTGCGGTCACGGAGTTTCATCACGTCCTTAGCGCTGATGTTCACGGTGCTCATGTCATTCACTTTCGATACTGAGGCCGCGCCTTCGATGATGGCGAGGCAGTTGATGCTGTGAGGTTTGCACTGCGGAATGCACTCGCATTGAGTGTCCCGCGACGACTCGGATTACTGGGCGGAATCGCCAGAAGCAGGGGCCGAAGCGCCGCCAGAAGCGCTCGCCGAATAACGCGAACGCGTCGAGCGACGACGGGTTGGTGCGCCGTCCGATGGGCCTTCGCCGCGCATTTCACGGCCGCCAGCCTTGTCACCTTCAGGAGCTTCGCCAGCCGAGGTCGAGCGACCTTCCTTGCCCTTCTTGACGGCATCGCAGAGTTCGCGGATGACGATGTCGATGGTGCGCATCGAGTCATCGTTGCCTGGAATCGGGATGTTGACGAGGTCTGGATCGCCGTCGGTGTCGACGAGGCACACGGTTGGAATGCCGAGCGACTTCGCTTCGAGGAGCGCGTTCTTCTCGCGGTTCGTATCGACGACGACGAGTGCGCCAGGCATCTGCGTCATTTGACGTACGCCACCGAGGTTGCGCTGAATCTTCTTGCGCTCACGAAGAAGCTGGGATTCCATCTTCTTCGAGTAGTTCTTGAGTTCGCCGCTCTCGACGATCCGGTCGAGTTCTTCGAGGCGCTTGAGGCGCTCGCGAATCGTGCGGAAGTTCGTCAGAGTTCCACCAAGCCAACGCTCGGTGACGAACGGCATTTGAACGTCAGCGGCATATTGCTCGATGGCGCCGCGCGCTTGGCGCTTGGTGCCGACGAAGCAAACGTCCTTGCCCTTGCCGACGGTTTGCTCGATGAATCGCTTCGCGAGGAGGAGGCCCTTGATCGACTCGCGCACGTCAAGGATGTGGATCTGATTGCGAACGCCGTGGATATACGGCGCCATCTTCGGATTCCAATTGCTCCGACGTTGACCGAAGTGAATGCCTGCCTCAATAAGTTCTTGAACGAGAGAAGCCATGTTTGCTCTCCAGCGACACCGACGCAGCGGTTGTGGCGTACCGCCCGTCCTAGGGCGCTTGTGGTGACGGTTGCACCGTCCTGAATCTGACCGCGCGGCCACGTGTGCGCGGAGGAACTCCCGGCCGAACGCCGGACGGGAGAATCGAAGAGTGTAACGAGATCTCGCGCACCGTGGGAGTTCTTGGCCGCAAGTCGGTTTCTCTCACACGGGCAGACTCTCGTCCGATATATAGCCGCCATGCTCGCCAAAGTCTTTAAGGCCTACGACGTCCGCGCCACCTACCCGAAGCCGCTCGACGAGAAGCTCGCGTGGCAGATTGGGTACGGAACCGCCCAGTATCTCCTCGCCCAAGCCGCCGCGGAAGGCGCGATCGATCCGATGTCGCGGACGATCTGTGTTGGCCGAGACATGCGAAAGAGTTCGCCAAGTCTCTCGGCAGAGCTCCGTCGCGGAATGCGCGACGCGGGCGCCGACGTCATCGACCTCGGGCTCGTCGACACGCCGTTTGTTTACTTCGCGATCAACCACCTCGGGTGTGCTGGCGGCGTGCAAGTGACCGCTTCGCACAATCCGTCGAACTACAACGGATTCAAGGTTTCAAAGCGGCGCGCGAAGCCAGTTGGCCAAGACACGGGACTCGCGGAGATTCAACGCCTGGCCGCGCTCGTCGAGCGCGAAAAGGTCACCTCGAAGGAGGGCCGCGAAGAGTCGCGCGATCTTTGGGCGGAGTACCGAGCGCTGTTGCGATCGTTCATTGATCCGCGGGTACTTTCAGGTGAGCGCAAGGTGCGCATCGCCATTGACGCGTCGAACGGCATGGCTGGCACGATGGTGCCGAAGGTGTTTGAAGGAATCGCAGGCCTCTCGATCGAGCCGATCTACTTCGACAACTCGAGCGGTGAATTCGTGCACGAACCGAACCCGCTCGTCGAATCGAACTTGCGCGACTTGCAAGCGGTACTCGGGCGCGGCGGATTCGACGCGGGATTCTGTTTCGATGGCGACGCGGATCGTTGCATCGTGCTTGATGAAACAGGCGCGCCGATTGGCTGCGACTTGTTGCTCGCGTGGATGTTGCAGGATTTCCTCGCGAAGAAGCCGGGTGCTGCAGTGGTGTACGACTTGCGGAGTTCGAGAAGCGTGCCGGAAATCGTGCGTGAACATGGCGGCGTGCCCGTCGAATCGCGCGTTGGTCACGTCTTCATGAAGGCGAAACTCGCCGAGATGCGTGGGGTCGTGGGCGGCGAACTGTCGGGCCACTTCTACTTTGAAGATCTGTGGGCAACCGACTCGGGCGCGCGCACGTTCGCAGCGGTGGTCAGTGCCCTCGCCGCGAGCAAGAAGCCGCTTTCACAACTCATCGCACCGTGCCGCCGATACGTGCAGTCTGGCGAGATCAATTTCGAGAATGAAGACAAACTCGGTGCGCTCGCGAAGTTGAAGGCGGCGTATCCGAAGGCGAAGACGTACGAACTTGATGGGCTTTCGATCGACGCGGGTGACTGGTGGGCGAACATTCGCTTGTCGAACACCGAGCCGTTGCTGCGATTGAATCTTGAAGCGCGCGATGCGGCGACGGTCGAGGCGAAAGTCGCGGAAGTCTCGATGTACCTTGGGCATCGAGTGGCGCACTGATTTGAGCGCTCGAGCGCGGCTCTTGCCGCGCCCTCGCTCTGGCCAGCCTCGCCGCGAATGAATCGCGGCGGGCTGAGGGGAGTCAATACTGAGCGCTCGCGACTGGCGGCGGGGCGGCTTCGCCGCGTCCGCCGCTCTCGCTCGCTCTGGCCAGCCTCGCCGCGATTCAAAGTTTGGATGAAGGCGCGGCGGGCTGCGGGGAGTCAATGGACGCGCTCGCGACTGGCTTCGCTCTCGCTCGCTCTGGCCAGCCTCGCCGCGATTCAAAGTTTGCATGTATCGCGGCGGGCTGAGGGGAGTCAATGGACGCGCTCGCGACTGGCTTCGCTCTCGCTCGCTCTGGTGTGGATGACACCAGAGGGAGCCGCCGCAGCGGCGACCGCAGGAACATGGCGCGCGCTCAGCGCGAGGATTTCTGGGAGCCGGCCGGCGATCTCTGTTCGGAAGCGCGCCGACTCGCGTCGGAAGGAGCGCAGCAGGTCCGCCGCGCGATTCGCCGCATCGGAACGGCCAGGACCGAGTTCGATCGCAGTCTCGAGCCCGAAGAGCTGAAGCAATCCCTCGACCTTTCCCTGGTAATCAAGAAACGCGGCGGGTGTTCCCGCCCCGAGCGCCGCGATGCCGCAGTGCATACGGCCGGTGAGCAGGCCGTCGCAGTCGGCGAGGATCCCCTTGATTTCTGCAGACGTCGCATCGGGCGGCACGAGAAGCGTCGTGCCGCGCGATCCGATCTGCTCAGAAATCCGCATGCAAAGCGCGTGGTCGTTGTGGGCGCCGCGAACATCGTGGGAGAGGAGGACAAACGCCGCCGTCGGATCCTCGAACCGAAGACGGTGTGCAGCCTCGCTGAAGAATTCGACAACGAGATCGGCGCGCGCAGATTCGCTGTCCGAGGCAGAGCCGTGTTTCGATTGCACGGCAAGCCGGCAGGGGCAGAAGGCGTACACCGACGATCCGCGGCCTCGTTGTCCTGCGATCCAAGAGAGCGCGGCGCTTGCGCGCGGTCCCTCTCGCCGAGCATGGATGAGGAACGCGAGGTCCGCGACCTGCTCGACCTGTCGGCCGAGCAACTGCTCGATCCTCGCGCGACTCACCGGGTCGCGGGCGCAGAGTCGCACCGAGTCGGGCAGCGCGCGGAAGGCCTCGCACACAGGCGCCGGCGCGACCCCGTTGAAACTGAATCCTGTGATGGTCACCTCGCATCCAAACGACGCGAAGAACCGGCAGAATTCGAGGCGTGCGACTGACTGCGCGACGGAGTAGCACCCATCGAGCACATCCGCTCCGATCAGGAACATTCGTCGGCGCTCCCGGGCAGGTCGCCTCCAGAAGAGGTACTGCCATGAACGCCGCGGAGTATTCGGAGGCTCGTGCACACGGCCGACTTCGGCCCATCTCGGATCGGGTCGCCACGCGGCGATGCACGGGGACGGCTCAGTCTCGTCGCGGAGCAGCGTCTGCAGACCCTCGATCATGGCGAGGTCGCCGAGGCTTCCGAAGCCGCTTGGGGTCACGATCAGATCACCGCTTCTCGCCGCTGGCGGAAGACTCAGCCATCGCGGCTGAACGGAAGCGAGCGCGAGTGCAAGTTGCTTGAATCCTTGGACCTTCAACGCGGATCGCCTCCGACATATGCGCGAACGCTCGCGGTACTTAGAGGCGACGATACTCGACTCGGCGCCGTCGCGCGCACCGACACTCGATGTGCCGCGCAGTCGGCGCGACTGGTTCAGGCGGTTTCGTACAGCGCAGCCGTCGCACGTGCGATGGTCGGCCAATCGAAGGTCCGTGCACGTTCAAGATGCGCCGCGCCCGTCGCGACGCGGGAGTCGGCGCGCGCGGCCACTTCCACGAGGGCGCGAGCGAGTTCCTCTGTGGAGTCGGCTCCTTCGGCGGCGTACAGCCCGAGCGCGCCCGTACCGAGCAATTCGCCGAAACAGCCGATGTTCGGCGCCACCACAGTTCGGCCGTAACTCATCGCGAGGAGCGCGGCGCCCGATGTCAGGGAATCGCGGTAGGGAAGCACAACCGCGTCGGAGGCAAGCAGGGCGGATGCGAGCGCATCGTCCGGCAGGAAGCCCAGTTCGATCTTGATGCGGGGATCGTCGCCGCGCGCCTCGGAGAGGGACCGCGCGACTGCGTCGCCCTTGGGCCGTCCGCAGACGAGGAGTTTCGTCCGAGGCGCATTTGCCTTGCGGAACGCGTGGATCAGCGTGTACACCTGCTTGTACTCGCGGATCTGACCAACGAACGCAAAGAGCGTTTCGTCGGGAGAGACGCCGAGCCGCGCCCGCTCCGCGTCGCGATCGAGGCGTGGCTGGTAGCAGCCGATGTAATTGCCGTGGGGGATCACATGGAGTCGCGCACCGAGACCCGCAGAGAGACTCTCGTCGCGCCCCTGCGGATCGACTGCGGCGATCACGGCGTCGCGCGCGTGCTGGGAGTGGACGATGCAGGCATCGACCGACCGGCACATGCGCGCAAACAGGCGAAGTTCCGCGTCGTGGTCATCGCATTCATGCGGCACGAGATTGTGGATCGTCCACACGAGCCGCGTGCCCTGGGCGCGCATCGCGCGCAGTTGCGCGAAGAACGCCTCGCACACCATCCCGCGGGCCAGCCGGTACCCGAACCAGCGGTGCTGGATCCAGTGGAAGTGCACTGCATCGGCCCGGCGACGGAGGAGCGGCAGAATCGAGCGCTTCGCGCCACGGGCGTCGATTCCGAGATTCCGTAGCTCCTCAAGGAGCCTCGGCTGGTAGGCGTTCTGCGCGATGAACGGCGTGTGCACCACGCGAAGTGGACGCGGGCTCGCTTGGCGGCTGCGCACGGCGTCCTCGGTCGCGGGCAGCGAGCCTTTCATTCGCCCGGAATCACTGTCGAGGCGATCGATCCTTGCCAAGGGCTCGATGCGCTCGCGTGCAATTTGCGTTCGATGCGCCCGCTGCGTGCGCCGTGATAGCCCGAATCAAGTGCGAGTTTCATCGCATGCGCCATGCGCACCGGGTCCTTCGCATGTGCGATCCCAGTGTTGAGGAGCACGCCATCTGCGCCGAGCTCCATCGCGAGCGTGACGTCACTCGGCGTGCCCACACCCGCATCGACAATGACGGGGTACGCCGCATCGCCGCCCGCCGCGGGATCTTTCAGAAGCTCAAGAATGAGCGCGATGTTCGCAGGGTTTGCGATGCCGCGCCCTGAGCCAATTGGGCTTCCAGCAGGCATCACGCTCGCCGCACCTGCATCACGCAAGCGCACGGCCATGATCGGATCGTCGCTCGAATAGCAGAGCACGGTAAATCCGTCCTTCACGAGTTCGCGGCACGCTTCGAGTGTTCCGACTGGATCAGGGAGGAGCGTCTTGCGATCGCCGAGTACTTCGAGTTTGACCCAGTGTTTCCCGGGATTGTCGACGGAGTCGAGAATCTCGCGCCCAAGCCGCGCCACACGGATCGCATCCTCAGCACTGAAGCAACCGGCGGTGTTCGGCAGAATCGTGTAGCGCGCCAGATCAAGGAAGTCGAGCAGTGATCGGCCCTGGGCATCCACGAGTCGCTCACGTCGAACCGCGACGGTGACTGCGTCGCAGCCACTCACGTCAAGGGCGCGTTGCATCGTTTCGTAATCGCGGTATTTGCCGGTACCGGTGACGAGTCGGCTCTGGAGTGTGAATCCTGCGATCGAAAGCGGTGGAACGGCGGGGGCGAAAGGTGCAGTCATGGTGCAGTCATGGTGAAGGCTTGGGCAATGAACTTGGTCACAAAACTTCAGGAAATCAGCCTGGTGCTCCGTCTCAACGCGATCAGCCGCCGCCGACGAGGGTCACGACCTCGATGACGTCGCCGTGTTTTACCGTGCGTTCGGCGTGTTCCCGGCGAGAGAGTACCGAGCGATTGACTTCGACGGCGTACGCCCGCGCGTTGGGAAGTATGCGCGTCACGAGTTCCGCCACGTTCGTCCCGACGGGGACTTGCGTTGGCGCGCCGTTGAGGGTGATCTCGATCTCGTCGGAATTCATGGGCCGGATGCTACGCGGGATGCGTGGGGTTCGGACTACACTCGCGGCCATGTTCCGCGCTTGGGAATCATCGCGCCGTACTTCTGCATCCCTCGCCAAATTGGCGTCGTCGGCGCTCGTTGGCTCGACTTTGCTCGTTCTTGGCGGATGCTCGGATCCGACCTACGACACCTCGACCCCGCAGCGGCTGCTTGATGCAGTGCAACAGGCCGTGCGCGATGGGCGGCCTGAAGACCTGCCGCAGTTCATCGAAATCAGCGCGCGTGATGTCGAGTTCGAGGATGGCGTGACGGAAGAGAGTGCCATCGGTGACGTGAAAGCGAAACTCTCAGACATGCTCGGCCAACTCGGAAGAGTGAGCCGCAAGTTGAAGGAGCGATACGCGAAGGACCTCGCAAAATCGCAGACGCAACTCGAGCGGGTGAGCGATCGATTCGGTTTCGGCCCCGTCGTGGAGCGAGCGGTGACTGATCCTTTCAAATTCCTCGATGAATCACGCGCGAAACTGACAGCGGAAGATCTTGGTGACGGAACAGCGACGCTTGAGTACGACGGTTCGCCCGTCGCCGGCGGCTTCGTTGCGCTTCTCGAAACAGGTGATGGATGGCGCGTGACGGTTCCAATCGAACTCGTCCAATCGAACGAGTACTGGCCGCAAACGCGTCACCAGTGGGCGGTCGTCGCGAGCATGATGCTCGCGGTCGAGAACTCGCTCGACATCTTTGAGGCCGAACTCGATGCCGACAAGTTCAAGACGCTCGATCAAGCCACCGAGCGCGTTGGCCGCTTGCTCGGGGAAAGCGTCATCGTCCAAAGCGTGATCTACGCCTCGATGACCAAGAAAGACCCGGGCTCGGGCAAGGTGCGCGCCGGAACTTCGGCTGAAGTTCAGTAGGTCGGCATTCCGATACCTCGCATGAGGTCGATACGCGCACGGCATCGTGCTGGCGCATGAAGCCTGAGATCGCGGAAGACGAAAGGCTGCCGAAACATTGACCGCGCTTCTCGACAACGCTGGACTCGCGCTCGGATGCCTCGCAGCTGGGGTCGCAGTCGTACCCGCGTTACGGGCGGGCAGTATCGCGATTGGTCACGGCATTCTTCGTCCGATGCTGCGGCGACGTCTTGAAGCAGCGAGTCGTGGATCGCTCGTGCTGACCTACGACGACGGCCCATCGTCGAGCATGCAAACGCGACTTCTCGAGCTACTGCGAGCGCGCCGCGCCGCTGCGACGTTCTATCTGCTTGAGTCACGCGCAGAGGGCCAGAGCGCGTGGATTGCGGAACTCGAGCGCGACGGCCACGAGATCGCGACGCATTCCTTCGGACATCTCGATGCATTTCGCGTGGCTCCGCGAGCGGCCGTCGCGGACTTTCGAAACGGCTTGGCCGTTGTGCAAAGTGCAAAGCGCCGCGTGACCCGCTTTCGCCCACCCTGTGGACGCGTGACCGTGGAGACTTATCTCGCCGTTCGCAAAGCCCAACTCGAGTTCGACCTTTGGACACATGATTCCGGTGACACCTTCACAACGTGTCCGTCGGTCGATGCGATCGTGAACGCCGTGGAATCCTCAGGCGGCGGTGTGGTTCTGCTTCATAGCCATGACCGCGGAGCGACCCGACCGGATGCGGAAGCGCACACGCTCGCGGTCACGTCGGCACTGCTGGATCTCGCCGAGCGGCGAGGACTCGCGGTGCGCCGCATGTGCGATCTCACGGCCTGACTGCCGCCCCGCGCGGATGGATCATGGCCTGATCATGGCTTGATCATGGCTTGATCATGGCCTCATCATGGGAAGAAGATTTCGGCGAGCGCGAGCAGCGGCACGAGAATGCCGACCGACCACGCCATGTAGCCAAAGAAGCTCGGCATCGCGACGCCTTCGCTCTCGGCGATCGCTTTCACCATGAAGTTTGGGCCGTTGCCGATGTAGGTGTTCGCACCCATGAATACCGCGCCGAGCGAGACCGCCGTGAGGAGATCTTCGCGAATCTCGCCGCCGGTGATCTGGATATACGTCTCACTGGCGACGTGCGGGAGCGTCGACGCAACCTGCATGAAGACGACGTAGGTCGGGGCGTTGTCGAGGAAACTCGAAAGAGCGCCGGTGATCCAATAGAACGCGATCGGCGACTCGATCCCGAGTTCCGGCCCCTTCGCGGAGAGCACCGCGAGCGGCGTTTGCATCGCGATAAAGATGCCGATGAAGATCGCGGCGACTTCGATGATCGCACCGAATTCGAAGCGGTTTGCCTGTCGCACAGCCTTGGGCGTCAGCCACATGCTGAGTCCAGCGAGTCCGAGCAGCATGCCCTCGCGTGCAAACGCAGGAGCGACGAATTCGGTGCCGAGTACTTTGGCGCCAGGAACAATGAGCGCAACTGCCGCAATCGCCGCCGCGAGCAACGGAATGTTGATGCCACCCTCGAGTCGGAAGCGTTTGTGGTCGTCGGCGGTGCGGACTTCGCGTTGTTCCTTCTTGAAGAGGTGCGCATCGATCGCGGCGTACGCCACGAGCAACAGCCCGTTGACGATGAGCCACTCTTTCCAAAGTCCCAACGTCCAGAAGAAGGGCACGCCGCGGAGGTAGCCCATGAAGAGCGGTGGGTCGCCGATCGGGAGAAGGCATCCGCCGCAGTTACAGACGATGAAGATGAAGAAAATCACCGAGTGCGCGCGGTACTTGCGGCGGCGAATCGACTCAAGCAACGGGCGAATGAGCACCATCGCAGCGCCAGTCGTTCCGACGAAACTCGCAACGAGCGCGCCGACCGCGAGAATCGACAGATTTTCGCGCGTGCGTCCGTCGAAGGGCGTCTCAATGCGCAGACCGCCCGCGATCACGTAGAGCGCAAAGAGGAGCGACATGAACGGCACGTATTCCGCGGGCACGGCGTGGTGCAGCGCGTTGCCGACGCCGATGGCGCCTTCGGTCGCGCCGATGAACCAAAGCGCGCTGCCTGCCGCGAGAAGCGACACGACGTAGCGGTTGAGGTTCGAGTGCCACCAATGCGAGATTCCCGGGAGCAGCGGAAAGACGGCGATCGCCGCGAGCAGGAATCCGAAGGGCAGTACACCGATCCACCACGACTCGGCGATGGCGTGCGAAGCCTTCTCGCCGTGCGGTGCGAGGAAGAGAAGCGCGACAAGCGCGACGGATCCAAGGATCGCGAACGCCTTCGCAAAACGGTTGCCCCAGTTGGCGCCGCCGTGATCGGGATGCGGATGCGAAGTGGGATGTGCGGACGGCTGCTCTTCCATGGGCGCGAAGCGTAACGGTTTTCGGTTCGCGGAAGGTCGTGTCGCCTACGGCGTTACACTCGCGCACATGACTTTGACGCGGTCGACTTTGCTCTTCGCGTGTGTGCTGAGCGGTGCACTCTCGGTGTCCGGTTCATCGTGGGCGACGCCGTTGCAAGCAGCATTGCAGGCGGCTTCTGCAGAATGCCCGAAGGGCGCGGAGTATCTCGCGACGGCGGCGGACCTCCCTGGCGCGGTCGCCGTTGCCTCAGAGGGCAGTGCGTTCCTTGTGGCGACGCCGGAAGCGATTCAACCGCGCGAGCGCGTCATGCGCGTTGAACTCGGCGGAGATGGCGCGGTGAAATCGCCATTTGCGGTGGGAGCTTCGTCGGGCGAGTCCAACGCGGTGAGCGCGGGGAATGCATCGAGCGCTTCCATCGCTCCCATCGCGCTCGATGTCGCGCCAGATGGCACCGTGGTTGTCGCCGACGCAGCGGGCGTCGTCCGCATCGGTCGAGACTCTGTGTGGAGCGTGATCGGCGCGGGTCTCTTTGAAGAGCCCTCTGGTATCGCGTTCCATCCGCAAGGAGTCGTGGTCGCCGATCGGCGAAAGCGCACGCTGATCGTTTGCTCGCGCGAGGGCGTGGAGCGCGCGCGGCTGGGCGAAGGGCAGCTCGGCGACCCACGCGGAGTCGCGGCACTCGACGATGGAACGGTGCTCGTCGCCGATCGTTTGCACGATTGCGTGTGGCGATTCGATGCGTCAATCGATGGAACGCCGAACCCGAAGGGCGTCGCGATCGGCGAGTTCGGCTCGAGTCCTGGGCAATTCAACGCGCCGAGTGATGTCGCGGTACGCGGTCAAGGTCCGTCGGCCTGCATCTTCGTCGCGGATGAACTCAATCACCGCATTCAAGTCTTCGATCGAGGTGGCAGTTTCGTCGGCTTCTTCGGGATGCACGCGCTGATCCCTCGCATGGGTGATGGGAAGATTCACTACCCGCGCGGAGTTGCGATTTCGGCCGACGGCGCCACGCTCGCGGTCGCCGAAGCGTTTGAAGATCGCGTGCAACTGTTCACGCTCACACCGGAGGCGGCGGCCGCACCGCTGGTGAAGTCACCTGAACTGATTTCGAGTCACTTCGGATCCGAGGTTGCGTGCGCGGGAGATGTACTTGCGCTCGTCGATATCGAAACCGAGGCAGTCGGCATCTTGGATGCGCGGACGACGCCGCCGATTCACGTCACGTTGATGGGTGGATCAGGCGCAAGTCCGCAGCGCTTTCGTGAGGTTTCCGCCATCGCGATCGAGCCTCAAACGCGGCGCGTGTGGATTGCCGATCGTGCGCGCAACGTGGTGGATGTGTACGCCCTGAAGTTTGATCCCGCGAAAGAGCCGGTGGTTGATCTCTTCATGCCGAGCCTCGCGCGATCGATGCGACTCGAAGATTTTGCGCGCCGGCTGCAAACATCGAGTGGACGGAGCGACGTACGCACGCCCGATCTCGCTGACATCGCGTTCGTGTCGAAGGACGCGAGTTCGGTGTTGCTCCTCGATCGAGCCAACATGGCGGTGATCAAAACCGATCCGCGATGCACCGCCGGTCAGTTGGTCGCGCTACCTGAAGCTGCGCGATCGCCTGAGGAGCTCGCGATTTCATCCGACGGAACGTGGGCGATTGCAGATCCGGTCGCGCAGTCGGTGTTTGTCCGCTCGCCGACGGGCGAGTGGCGCACGCTGCGCGCGCTGGGCGATATCGAGTTCATTCGCCCAAGCGGTGTTGAGTTCCTTGATGATGGATCGATGGTCGTTTCGGATGCCGCGTGCGATGGCGTCATCCTCGGGAAAGCAGAAGGGCCCGCGCGGTTCGTTGGCGAGAAGGGTGGTCTCGACGAGCAGTTTTGGGATCCGCAGGCAATCGCGCGATCTCCTCGCGGCTACATCGTGGTCGATCGAGGAAATCATCGCTTTCAGCGCTTCGGTGACGACTTCGTTTGGAATCTCACCGGGAGTATGGGGCGCTACTACGACCGCAAGCGTCGCGGTTCGCCAGGCGCGCCGCCAATTTCAGGCGCGCCAGCGATTCCGAGCACACCGAGCGCCCCAAGTACTCCAGCACCGTCGAACGCGCCAGCGAAGGCGCCGAATCCCGTTCTTCCCGGAGATTCTTCCGAACCTCCTGCGCGACAAGATGCGAATCGTGCGGCGTTGAATCTCGGCAGTCGAGGAAACCTCGCGCACTCGGAGCAGCTCTCATGAAACGTACGCGTCGACTTCATTGCGTGGTGCACATCACACTGACCGTCGCAGCGCTTTCGCTCGCAGGCTGCGGTGACGCGCCGACCGAGCAAGCGTCGAAGGACCCCTCTGCCAACGGGGCCTCAGCGCAGACAGAGGCGTCGAGCGGTGGCACGCAGACCGCCGCGGGGCAAGACGCGGCAGATGGCTCGTGGCTCTCAAGCGGCGCGCGAACTGCACTCTCTGCAGACGGGACCTACCGCGTCGCGTGGGAGCCGATCGGAGGCGTGATTCCCGATGCTGAGCCCTTCGCGATCGCCATCGAAATCGAGCGCGTTGACGGCGCACCGCTCGCAGCCGACACGGTCGTGCTCGCGGATGCAGAGATGCCGCACCACGGCCACGGCATGAATCTCATTCCCGAGGTGAAACGAGCGCCGCACGCGGGCGCGTTTGTTGCCGAAGGCATGCTCTTGCACATGTCGGGCGAGTGGGTGGTCGCGATCGACGTTGGCGAAGGTGGCGTTTCTGAACGTGCTCAGTGGATTCTTCATGTCGACTGATCGAACAACACAAGCGACCCGTCACTCTTGCGCACTCCCCGTATCCTCGGCGTGGCCGATGGTCGTCGCGACGCTGTTGCTTGATGCGTCGGCGCTCGCTCTCTCACAGGAATCTGCGCCGAAAATCGCGCGCGCAACACTTCCTGCGGAGCTCGCGTTGCTGACCGACGAAGAAGTAGCGCGGATCGCGCGCATGTCGCCGCTGCCGCCGATTGCGGCCGACGCAACGAATCGATTCGCGGACAACGTCGAA
The DNA here is from genome assembly GCA_027483065.1 of Planctomycetaceae bacterium. Taxonomy (GTDB): domain Bacteria; phylum Planctomycetota; class Phycisphaerae; order Phycisphaerales; family SM1A02; genus QWPT01. The sequence continues at coordinate 13,726 of JAIXVI010000131.1, forward strand.
GCAGCTCGATTCGGGCAGCGCCTCTTTTTCGAGAAGCGTTTCTCGCCCGCAGGTGTTTCCTGTGCGACGTGTCACGATCCTGCGCGCGCCTTTACGGATGGTCGTCCGCTCGCGCAGGGCATCGGCGAAACGCGGCGGAATTCACCGACGGTGCTCGATGCGGGGCGACGTCGCTGGCTCGGTTGGGATGGCAAGTTCGACTCGCTCTGGTCGCAGGCGCTTTCGCCAATCGAGAATCCTGTCGAGATGGGCAGTGATCGCGCGACGGTCTTGCGCACGATTCGTGATGACGCCGAACTTCGTACGCAACACGAGGCGGTCTTCGGTGCGTTTCCAAGTGAACTCTCGTCGGCCTCGACGGATCCGCTCCAAGTCGGTGCGCAGCGGACCGAAGCGCAGCAGAAGGTGGTCGATCAAACGACGGCGAACGTTTTGAAGGCCCTCGGTGCGTATCAGCGCAAACTGACGTCGGGAGAAGCGCCGATTGATCGCGCGGTCGCGGCGCTCAAAGCTGGTCAAGCAGTCGCGGCGTCGGACCTCGACTCGTCGGCGCTGCGCGGCATGGCGATCTTTGTCTCTCGCGGCGGCTGCTACCAATGTCACCGCGGACCATCGTTCACCGATGAAGAGTTCCACAACCTCGGCTTCACCGGCGCCAACGGACGTGTCGCCGACGATCCCGCGCGCCTTGCTGCGGTCGACTTCGTGAAGGCGAACCCTTGGAACGCAGCGGGGGCGTTCAGCGATGCACCGAGTTCGCCCAAAGGGCAGATGGTGCGCGCACTCCGTCGAAGCGGCGAACTCTTCGGCCAGTTCCGAACGCCGCCGCTTCGCAGTGTGGCCCAAACGTCGCCGTACATGCATGATGGCCGCCTCGGAACGCTCGCCGACGTGGTTCACTTCTACGACACGCTCGAAGGCGCGTCGCCCGTTGGTCACCACGGCGAAGCAGTGCTCGAGCCTCTCGGACTCACCGAAGCCGAACGATCCGATCTGATTCGCTTCTTGGAGAGCCTTTCAGGAAAGACGCCGAATCCGGAGTGGACTCGGGATCCATCTTCGCCCGATGCGCGAACTTCCCCGGCCCCAGAGCGGTAACCTGCCCAACCCGGGATCGGTCGGTTTCGAACAGGCACTTCTGCGCGTTTATGGGCGCTTTGGGGCAATCGGAGGCCCGAAGCCGCGTAGATCGAGATTCCTCGATCAAGTCTTTGGCGGCCGAGCGTTTGGCAAAGCCTGTTCATGAACTAGGTTGGACAACTCGCCGAAGACCTGCAAACACCACCGAAGCCTGATCTGTATCCGCACTCTTGAGTGCCGAACCTCAACGTTTCATCCAGAACGCCCCATCCAGAACGCCCGATCTAGACCCCGAAACCCCTAAATTCCTGAACCCCTGAACGCGTTGTGCCCCGCGTCCCGCCGCACGACGAAGCAACCGGAGATGAGTGACGAAATGCTGAAGCGAACACTGACCGCGATCACCCTCTGCAGCACTGTCCTCGCGACTGCTGCGTTTGCGCACGATGATGACGGCAAGATCCGCGATCGTCAGAAGCCCTACCGCGGGCCAGGCTTCCGCGCCGACGACCCAAAGGCAGACGGAAGCGTCGCCGGCACCTTCGCCTCCAGTGGCATTAACCTCCGCTCGTGGCTTCCTTTGGCCCAGCTCTCGGCTGGCGCGCAAAACGCCAACAGCTGTTGGGGCTACGTCAACCCGGTGAGCGGGAAGGAATACGCGATCATCGGTCTCTACGACGGGACCGCGATCGTGGACATCACCAACCCAGGCAACGCGACCTTGAAGGCGTTTGCGGCTGGACCGGCGAGCCTCTGGCGCGACGTCCGTACGCACGGCACCTACTGCTACGCGGCGAGCGAAGGCGGAAGCGGCATCCAAGTCATCAACTTGGTTCGCATCGACGAAGGCCTCGCGAACATCGTGAACACGGTCACTGCGCCGACCACGACAACCGCAGCAACCCACACGCTCGCCGTCGACAACGCGAGTGGCTTCCTCTACCGCGCTGGTGGTGGATCAAACGGCCTTCGCATGTACAGCCTCGCCGATCCGGCGAACCCGACGTACGTCGGCATTTGGTCGAACATCTACATCCACGAAGCGCAGGTCAAGACGTACACCTCGGGCCCATACGCCGGACGTCAGATCGCGTTCTGCTGCGGTGGTGCAAACGGCGGCTACGCGAACACCGGGCTTTACATCGTCGACGTCACGAACAAGTCGAACCCGGTACAGCTTGGCTACGCCTCGTACCCGAATTCGCGCTTCTGCCACCAAGGTTGGCTCGATGAATCGGGCAAGTACTTCTACATCAACGATGAGCTCGATGAAGGCGACTCGGTTTTCGTGACGACGACCATCGTCATCGACGTCGAGAATCTCTCGGCTCCGGTGCACGTGAACTCGTTCGATAACGGGAACCCCGCGATCGGCCACAACCTGTTCGTGAAGGGCAACCTGCTCATGGAAGCCAACTATCGCTCCGGCTTCCGTGTGTTCGACTTGTCGGTCAACCGACTCAGCCCGCCCGAAATCGCGTACTTCGACACCTATCCCGGTTCGGACAGCGCGAACTTCAACGGCCTTTGGAACATCTGGCCGTTCTTCCCGAGCGGCACCATCATCGGAAGCGACATCGAGCGCGGCCTCTTCGTTTGGACGCTCGGCGGACCGGTTGCGACGTTCGGCGTCGCGAGTGCGCCTGCGCTGATCAATCCCGCTGGCGGCACGACGGTCGACGTTTCGGTCACTCCTGGCCAAGGTCAGACCATCGATCCAGCAACGGCCGTGATGAAGGTCACGGTCGGAACGACCACGACGAACGTTCCGCTGACCCCGGTTTCCGGCAACACGTATCGCGCGACGTTCCCAGCGACGCCCTGCACGTCAACGGTGAGCTACAGCTTCGAAGTAGCAAACACGGCGGGTGACCTCTCGACTGATTCGCCGCGCAGCACGCTCTCCGCAATCGCGGTGGACACGCCAGTGGATCACAACTTCGAAACGGCATCGGGTTGGGTTGGCGGCGTCGCGGGTGACACGGCCACGAGTGGTACGTGGGTGCGCGTCGATCCGAACGGCACCACAGCACAGCCAGAAGACGATCATTCGACCGCCGGCACGGTGTGCTGGGTGACCGGCAACGGAAGTGTCGGTGGCGCTGCGGGCGCGGCCGACGTCGACGCTGGTACCACCACGTTGCTCTCACCTGCGTTTGACATGTCGCAGATGGACGAGCCGACGATTGAGTTCTGGTACTGGTATTCGAACAACCTCGGCGGCGCGCCGAACGCAGACTCGATGCCCGTTGAAATCTCGGCGAACGGCGGAACGACCTGGACGCTGCTCGAAGACATCGCGACCAACAACTCGGCTTGGACGAAGCGCTCGTATCGCGTGCGGAACTTCATTACGCCGTCGGCAAACGTTCGCGTGCGATTCGTCGCCCGCGACCTCGCCGCGGGTTCGCTCGTTGAAGCAGGCGTCGATGACTTTAAGATCATCAACGTCGACTGCGCTGCGTCGATCCCGGGTGATATCAACGGTGACGGCCTTGTGAACGCGGGCGACCTCGCGGCGCTGCTTGGTTCGTGGGGCGCAACGTCAGGCCCGGCGGATATCAACGGTGACGGCACCGTCAATGCAACCGATCTTGCGATTCTCGTTTCGAACTGGAACGCTTGAGCGGCCCGCGCGCAACACCGGGTGGTCGACAGAGTTCGATCCTCCGTGATGTGTGCAGACATTGCCTTCTGATCGCGTCTGCGGCATAATCACTCCGCGATGCAGACCAGACTCCAAGATTCCCGCTCCGCGCACAGAATTGCATCCTCGACATCTCTTCAGGGCGGCCTGCCAACGCGGGCCGCTCTTTCTTTGACGCTGACTGCGCTCTGCGTTTCGCTCGCGGCGACGTCGATGTTTGGGGCGGCATCCGCTCCATCGTCGGCGTCGGCTGACGATGCCAAGCCCTTCAAGCAGCCTGTCGAGGGTTGCACATTCGAGATGGACCTCGTGCCATTTAAGTCGCCGAAGGGCGAGACGCTCTACGTGTCGACGACGGAGATCCCGTGGGAACTCTTCGATGTCTTCGTGTACGGCTCGGACAAAGCCGACGGCAAGTCGAATGAGAAGGCCGACGCTGTCACGAAGCCGACCAAGCCATACATCGGCATGGACCGCGAGTTCGGGCACGTGGGTTTCCCCGTGATTTCGCCGAGCTATCTCAGTTGTGTGCAGTTCTGCGAGTGGCTCTCCGCGAAGACGGGCCGCACCTACCGACTTCCGACTGGCGACGAGTGGAAGGCGCTCTGCGAGCAGTCGGGGATCGATCCGAAGAACTGCGGCGACTATGCGTGGACGAAAGAAAACGCTGGCGAGAAGACCCACAAACTCGCTTCGAAGAAGGCCGACAAACTCGGTTGCTTTGATCTCTTCGGCAACGCGTGTGAATGGGTGAACACGGGCGAGAAACTTGGTTCAGTTGCGGGTGGTTGCTATCTCGATTCGATGGCTGATCTCGGTTGCGGTGTCTTCCTGCCGTGCAAGCCTGTCGAGTGGAACGAGATCGACCCGCAGTTCCCAAAGAGCAAGTGGTGGTATTCGAGCGGCGGCTTCGTCGGCTTCCGCGTGATTTGTGAATCGAAGTGAGCGTCGCGCGCAGGCGGCACCTTGAGCGCTTTCGCGAACAGATCTTTCAATGCCCCGCGCTTTGAGCGTGGACCGCGTAAACCCGGCGCGCTGCGCCGAGAGGAGTGAACGATGAGCCTGAACCCTCAAGCCCCGAACCCTCAAGCCCCGAATCTGAAGGCATTCGACCGTCGAGCCTTTGTTGCTGCTGCCGCGGCTTCGCCCATTCTGCTCGGCGCGACGCGCGCGTTCGCCCATCTCGGTCGCGAGCCGGTCCTCAAGATCGCGGTGATCGGTTGTGGTGGTCGCGGTACGGGCGCGATGCTCAACGCGATCAACGCTGGCAAGACTTCGGGTGCCAAGATCGAAGTGGTCGCCCTCGGTGATCTCTTCCCGGAGCGCGTCGCGAACGCGAACAACGCGCTCACCGAGAACGGCATGCCCGCAGTTTCGAGCGACAAACTCTTCAGCGGATTCGATGCCTACAAGAAGGTTTGCGCGACCGACGCCGACATCGTGATTCTTGCGACGCCGCCAGGATTCCGTCCGATCCACTTCAAAGAAGCGACGAAGGCCGGCAAGCACGTGTTCGCAGAGAAGCCAGTAGCCGTCGACGGGCCTGGCGTGCGCAGTTTCATCGAGTCGGCGGCTGAGTCGCGCTCAAAGAAACTCAAGATGGTTGCGGGCACGCAGCGTCGTCACGAGGGTTGCTACATCGAAGCGATTGATCGCATCCAGAAGGGCGACATCGGCCGCGTGATGGCTGGCCGCGTCTACTGGAACATGGGAAGCCTCTGGCACGTCGATGCGCAAGCCGATCGAAGTGAAGTGGAGAACCAAGTGCGCAACTGGCTCTACCACGCGTGGCTGTCGGGCGATCACATCGTCGAGCAGCACGTGCACCAACTCGACGTGATGCAGTGGGTGATGGGCGCGGATCCGCTTCTCGTGCGCGGCGTTGGCGGCCGTCAAGTGCGCACGGATGGACGCTTCGGTCACATCTTCGACCACTTCGGGCTTGAGTTCCTGTACCCAGGTGATCGCTTCGTCTTCTCGATGTGCCGCCAGCAAGACGGCACCGACGGCAAGGTCGAAGAGATCTTCCACGGCACCGAAGGCACGGCCACGCTGCGCTCGGGCTTCGCAGAACTCTCGGGCAAGAATCCGTGGAAGTTCGGCGGCAAGCAGCGCGATCCGTACACGCAGGAGCACATCGATCTGCAGAACGCGATTCTGAAGGATCAACCGCTCAACGAAGCGGAGCAAGTCGCGAAGAGCACGCTCTGCGCAATCATGGGACGTATGGCCGCCTACACCGGCAAGGACGTCACGTGGGAGCAGGCGATGAATTCGACCGAACTGCTGATGCCTGAGTCGGTCGAGTTTGGCCCGCGCGAACAAGCGCCGGTCGCAATTCCAGGCCGTACGAAGTTGCAATAAAGTCGCACGAAACTGCAGTCACGCCGCGTGCGTGAACGCGCCATGTGAATAGGCCATGTGAATAGGCCTCGTGAATAGGCCTCGTGAATAGGCCTCGTGAATAGGCCTCGTGAACTTCAACGCTTCCACGCGCCGTGATACGTCACGACCGTGGAGGCGTTTTTCGTCACGGGATTTGTTTCGAGTTTCGTCGACGCGTTCGAGGCGATTTCTCCGCCTGCCGCCGCTTCGCCGCGAGACCGCTCGATGCGGGCACCGTACTCAGGGAAGCGCGCGAGAATCGCAGCGGCCTGCGCGTCGTTCTCCGTCAGCGCAAGCGCGGTACCGAGGGCGTCGACCGCTGCGTCGAGTGGTCCAATCACGGTCGCGCGCGCCGCGTTGATTGCGCCGAGTCCTGTTCGCGGATCAACGATGTGCGCGTATCGGACGCCGTCGATCTCAATGAATTGCTCTGTCGCGCCGGAGGTCGACACCGCACAACGCGCGACGACGATGCGCTCCGGATTCACCGCGCTTTCGATGTCGACTTTCCAACCGGGTTCGCCGCGCGGAGGCTCGCCAATGGCGAGGTCGCCGGCAACCGCGACCATCGCTCGCGGACAACCGTTGGCGCGCAAGGTTTCAAGCGCAGCGATGGCACCGAAGCCTTTCCCAATACCGCCAAAGTCGATCGAGATCGACGCATCCTCGCGACGGACTTCAGAGCCCGCAACTTGGATGCGCGTGAAGCCCGTCTTCGCACGCGCGGAAGCGAGGGCGGCGGCGTCGGGTAGGGCCTGCGTCTTTCGCGCGTCACGCCAGAGTTGAACGAGCGGCGCCACCGTCGGATCGAACAAGCCATCGGTCTGCGCAGAGACGTGCAGCGCGCGCTCCAAACAGCGCGCGAATGACTCGGGGACTTCTTGTGTGAGTTCCGACGAGCGATTGAACTTGGTGAGATCGCTCGTCTCTTTCCAATCCGAAAGCATCCGATCGAGCCGTTCGAGTTCTTCGAGTGCGGCGCGCGCGGCGATCTTCGCTTTCGCTGGATCGTCGGCATCGATGGTGATCGTGACGGGCGAACCCATCGCGAAACCAACGAAGTACTCGCGGTTTGCGCGCGAGGCATCGGTTGGATCGGGAAGCGCCGCGGGATTGTCCGCGAAGCGTTCATAGCCGCGCCACGCGACAAGCCCGAACGCAAGCAAGAGCGCGATCCGAAGCGGAGTCACTCGACCTTTCCGCAGACGTCGCACGGTTTAGTGCGCTTCCTTCGACGGCTCGGTCGGTTGGACCGGTTGCGTTGTCGCGCCCGCATCCGAAGTTGTCGGGGCCGCGGCTGTCGGGGCCTTCTTCGTCAACCACCACGGCTTGCCGATGTGGCAACCGCGCGTTGGATTCTTCTCCAAGTAGTCTTGGTGATACGTCTCGGCGGTGTAGAAGGTCTTGGCAGGCTCGA
>JAIXVI010000101.1 GCA_027483065.1 Planctomycetaceae bacterium
CGAATCGCCAGTCGCGCAGACACGTCCGACGATTCCTACGTGCTGCTTGTCCAGACGAATGTTCCGATGTCGAACAAGCTTGCGTGGAGCCCGGAGGGGCAAGTCGAGGACTTCGTGGCGTCGGCGCTTCTCACGATCGAAGAAGCGAGCCGCGCGAAAGCTGCCGGGAAACGTGTCGTCGTCGCTGTTTGGCCTGAGACGATGGTGCCTGGTTTCGGCTTCGAACCGGAGTCGCTTGCAACGCTCACCCGAGGGCAGTACTTCCCCGGCGATCGTTTCGCGGAGGGCCTTGCCGATCTCTCTCGACGAATCAATGCCCCCATCATCGCCGGCAGCGCCGCGTACGAAGGCTTGCGGGTCGAGGACGCGCGCTTTCGTTGGGATCAGCAGTTCAACTCTGCGTATCTCGTCGATTCCACAGGGCCGCTCGCGCGCACGGACAAGATCTACCTCACGCCGTTCGGCGAAACGATGCCCATCATTTCGCGATCGGATTGGCTCGAGGCGCAGTTGCTCGCGCTCGGCGCCGAAGGAATGACCTTTGACCTTGAATCCGCAGAGGAGCCGCGCATCCTGCGACTGTCGCCGGAACCGACGGCGGGAGGGACATCCGCCGGAAACGTCTCGCCGGCAGCGACTCCAGCGAATACGCCAGGCCAGACCGCGCTCTCGGTCGGCGTTCCGATCTGTTTCGAAATCACCATGCCGTGGGCCTCGCGCCGGATTGCCTTCGACGGCGGGGAGCGACAGGCAGAGGTTCTGGTCAACATCTCGAATGACGGTTGGTTCGGCTCCTCGCGCCTCGGGCGACGTCAGCATCTGCAGGTCGCGCAGCTTCGGGCGATCGAGCTCGATACCGCTGTGCTTCGCTCGGTGAACACTGGTGTGAGTGCATGGATCGACCGAACAGGTCGGGTGCGCGCCTCGGAGCCGGCAGAGGAAGCGGGGGCGGTGCTTGCGCGCGTCGAGCGTTCAAGCGGGACTCCACTGGCGGCACGACTCGGTGATTCGGTCGCGTGGTGCGCCGTTGGAGCCTGCGTGATATTGTGCGCACTTCGGAATCGTCCGTTCGTGACACGCCTGAGTGTGGTAAAGAACTGACGAGCGCGCGAGAAGTTCGGCGTGCGCCGATCGTTTGTCGTGCGTCCGCGACTGCCATGTCGCGCGCACTGGAACTTGTGAAACGACTCACTTGCGGGCATGGAGGCCTTCGATGTTGTTGACAACGCCACTCACGGAATCGCGCACCAATGCGCGCTCAACCTCAATCGCATTGGGCGCATCCATGCTTGCGGTCGCCGCGCTCGGCGGTTGCATGCAGCAAATGGATCCGAAAGCCGCGCGCGCTGAATTCAGTTCGAAGCAGCAATCGATTCAATCCGCGCAAGCGGTCACGATGCAATCTCCAACGCAGGTTTCCACGCAGTCGCCGACGCAAGCTTCTGCGCTTCCTGTCGTTGCTCAGGGGCCTGTGCAGCTTTCTGCGCCGCAAGCAGGTGTGAGCGCTGAAACGCGCGCGCGCGAAGCGGCGTACATCGCGTCGATGCAATCGGCGGAAGCGGAGTCGCTCCTTCGCGCGGCTGCGAGAAGTTCATGGGCCGCGTTGCGGGCGCACGCGATCGAGGCGTCGACGCCGAATCCTGCGTTGCTCGCAGAACTCGCGCCCGCGGGGCTCGCAGACGAGAATCGCGGAGTTCGCTTTGTTGCGTGCATGGCGCTTGCGGAAACCCCGTGTCGCGACCTCGCGGTCATGGTGCAACCGCTGCTGCAAGACGAGAGCGCGTCGGTGCGCGCGGCCGCGACCCTCGCGCTTGTGAGAGTGAGTAAACCCGTCGATCCAACGCCGATCGCCGCAATGGCCTTCGACGATGATCCAGAGATTCGCGCGAACGCGTACATGGTCCTTGGTGAGTTGGGGAATCCTTCGGCAATCCCGCTCATCCACGATTCGATCGCCAAGGGGCTCGATCTGGTCAACCCCATCCGCGTGCGACTCATCGGACTCGCAGCGTCTGAGGCGTTGGTCAAGCTTGGCGAGCGACGCGAGATCGAACCGATCCGCGCCGCGCTCTTTGCTCCACCCGAGCAGGCAGAGTTGACGGTTGTCGCGTGTGGAGCGATCGGGCGGCTCAAAGATGAAGTGGCGCGTCCGATGCTGCAACGACTCCTGACCGTACAGGGCGAGGGGATTCGAGTCCCCGAAGTCCGGCTTTCTGCGGCCATTGCCTTGATGGAACTTGGCGGTTCAAGCGAACTCGCGATGGCGGTTTCGCGGGAATACCTCACCAACAGCGATCCACGCGTCCGCTCGCTGGTCGCGGCGTTGCTCGGCAAAGCTCGCAGCCCCGAGTCAGCGGCGGTGCTCACCAATCTCATTCGTGACACCGATCCAACGGTTCAGGTCGCCGCCGCCGGGGGTATCGAGGCGATCGACGAGTGACAAGGAACGAGTGACAAGGAACGAGTGACAAGGAACGAGTGGCAAGGAACGAGTGGCGAATGAAGCAAAACTGGACCGGCCGAGTAGGGCGGCTTTCACAGCAGAGAGTCCTCCCGAACGCGGCGGCCTCCGATCCCAACCGTTGGAAACGTCCAACCTGAGATATCAGCCCGTTGACACTCTCTACACCTATCGGTACAACACCCCACTCTCTGTTCCGTGTGGACTCGGTCAAGGTCACCAAGATTTCGTTCAAGACGCGTCTGCAAGAGACGCCTGAGTGAGATTGGCGACCGTGAGCGAACCAAACAGCGCAGAGAAGACGCGCAACGAGTTGTTTGCGTCTGTCTAGAGCGAAGCACCTTGAATGCGAAATCACTGACCGCGAAATCGTTTCTGAAACTTTCGGCCGCACACGGCACTTCGACCGCGAACCACGCTGAGGAACCCAGACCGTGCATGTCCTGACCAAGATCTTCGTCGTTCTCGTCGCGCTCTTGACCGTGGCCATCGTGCCGCTCGTCGCTGTGAACGCGACGAACGAGAGCTCGTTCAAGCAGAAGTACAAGGGCGCCGAGATGAAGGCCGCCGCCGCTGAGTCCATGCTCGCGAGCGAGCGCACTTCGTGGCTCTCGCAGCAGCAGAAGCTCGAAGCCGACCTCGCGGCTGCCAAGGCGGTTGTCGCCGACCTTCAGAAGCAGGTTGAGACGAAGGCTGCCGCAGCACGCAAGGCAGAGAGCGAACTCGCTGGCACCAAGTCGGCCGCCGCGTCGATCGCGTCGAGCCTCGAAGTCATCGCGCAGACCGACAAGGCGAAGGGCGAACTCAACACCACCCTCGTCGCCGAGTTGACGGAACTCCGCACGAAGTCTCTTGACGCGGAAACCCGCCTCAAGGAACTCGAGATCGCTTTCGACAAGTCGAAGTCGGACCTCGACGTTGCTGACGCGGCCCGCCGCGCGCTCCAAGAGGAAGTCAAGCGTTTGAGCGACGAGAAGGATCGCGCCGTGGCGACGATCGCTGAGTACGTTGCAAGCGTCGGCGAACTCGCGAAGGCCCGCGCAGGCGCGGTCGGCGATGTGCAGCGTGTCGCAGCGACTCGCAACCTCTCGGCCACCATCATCAACGTGCGCCGTGGCGAGACCTCGCCACTCGCGGAAATCAACGCTGGTTCGCGCGAAGGCGTGAAGCCGGGTTGGGTTCTCACGATCGGCGACGGTAGCACCTTCATCGGAAACCTCCGCATCACCGAAGTCGACGTGAACCGTGCGGTTGGCGTCATCGAACTCGAAGATCCCTCGAGCCGCGGCGAAGTCAAGGTTGGTCAGCGTGCGATCGCCCGCGCTGGCGAGTAAAGCGCGCCGTCTGCGATGCTGCTTTCTCACTGAAAGTTTGTCTGAAAGAAGGGATCACCACTCATGGCCAAGACCAACACCAAAGCTCGTCAAGTCGGTGGCGACATGACCGTTTACACGGCGCTCCTCGTCGTGACCGCGATCGTCCTGCTTGGCGGTATCGGCGTCCTCTGGGCGTCCAACGTTTCGCAGCTCGAGGCAGCAGGCCAGATGGACGGCATGCCGTTCACTGTCGTCCGCTGAGACGCGCGCGCTTGATTTCCGACGCCGCCCCCGATTTTGTCGCGGGCGGCGTCTTCTTTCTTTTGCGAGACAACTCTTCGCAGGTCGGACCGCCGCCGACCCGCGCGTTCGTGAGCCGTGCTACGCTCTCCGTCTGCGGCGGAGGGCCGCAAGGGAGACTCCGTGATTCTGCAGAAACTGCTCGGTTGGTTCAGTGTCGACATGGGGATCGACCTCGGCACATGCAACACACTGGTGTGCGTGCGGGGTCAAGGCATCGTGCTGAATGAGCCATCGGTGGTGGCGGTACGCAAGGGCACGAACCGCGTCCTGAAGAACGGCACCGCCGTCGGCACGGCCGCGAAGGAAATGCTCGGAAAGACGCCAGGCACGATCAGTGCGATTCGTCCAATGAAGGACGGCGTCATTTCCGACTTCGATGTCACGGAGGCGATGCTCGCCTACTTCATTCGCAAGGTGACAGGTCGCAGCCGTCTTGTGGCTCCCCGTGTCGTCATTGCGGTTCCGTCGGGCATTACGGCCGTCGAGCGCAAGGCTGTCTTCGATAGCGCCGCGCGCGCAGGTGCGCGTCAGGTGTTTCTCCTCGAAGAACCAATGGCTGCAGCGATGGGCGCCGGACTTCCGGTTGCGGAGCCGACTGCAAACATGATCGTCGACATTGGCGGCGGCACAACCGACGTCGCCATCATTTCGCTCGGCGGCATGGTGACATGCGAGTCACTGCGCGTCGCGGGTGACGAGTTCGACGAAGCGATCATCAACCACATGAAGAAGAACTACGGTTTGATGATTGGTGAGCAAACTGCAGAGCGCATCAAGATTGAGATTGGCAGTGCGGCGCCGCTCGAGAAGGAACTGACGCTCGACGTTCGCGGACAGAACATGGTTTCGGGTTTGCCGCAAAAAGTGGTTGTTGGAAGCGAAGAGATTCGTGAAGCGCTTCTCGAACCAGTCGGACAGATCGTTGAAACCGTGCTGCACACGCTTGAGAACGCAGAAGCGGAATTGAGTGCGGACCTCGTCGACAACGGCATTGTCCTCGCCGGCGGCGGCGCTTTGTTGCGTGGTATTGGTCGCGTGATTGAGGAGCGCACCGGGCTTTCGGTGCGCGTCGCCGAGGATCCGCTGACCTGCGTCGCGCGTGGTACTTCGATTTACCTCGAGAATCTCGAGGAGTGGAAGTCGACGATGGACAGCGACGTCGATGACGGCTGATGACGCGTGAGGATTCACTTCCTCGTACGCGGAACAAATTGGTCGGAACAAATTGGTCGGAACAAATTGGTCGGAATACGGCCCGTCAGACCGGCCTCGTGCCCATTGAGCGAACGCGTCACACTTCGTCGCAAGAATCCCGATGATTTTGAGCAGGATGCCACAGTTTCTGAGCGGCAAGCGGCTCGATTGGGGCCTCGTTTCGCTCGCGTTCGTTGTCTCGCTTGCGCCATCAAACCTACTTCGGCCATGGACGAATGATGTCGCGCGACTTGTGCTCATCCCACTCGTCCCGGTGACGCATCTCGGCTCGGTGTTGCGGGACCGCATTCGCCCGTCACTCGATTCCTTCGACCCGTCGCGAACGGGCGCTGATGCAACGGAAGTTCTCGCGCTCAACGATGAGATCGATCGGTTGCGGACGTTGTATGAATCAAGCCGGCTCGACTCCGCTCGATTGGAGGAGTCGCTCGCGTCGATTCGCGCGACAAGCACACGGGCAGGCAAGGGCGCTTTGATCGATGTCGCGGCGACGACTGGTTCGGTCGTTGCGAACTCCAATGGAGAAATCGACGGAATCGTGCGGATCAACGCGGGCACTCGTCACGGCGTGGTGCCTGGAAGCGCGGTCTTCGTGCGCGGTGACGTCTTCGCCGGGCTCACCTCGGATGACATCGGCGCTTTCATCTCGACGGTGACGCCGTCGACGCGTCTTCCAAGTATCGGTTGCCGGATTGTTCCGGCGAGCGGCAGCGACCCCGCTCAGTCGATTCTCTCGGCTCCAGGAGCGGTGCTCAAGCCCACCGGACGTGGGACGTGGACTGCTGATGTCGCGAGCGCGGGCGAACTCACGGTTGGAATGATCGCCCGGGTCGCCGACGACCGCATGCCTCGTTCGGCCTTGGGTGCACGGGTTGGACGCGTGATCGCCATCGCGCCCATCGAACAAGTCCCGCTTGCTCGTCGCATCGAAGTCGAGCCGATCGCAGAGGCGCGAGAAGCGACGAGCGCTGTCGTCGTTCTTGAAGCGGGTGCTGTACCCGGCGACGCTTCAGCGATTACAGGTGCTCCCGGAGGGCGTCGCTGACGCGAGCCCATGAACTGGAGCGTGTACATCGTCGCCGTACTGCTTGCGAGCGCTCTGGATGCCGGGCTCGGTGGCCTCTTCCAAATTGGTTCTGTCCGCGCGGAGATCCTTCCCTCGGTCATCGTCTTTATGGCGCTTGCCGCGCCGAAGAAACTCGTACTGCGCGCGGCGTTGTTCGCGGGACTCGTCGCGGATCTCTTTGCTCCGGTGATTCTTGCGGACGGCACGCCGCTCGTGGTGCCAGGCCCTCGTGTGCTGGCGTTTGCACTCGGAGCGACGGCGGTGATCCCGTTACGAGGTTTGCTCTACCGACAGAATCCGCTCTCGAACTCGGCGGCAGTGACGATCTTCTCCGCGTTCGCCGCGCTTGCGTGGATCGTCGTTTCAATCCTGCGAAGCGTCGTCACGGGCGGCTCGGTGCCTTGGTGGCCCGCGACCGGAACGAGCGAAGTCGTGATCCAATTCTTGGGTGCTCTCGGGGACGGCGTGCTGGCGCTCCCGGTGTTTTGGGTGCTTACGCGCACGAAGCCCATTTGGGGATTCGCAACGAAGACGCGGTTGACGCCGGGTGTTGCGCGCGAGGGACTTTGACCCTCGTCGGGAACAGACACGCTGCGCCTCGGCTGTACATTGCCGCGCATGATTCCGACCGAGATTCCGTCCGACGCGCCGCTCGTTCTCATCGATGACTGCCGTGGCACCTTCGGGCCGTTGACCGATCTGCGCGCGGTGTTCGAACTTCGCGCGGGTCTCGGCACGATCGCGGAACGGATCGAGGCTGCCGTTGGTCGGAAGGCGACTGCGGTCGCGGTTGATCGAGCCGTCGCCGGCATCGTCACTGAACGCGGTTGTCAAACTTCGCTCCCAGCGAATCTCCAAGAAGCGCTCGTCGTACACGGTCGTCTGCTGACTGCATCGGCCGCGCGTGTTCCGCGTGGCGAGATCCACGCGACTGCCGACGGTACCTTCGTCGCAGGGTGGCTTTCACGCGAGGTGCTCGCGAAGGTCTGGGATGATCCAAGCGTGTTGCGAAACCTGCCTGCGACTCGAACAGTCGAGGCGCGTTTCGCCGCGACGCCGTGGGATCTCACGACGTCCATCGCCGCGACACTCGAAGAAGATCTCGCCATCTTCAAACCCGCGACGCTCCGCGCGCTGCGCCCGGACGAAGGCCAGTCGTTCGGAACGCATCCGATCGCGATCGATCAGTCGGCTTCGATCGGGCCATTTGCAGTCATTGATGCGAGCAAAGGTCCAGTTGTCATCGGCGCGAACGTGGTCGTGCGTCCGTTCTCGGTGCTCGTCGGGCCTTGCGCGGTACTTGATGGAAGCAGCGTTGCAGAGCGTTCGCTCATTAAGGCGTCGACCGTCATTGGTCCGCACTGCCGCGCTGGTGGCGAGATCGGTGGCACCATTTTCCAAGGCTATTCAAACAAGTCACACGATGGTCACCTCGGCGATAGCTTCGTCGGCGAGTGGGTCAACATCGGTGCTGGCACCGACAACTCGAATTTGCTGAACACCTACGGCGAGGTCATCGTGCGCTTGGAGCAAGACGGCGGTCTCGTTCGCACCGGGCGCCAGTTCTGGGGTTCGATTCTGAGCGACCATGTCAAACTCGCGATTGGCACGCGGCTCATGACGGGAACGACGGTCGGCACGGGTGCGATGATCGCGAGTTCAAAATCGCCGCCCACACTCGTCTCGCGCTTCGCGTGGGTGACCGATGCGACCGACGGTGCGAAGTACTTCCGCATCGAGAAGTTCCTCGAAACCGCGCGCGCGATGATGTCTCGCCGAGGGAAATCGCCTAGTCCCGGGGTGGAAGCACGGTTGCGCGAGCTCTTCGAGAAATCGACGGGGGCGTCGTGAGCACGACTCCAGACGCAGGACCATCGAGTCAGGGGCCGATTGGTCCACACGCAGCAATCATCGACGGGCATGCGCAGTTTTTCCGTGCGTACTACGCGATTCGTGGTGGACTCTCGAGCAGCGTGACCGGCGAGCCGACGAACCTCGTGTTCGGCTTCATCTCGATGCTGTTCTCGTACATCCGAGCACAGAAGCCGACGGAACTCGTCGTTGTCATCGACGCCGCGGGCGACACGGAAACTTTTCGATCCGAGCTCTATCCCGAGTACAAGGCGCATCGCGATCCGGCGCCAGAGGACTTTCACCCGCAGGTCGAGCGTTGCCTCGAAGCGCTCCGCTTGATGGGAATTCCCGTCCTTGCGATTGAAGGCGTTGAAGCGGATGACGTCATCGCGACAGTGGTGCGTCGTCTCCGTCGCGCGTCGCCGGAGTTGCGACTTCGCATGCTCAGCCGTGACAAGGATCTCGGGCAGCTCGTTGACGAGAAGGTCACGCTGTTCGATCCGCAGAAGGGCGGCGATCTCGGGCTTGAGCAACTCTTCGATTCGAAGGGTGTGCGCCCCGATCAGGTGATCGATCTCCTCGCTCTGATGGGTGATACTGCCGACAATGTGCCGGGAGTACCCGGCGTTGGACCGAAGACTGCCGCTGCGCTGCTCGCTGAGTACGGCTCGATCGAAGGGATCTACGAGAATCTCTCGAAGATCAAAGGGAAGAAGGGCGAAGCGATCGCCGCGAGTCGTGAACTTGTCGCACTCTCGCGCAAGCTCGTCACGCTCAAAGACGACTGCGAGATTCCGTTCACAGAGACCGCCGCCAATTTTGATCCGAAGCGCTGCGACCTGCCTGCATTGCTTGAACTCCTTCGTGTGCTTGGATTCCATCGATTGCAGAGTGAAGCGAAAGAGATTTTCGGCGGTGAGACTTCAGTGCGCGGCGAGCGCGAAGGAAACGCGCCCGACGAAGCAGGCGCGAG
>JAIXVI010000181.1 GCA_027483065.1 Planctomycetaceae bacterium
AGTTCGACCGCCACTTTTCAGGAATCCCCCGAAATTCGCAAAAAGCCCGCTTCCATCTCCTGCTTGTCCCGTCACCCTGCATGGCATTGAGAACTGAACGGTCCATTTCCGCGCTGTCGGCGTTGTCTGAACTCGCCGACACCCGCGCTGCCGCGCGTGAAGTCGTGGGGAAGCTTCAAGCGTCCTCGCCACTTCGGCCGGACATGCTGTTCGTCTTCGCGAGCTTTCATCACCGGGCGCTCTTGCGCGATTCGCTCGACTTTTTGCGGCGGGAACTGCACCCAGCGCACCTGCTCGCGACCACGGTGGAGAGCGTCGTGAGCGGCACGCGCGAGGTCGAACACACACCTGGCTTGTCGGTGCTTGCGCTCTCTGCTCCCGGCATCGTTGCGCGCCCCTTCTGGTTCGACCTTGAAGACGGCCCGCCGGCGGTGTGGAGTGAGGGCTTCATCCGACAACGGATCACGCTTCCGCCCGACGAAGGCGCGGGTGGCGGCGCGCTCGCGCATCGCGGAACGATTCTCTTCGCCGATCCCCACTCGATTCATCCGGGCGAGGCTTGTGCCGCAATCGACGCCGCAGCTGGGCCGGAAGGCGCGCGCATTTTCGGCGGTGTCGCGAGCGGAGCATCGCACGCTGGGCTCAATGTCCTCGCGGTCGATCGCCATCTTTCGCACGGAGGACTCGTTGGACTTTCGATCTTTGGCGACATCGATATCGCCGGCCTCGTGAGCCAAGGAAGTCGCCCAATCGGCGGTGATTTCGTTGTGACCGCCGCTCGCGGAAACGACATGCTGGCCTTGAACGGACATCGAGCCATCGACACCGTGCGAGAGATGGTTGAGGCACTTTCTGAATCCGATCGCGCGTGTATTGGGCAAGGACTTCTTGTTGGGCTTGCGTTGGATTGCACCAAGCAACGACGCGGGCGCGGCGATTATCTCGTTCGGCCGGTGCTCGCCGTTGATGCAGCAACGGGGAGTATCACGCTCGGAGATCGCGTGCATCCTGGGCAGACCGTCTGTTTCCATATTCGCGACCAACAAACGGCCGAGGACGATCTCGCGATGATGCTCGATCGCGAGCAATTGCGCGATCCCGCGAAAGCTGCGCTGCTTTTCACCTGCAACGTGCGCGGAACTCGCTTCTTCGCGGCGCCCGACCATGACGCAAGCATGGTCTCGCGCAGGCTGCATGCGCCGGCACTCGCGGGCTTTCAGTGCGCAGGAGAAATTGGCCCGCAGGGAAAGCGTTCCTACGTACACACGCAGACTGCGTCCGTCGTGCTCTTCCGAAACGCGCGCCCTGGCCTGTGAGGCGTCCGTCTTCGCGACATCCGTGATCGAGATTTCCGTACGCGAGACGTCCGCACGCGAGGCGTCGGTGCGTCGCATGGTCGATGTTCGAAGCCTCGTTCGCACATCTTTCGCAGATGACCCATTCCCCCTTCGCAGCGTTTCAGCTCCACCGCGGTTGGTCGCGCGCCCTCGGGTCGCTACGCTCTCCCTATGGCGACCGGCGAGATCATCGGTGACATCCTTGTCTCTCAAGGCGTCGTAACCAGCGACCAACTTGTCGCCGCGCGGGCAGAGCAGACTCGTACCGGCGAACGGCTCGAGCAAACGCTCGCGCGCATGGGGTACGCCACCGCCGAGCACGCCATGCGGTCGCTCGCGGCCGAGATGGGCCTCCCCTTCCTTCGACTCGATGAAGAGATCTTCGACGACGACGCCGTGGCACTTGTACCGCCTCGCCTCGTCTTCAAACTGCGCGCGATTCCGGTTCGAAAGGAACGCGGCCGACTGCTTCTCGCGACGAGTGATCCACTGCGCCCTGAAGGCTTCGACCAGATGCGAGCGGCCGCGGGTCTTCCGATCGCGATTGCAGTCGCCGAAGACAACGACCTCGCGACGCAGATTCGCACGCGCTTCGGCGTGGCGGGCGACGTCCTTGAAGCGCTCGGCGCGGGAAGTGCTCCGACAACGGCCGAGAGCCGCGCGACCGAGTCAGAGAATTCTGACGCCGACGGCGCGAGCGAGGCAAGCGTCGTTCGACTCGTGAACGATCTCCTGCTCGAAGCGATCCGCGAGCGCGCGACCGACATCCACATCGAGCCGTATGAACACGAGCTGCATGTTCGCTATCGCATCGACGGCGTCATGTCGGATGCGGGCGTGCCCGCGACGATCCACCGCTTCCGCAACGCGATCACGAGCCGCCTCAAAATCATGGCGAATCTCAACATCGCCGAAAAACGCCGCCCACAAGATGGACGCATCACGCTGCGCAACAAGGGCCAAGAGTTTGATCTGCGACTTTCGGTGATTCCGATGTTGCATGGCGAAGGCGTCGTCTTGCGCATTCTTTCGAAGAGCGCCGCGCTCGCCGGCCTCGATGAACTCGGCATGCCCGCGCGCGTCTTGAAGCCGTGGAACGACCTTGTCTCTCGCCCGCACGGCATCGTGCTCGTCACGGGTCCAACCGGAAGCGGAAAGTCCACCACGCTTTACGCGTCGCTCAAGCAGATCGTTTCGGGCGAAGTGAAGGCGATCACCGTCGAAGATCCCGTCGAATACCACGTGCCCGGCGTCAATCAGATCCAGGTCAACCACCAAGTCGGGCTCGATTTCGCAACCGGCTTGCGCGCGATTCTTCGCCACGACCCTGACATCATCATGATCGGTGAAATCCGCGATGCCGAAACCGCAAACGCGGCGGTACAGGCCTCGCTCACCGGCCACCTCGTTCTTTCGACGCTGCACACGAACGACGCCGCGGGTGCCGCTACGCGCCTCCTCGACATGGGTGTCGAGCCGTTCCTCGTTGCGAGCACCGTCGAGGGCGTCCTCGCGCAGCGACTGCTCCGGCGCGTTTGCCGATCCTGCGTCGTCGCCCGCAAACCTCACGCCGGCGAGGTTCCGCCCGACTTCCAACTTGCCCCGGACGGGCTCATCGCCGAAGCCGTTGGCTGCCGCGATTGCCGCGGTTCTGGCTATCGAGGCCGCATCGGCTGTTACGAACTTTTGGAAATCGACGAACCCGTGCGCGACGAGATCATGCGTCGCGCAAGCGCAGCCTCGATCGCGAACGCCGCCCGTGGGGCTGGCCGCCTCACGACGCTTCGCGACTCTGCCGCCGAACTCGTGGCGAGCCGCGTCACGACGCCGGGCGAAGCACTCTCGGCTGTGAAGACCGCCTGAAATCCCGATGAAGTGCACGTTTGACGGCGGCGGATAAACATCCGATACTCCGCGGCTCGAGCCTCGGGCTCATGGAGATCTGCAGATGGCGTCCCGTTCTTCCACCGGTGTGATCGTTGCTCTGGTGGTCTTCGTCGTTCTCAGCGTCGCACTCCTTGCGGTTTCGATCATCCTTTACG
This sequence comes from Planctomycetaceae bacterium, assembly GCA_027483065.1. Lineage (GTDB taxonomy): Bacteria > Planctomycetota > Phycisphaerae > Phycisphaerales > SM1A02 > QWPT01. Next base: position 3,380 of record JAIXVI010000181.1, read on the forward strand.
CGGATAAGTCGACCGCTGAGCAGCAAGCGAGCGAAGCCAAGGCTGAACTCGACAAGTTCATCACCAGCGAAGAACGTGGCCGTTCTGAAACGCAGGCGATGATTGGCGAAGCCGCAGGCACCAGCCTCTTCGATCACATGACGAAGAAGAGCCAAGACGTCAACGAGTTTGTCGCGGGCGATCGCGCCGCCAACCTCGCTGGCCTCCGCTCGACGCTCAATGTTGAAGAAGGCCAGACCGTGCGCGAGACGATGCGCAAGCTCGCGCAGGATCGCGACGCCCGCAAGCAAGAGGCCGACAGCCTCAAGACGAAGGCGAACGATCTGCAGAAGTCGCTCGATGCGCTCGAAGAGCGCCTCGCTGCAAGCGAGAAGGCCCGCGAAGAAGCGGTCGCGAAGGTGACTGCATCGATCGCGTCGTATGAGCAAGCTGCTGAGGGTTACCGCGGCGAGTTCGACGGCGCCAAGGCTGCGCTCGACCAAGCGCGCGCCGACCTCCAAGCACAATTCACGAGCGAGTCCGAAGCGCTCCAAACCGAAATCGACACCCTGCGCAACGAGCGCGTCGTCCTCGACGGCCGCATCGCAGCCCTTCAGAAGAAGGTCGAAGCGACCTCGACGAAGGCCGGAAATCCAGCGGCGCTCGTCGACTCGCGCGTCGTTGACTTCGATCCGAAGACCGGAACGATCTTCATCGACATTGGTTCGAACAAGCGCGTCGTGCCGGGCATGACGTTCGAAGTCTTCGACGACGCTGCGGGTATCGCTGCTGCTGCCAACAGCGACGGCGCCATTCGCGGCAAGGCGAGCGTGCAAGTCATCAAGGTTGGCGACACGACCTCGACCTGCCGCGTCATCCGCGGTACGGGCAGCCGCCCGATCGTGAAGGACGACGTCCTCGCGAACGCGGTCTTCAACCCTGACTACAAGTTCAAGTTCCTCGTGCACGGCAAGTTCGACGTCAACAGCGACGGCAAGTCGACCACGAACGAAGCGGACTTCATCAAGAGCCGCATTCTTGAATGGGGTGGCGAAGTCGTCGAAGGCGATGCGCTCTCGGGCGACCTCGACTTCCTCGTCCTCGGCGTGCAGCCGCCGTTCCCGGCGCCGCTCCCATCGGATGCAACCGAGGCGCAAACCCTCGCATTCACCGAGCAGCGCGCTGCACGTGAACTCTACGACAGCCTCTTCCGCACCGCGGCCGATGCTGAGATTCCAGTGCTCAACTGGAGCCGCTTCGAGACGCTCACCGGAACCGTGAACCGCTGACATCTGCTCTCTCGAGCAGTCCGGAATCCACCGGTGTCCATCGGCATAGAACTCACCCAATACGCGGCGGCCCGAACGGTCGCCGCGTTGTTTTCTCCCTTCAACCCCGAGCAGAACCTCGCCGTCGCGCGGCTGTTTGGCTCGATCTACGCCCGCGCGGGAGCGAAGCGTCGCGCACGCGCCGTTGGCAATGTACGACGCGCGTTTCCCGATCTCGCACCCGAAACCCAGTGGCAGATAGTCGACGAATCGATCGGCCACATGTTCGGGATCTTCATGGTCGACGCGTTCTCGATGCCGCGCGTGATCGGCCGCGAGAACTGGCATGAACGCGTACAGATTGGCAATGTCGGCCGCGCGATGGAGCACCTCACTTCCGAAAAGCCCTGCCTCTTCGTGACGGGCCACATTGGAAACTGGGAGATCCTTGGATACGTCCTCGCGTTGGTCGGCTTCAAGATGTCCGCGTTGGCGCGACCACTCGACAACCGATTCCTCAACGACTGGCTGCTTGGTGTGCGTCAACGCACTGGGCTTCGCGTCGTCACCAAATGGGGCGCGACGGACGAGGTGCAGAAGATCATCGAGTCGGGAGGCAAGGTCGGCTTCATTGCCGATCAAAACGCGGGAAGCGACGGCCTTTTCGTGCCGTTCTTCTCGCGTCTTGCGTCGACGTACAAGTCGATCCCCCTGCTCGCGCTTCGATACGAGATCCCGATCGTGTGCGGATATGCCCGGCGCGTGGACGGACAGTTTCGCTACGAACTCCGCCTCACCGATGTCATCGAGCCCGGCGACTGGAAGGACGCCGATGACCCGGTCATGTACATCGGTGCGCGCTACAACCGAGCGATCGAGCGGATGATCCGCGAGAGTCCCGAGCAGTACCTGTGGGTGCACCGCCGATGGAACTCGCGCCCCAAGCATGAACGCGAAGGGACGGAAATGCCGACGCGGCTAGTACGGAAACTCGAAGCACTGCCGTGGATGACGCCGGAACTCCTCGCGGAACTCGCGAAACCCATCGACGCGCCCGCCGATCCCGCGGCGCTTCGTTGGAATGACGGCACGATTGCGCTCGATTCGCGTTACCGTGCGTGAGGTCGACGTCCTTCGGTCACTGCGGACCTCGCCTCTTGCTCTATCCGCTGTACTCGCGCAGACTCGCCGTCGATTATGTCAAACCGCTTCGCCAACCACACCATCGCGATCGTCGACGACGACCCTGACATTTTGCAGTCGATCGAGATGGCATTTCGGCACGAAGGCGCAACGACGCGGACCGCGACGGACGGACTGGGTGGGCTTCATCTCGTGCGCGAAGCGAAGCCAGATCTCCTCATTCTCGACATGATGCTTCCGCGCAGCTCTGGACTGCTCGTGCTCGAAAAGCTCAAGGAAGAGTCCATCGACCTCCCCGTCATCATGGTCACGGCCAATCAGGGCAAGCGCCATCGCGAGTTTGCCCTCGGGGTCGGAGCGCGGGCGTATCTCTTCAAGCCGATTTCCCTCGTTCGCCTGATGGAGACGGCGCTGGAACTCCTCCCGCCGAAGCAGGCCTAGAAAGTCGCTATCCTCACGCGCCCCGCAATCGGACTCGAAGCTTTTGGCGTCTGCGCGTCGGCTGTGGTTTCGCTTCCCCTCGCAATCTCTTCCTGTGTCGAGCACCGAGTTCATCATCCAACGCACACGCTCGCGACGCGAGGGCGGCGGCACAAGTCCGCTCGGCACTGTCGCGGAGTTGGTCGCGCTCTTTCGCAGGATGAATACGGCACCAGATCGCCCCGGCAGCATCGAATTGTTCGGTCCGGGAGTTCGAGTCGAGTTCAATGTCGAGGGTGGTGTGAAAGCCACTGCTCCAGCGGACATCGTTGCCTCCATCCGTCTCCAGGTCCTCGAAACTGAGCTGTTCGACCTTTTGATTGGCGGGACGAAGTTCGAAAGCCCGGGCAAACTCGCAGCCACAATCCGGCAGAATGGCTGGACGCTCGTGAACATCGAAACTGGCTATTGCTATCCGCAACAGCGCGATGACGATGACGACGAGGAAGGCCAATACGAGAAAGGCCAAAACGAGGAAGGCCAGTTCGAGGAAGGCCAGTTCGAGGAAGGCCAAAACGAAGATCACGGCGAAAAAAGTGAGGGCGAGGAACGCGCTCGCGCGCGCAAGTCCGATGGCGACGCCTGAGTCCTCATTGGTTGCTCTCGCCGCATCACGCCATGTCGATCGGACGAGTTCAAGCCTCCGTCCTCGAAGTTTGTCGGAGTGTTGCGACTGAAGCGTCACGCAGTTCTGCGCGACGTTCCCCGCAGCAACTCACTCAATCCTTCGCCGAAGCAGCCTCTCCGAACGCCGACCCTGCGCATCACCCGTTCAGCCCGCCAATCTCCCCAACAACTCGATGACAAACCAACCAGCCACCTCCGCGCGCGAGACCAAGGATGCAGTGACACCAGATGGCGTCGCGCATGAATGCGTGACACACGAGAACCCTGCGTTACTTCGCGAAGCCGTCCGTCGCGCCGTTGATTTTCGGGGTGATGTCACGCTGATCCTCGATAATGGCGCGAGTTTGTGCGGCTATCTCTTCGACGCGCGACTCAACGACTCGACCGCTCCTGCGGAGTCGGGGGAAGAACTGCGCGTCCTGAAGGTTGATTCGAATGTTCGGGAGCGCGTGCCACTTTCGCGCATTCGCTCGCTTGCGTTCACAGGCAAAGACGCCGCCAGCGGGAAGAGCTGGGAGAATTGGCTCCGACGCTACGCCTCGAAGAAGCTCGCGGGCGAGGCCGCGTCGATCGAGTCCGAGGCGCTCTAAGCAGTTGCACTGAGAACTGCCGCTGAGAGGGGAAACCGAAACCACCGCTACGCGGACCTTCAGCACGGATCGCGGGCGGCTCGCCGGTTCCGACGCTCGAGTTCTCGGTAGGACTCGCATCGGAAACTCCTCCGCGGGTCCCGTATCGACCGGGCTCACGACGAGCGAACGGCACTTGGGTTCTCGGGCGCATGCTGTTACCCCGCTTGCACTTGCCGCGCTCGGAGATCCCTGCCATGATCTCCCTCCATGGACCCACGCGTCCGACCTCTCGACCCTGCTTCTGCTCACGCGGCGGGCGTCTCCACGGCTGAGCCCAAGATGATCGCCCGCGACATCTCGGGTGATGGCTCTGCCCAGGCTCGCCAGACCGCACTCGCCGAAGCACGGGCCGTCTTGGTCGAACTTGAGGCGAATCGCGCGATTGTTGAGAGCAAATTGCTCGAAGATCGCCGCCAAGACCCGATTCGCCAGGTCACCGGTACGAGCGCCATCGACGCCGCCATCGCAGCAACCAAGCAAGTGATCGCCACCCTCGAAACCGAGCGTGCGCTGATCGCCGAAGCAAGCAAGATCTAAACAATCGCCGCGCGATGAGCCCGGCCCGTCATGAGTTGGGCCCAGCCCCTGCCTTCTCGGCGCGTTACGCCGCCTCGACCGCAACCGTCGGGCGCTCCGGCACGAGATCGCGCACGAGCGCCGCAACACGAGCTCCATCGCGACTCCGGCGATTCGGCGCGAGCGTTTCAAGCATCGACGTGACCCACGAAGGATCAGGCGTTGGAAGTCCCCAAATGCGGATGTCGGGGTGGCGAGACTCTCGAATCGTCTCTGCATCCAGAGCCAGTTCTTCGTAGAGTTTCTCGCCCGGTCGGATCCCGGTGTAACTGATCGCGATTTCGCCGTGTGCGCCCTTCGCCCCTTGCTCAGGGAAGACCGGTGCGAGGCCGTACATCTCGACGAACCGCTTCGCGAGATCAACGATGCGGAACGGTTCACCCATGTCGAGCACGAACACTTCACCACTTGCGGCGGAGCGATCGGTGAGTGCTGCCGCCTGGATCACGAGACTCGCAGCCTCAGGAATCGACATGAAGTAACGCGTCATACGCGGATCGGTCACGGTCACAGGGCCGCCGTCGGCGATTTGTCGCTTCCACGTTTCGAGCACCGAGCCGGAACTCCCAAGCACATTGCCGAAGCGCACAAGCGAACACGCGGTCGACGCGGTGCGATTCACATGCTGCACATAGAGCTCCGCCAATCGCTTGGTGGAACCCATGATGGACGTCGGATGCACAGCCTTGTCGGTGGAGACCATGACAAAGCGCTCTGCTCCCACCGCGATGGCCGCATCAACCGCACTCTTCGTACCAAAGAGGTTGTTGTCGATCGCGAGGCCCGGATGGTCTTCCATCATGGGCACATGCTTGTGCGCGGCCGCGTGGAAGACGATGTCGGGTTCTTCTTCTCGAAAGAGCGCGAGTGTGGCTTCGGCATCGACAACGTCATGGAGTGCTGCTCGGCGCGCGAGCGTTGGATGCCGACGCGCAATTTGACGATCGATCTCGAAAAGCGCGTTTTCGCTGCGCTCCACGAAGACGAGTTTGCCTGGGTTGTAGCGCGCAACGATGCGGCAGATCTCGCTTCCAATCGAACCGCCCGCGCCAGTCACGACGACCGTGCGTCCTCCGACGACTGCGCGAATCGCGTCTTCATCGATGCGGCGCGCAGGCCGCCCGATGAGTCGCTGCAGGTCAATATCGATTTCAGTGCGCGGGCCGATTCCAGCGAGAAGATCGTCGATCGGCGGAACGAATCGCTCCGCGATCCCGAGGCGACGAAGCCGCGTGCGAATCGATGCGAGCAACTCCGACATCTGCGATGGAAGCGTGACGAGTGCGATGGAGGGCTTTCGTCGCGCGACGATGGACTCGAGTTCGTCGAGTGAGCCCAAGATCGGAGTAAGCATCGGAACGGCCACCGGCGCCGAAGCCGACGTTCCATCGTCGAGACCGCAGGCGAGATGCACCGACGAACGCGCAGACTCCGACACACAGCCGGTCCTCGTCGTGGTCTCCACGCGGCCGAGCAAAATCGGCGGCGCCTCCGCGAAGGCAAGTTGCCGCTCAAGTTTGGCGCAAGCGGCTGCGGGTCCGATGACGATGGCGGTCGTACGCATGGGTGCCTTCTGGAGCGAATATGCCGGCGCTTCCGGCGGGTCCGGAAAGGTCATCGGCCTTTCCTTGGCGTGGCTTTGGGGATTGCCGAGGTTTCGTGAGGCGGGGTTCTCGGAAGTGGGCGCATTCCCACAGCCTCACGCCGTCTTCCACTTGGGGAATCTCGGAGAATCGGGAAAAGCGCGGGCTTCGCGGTTCGATTCACCGATCAAGGAAGACCCGACGCGTGTTGAACGCGCGGAACTCGCCAAGCTCTCACCATGCGCATCCTCGTCACCGGCGGCGCCGGATTCATTGGTTCCCATGCGGCTCTTCGCCTCCTCGACGAGGGGCATGACGTGGTCGTGGTGGACAACCTCTTCCGCGGGCATCAAGGCGCGATTCAATCCCTTGCCGCTTGCGGAGGGCCCCGCTTTCGCTTCGCGCAAGGGTCGATTTGCGACGGGGAGTTTCTCAGCGATGTCTTCGCCCGCGAACGCCCCGACGCGGTGATGCACTTCGCTGCGCTCGCCTATGTCGGAGAGAGCGTCGAGCGCCCCGTCGACTACTACCGCACGAATGTTGTCGGCGGCATCACGCTGCTTCGCGCGATGCGAGGAGCAAACGTCCGCCGCATCGTTTTTAGTTCGACCTGCGCCACCTACGGCGAGCCGAATCCCGGGACCACCGGCATTGCGGAGTCAACGGCGCAAGCTCCCGTCAATCCCTACGGCGAAACGAAACTCTGCTTCGAACGACTCCTCCGCGCCGCATGCCGTTCGACCGACGCCCCGCCACTCGCGGCGGTCGCACTGCGCTACTTCAACGTCGTCGGCTGCGATGCCAAAGGACGACTCGGAGAAGATCACCGACCGGAGACGCATCTTGTTCCGATCGCACTCGAGGTCGCGCTCGGGAAGCGCTCACATGTCGCTCTCTTCGGGACCGATTGGCCGACCGCCGACGGAACATGCGTGCGCGACTACGTGCACGTCGAAGATCTGATCGAAGCGCATCTTCTGGCGCTCGGTGCGCTTGGCGCCGGAGCGTTTCGATCTGGAAAGTTCCTCGCGTGGAACGTCGGGACTGGTCGCGGGCACTCCGTACGCGAAGTGCTTGACGCCTGCCGACGAGTCACGGGTCACGCGATTCCGACGAAAGAAGCACCGCGCCGCGCGGGCGATCCACCTGTGCTCTTCGCAGACGCGAGCGCGATCGAACGCGACCTCGGATTTCATCCGAAGAAGCCTGCGCTTGAAACGGCAATTGCCGATCTCTGGCGTTGGATGCAAGCGCATCCACGCGGGTACGCGTGAGTGGCGACAAGCGCCCGAGCCGTCGACCAACCGAAATGGCGATCAATCGAGCGCGCGCGCCACGTTCCTCTCAGCGAGACCACTCAGAACGCAAACGAAAGCCCGATGCCGATTGAAGCAGCGTCGACGCCGTCGTTCTCTTGTCCGGTTTGCGCATTCGACATGTGAAACCAACCCGCACGCACCAGAAGATCGCTCGTCGGCGAGAGCGCGAATGACGCGCCGATGTTGACGCGTGGCGTGAAGTTCGTTGTTGTGCCGCGATCGGGAATTGCCTCGCTTGAAACCACCACGCCGCAGCCAGCTTCGGCGAAGACCGTCCACGTTTCTTCGCGCACGAAGTGCCAGCGCACGAGCGCACCGCCACCGCCGCCCCAACTGTCGCCGTCGCCCGCGCCATCACCAAGCGACGCGTAGAGGCCCTCGGCAAACACTCCGAAACCAACGCCTTCTGCGACGTACCACGTCACGCCCGCATCGACGATGCCCAACGTCACTCCATCAAAGTCGCTCGCAGCGCTGCCGATCACTTCAAAGTCCGTCGAGTCGGCAGCACCGATGCGCGGCGACATCGCAGACTGCGGAATTGCCGTCGTCTCTGAAGTCGAAGATTCGCTCTGCGCGAGTGTTGGAAATCCCGCAGGATCCGCAGCCGAAGGCTCGTAGCGGAAGGGCTTGACACCCGCGGGTTCAAGTGTCGATGCCGACCCGGATGCATGCGCGGAGGTGCACATCACGCAAACCAATGTCGAAGTTGAGAGGGAGAGCGTGGCGATGTGTGCGGCGGAGGCTGGGCGGATCATCCCGCCATGATCGCGCATCTCGCGGACCTGTGGGCGCGACACCGCGCGTCGAAACAATTCCGGAGCGAACGCCTGACGCACGGGCACGATGCGCGGGCACGAAACATGCGCTCGAAACGCGTGCCTGCGCGCCCTTCTCCTCTGCGGGGGTTACGCGAGCGCCTGCCGAATGGCGGCGTTGAGGGAACGATTGGCCGGAGGCCACTCGAAGTTGTCCATCGCAGTGGGATCGATCCACCGAACCTCGCTCGCGCCAAGCGGCAACGCCTCCACGCCCTGCTTCACCTCAACGAGGAAGGCGTGCAGACGAACCGAGCGTTCGCGGATGAGGCTTGGGTCGGAGTGCGCAGACACCGCCAATGGCTGAGGCGCCCCGATCAAGGCAGGCCGAGCGATCCCAACCTCCTCTTCCGCTTCCCTCAGCGCCGCAGCCTCAGCAGTCTCGTCCCGCTCGACCTTGCCACCAGGAAGTTCCCAAAGCCCGCCTCGAATCGCATCGGCGTGGCGCCGAGCCACCAAGAGTTCACGGCCGCCCGAGGGCGTCCGGCGCCACAGGGCGACCACCGCGACCTCCACCACCCGGTCCACAGCCGCCTGCGGCATGGTGGCACCCGTTGGGAGGCTGTTACAGGACGAGTCTTGGGTGTCTCGCTTCATAAATCGCGCTTTTACAGGTTGTTACACACACCTGCGACATAGCCCACACTTCTGGGAATTCCTCGGGACGGCGAACAAATCTCTTGACCGACGCGCTCCGACTTCGGTACCGTGCAAGACGTGCCGAAGAGGTCTTCGCGGGCATTCCCGCGTTCGAGACTTCGGACTTCAGACAATTTCTCCACTGAACAATTGCGGCTCTTCGTGAGCTGCGATTCCCACCGTTCGGAGCGGGTCGGAGCGCGCCGAGCGGTGGTTTGTTTTTGGCCATCTCCAATACGGCTGCGTGCCGGCGATTGCTGCCCCGCACTCACGGCAACTGCGATGGCGGCACCATAGGCGCGGGCGGCGCTGTCTCGGGCACAGACTTCCGCATCGAGGCATCAGGCGTAAGGGACGGATCTTGCGGCTGCCCTTCGACCGCTTCCTCCAACTTCTTGAGGCGCTCCTCGCCCGCGGAGAGCCCGTCGGCGGGCTTTCGTTGATCCTCGACGCGCAGTCGATCGCGAAGATCGGTGGCGCGGCCAACGAGCGCGACTTCAGAATCATCGCGCGGTGAGAGCAGGAACTTCCATCGCGCATCGCACTTGGCGTCGATCGGAAGAATCTCGACGAAGAAGTCGAGCGGAACGGTGTCCCAAATGGGCCCGTCGGTGTCGGCGCTCGTGACGAGAGGCTCATACCCCTCCTTCTCAATGCGCACGTCGTAGATCCCGTGGTGCGTGATCGACACATCAACCGGGCTCCGGCCGACCTGCGTGTCGTTCAACCACACCAGCGCGCCTGGCGGATCGGTTTCGATCCAGACACGACGCTCGACACAGCCGCCTAGAAGCACGGCTGCAGTGAGCGCAATGCTCGGAACGAGGAGGTTGTTGCATCGAGTCTGCATGCGTCGTTCCATCGGTGAACCAAATCTCCGCGATCAAGCATTTCTTCGGAGCACACTCAATCAAATTCGTCGCCGCGGAATGTCGACGCGAGGTACGCATCACGTACCGCTTGATCGTTGATGATCTCGCGCGGCGTACCTTCGCGAAGGTTCTTCCCTTCGTGAATGATGTACGCGCGATCGCAAATCCGCAGCGTTTGCTGCACGTTGTGATCGGTGACAAGCATCGCGATGCCGTTGTCGGCGAGGCGACGCACTTCGTTCTGCAATTCTTCGACGGTGTGCGGGTCGACAGCGGCAAACGGCTCATCGAGCAGCATCAATTTCGGGCGGGTTACAAGCGCACGCGCGATTTCCAAGCGCCGCCGCTCACCGCCCGAACACGTGCGTGCCTCATCTTTCGCTTTGTGCAGAAGGCCAAACTGCTCGAGCAACTCATGTGCGCGGCGCTTTCGCTGATCGCGCCCAAGCGCTTGCGTTTCGAGAATCGCGAGCAAGTTCTCTTCGCAGCTCAATCGCTGAAAGACGCTCGGCTCTTGTGAGAGGTAACCCATCCCAGCAAGTGCATGGCGATACATCGGTTCGAAGGTCACGTCGCGACCATCGAACTGCACCGCGCCACCTTCGGGCGTGATCATCCCGATCGCCATGCGAAAGGACGTTGTCTTGCCCGCGCCGTTCCGACCAAGAAGCCCGACCACTTCACCAGCGTTCACTTGAAACGAGACACCGTCGACGACGCGTCGTCCTGAGTAGGCTTTGATGAGTCCTGTGGCGGAAAGCAGTGGCACGCGCGGAGTGTACCGATGCGCACGCGATCAGTCTTCGCGGGCCGCCACGGCGCCACCTTCGGCAGCACGCATCTCGATCGCGACGCGATCAATTTTGGTCGGGCCCGCAGCGATGATGACGAAGGTCGCTTCGGGCGACTCCTCGCGCTCGCCTGTCGCAGGAACACGACCAAACCGATCGAGCAGGTAACCCGCGACCGTGTCGAAGTCGCCATCCTCGGGAAGCGAAAGCCCCAAGCGCTCGTTCACTTCGCTGATCGACACGCGGCCGTCCGCTTCAAACCGTCCGTCGCCTGCAGGAACCATGAGCGGCGGCTGCTCGTCGGCAGGCTCGTGCTCGTCGTGAATCTCACCGACGATCTCTTCCAGCACATCTTCGATCGTGCAGATGCCGCTTGTTCCGCCGTATTCGTCGACAACGACCGCCATATGCACTTCGGCGAGCTGGAAATCGCGAAGCAGCTCTCCGAGCGGCTTCGTTTCGGGAACGCGGAGCGGCTCGCGCAGCATGGAGCGCAGTCGGAAATCGCTCGCGCTGTCGCCGAAGAATCGCACCAAGTCGCGCACGTACAGAATGCCAACGATTTGGTCGAGACTTTCCTCGTAGACCGGCACGCGCGAGTGTCCGCTTTCGGCCAGTTGTGTGCGGATCGCTGCGAGATCGTCGGTCAGTTCGAACGCTTCGATGTCGGTGCGCGGCGTCATCACGCTCGCCACCGTCGTTTGGCCGAAGACCACAGCCCGCTGCAACAGCGTCGCCGCGACCGGATCGATTTCACCTTCGCGCCGGCTATCTTCGATCGAGTTGAGAAGTTCTTCTTCCTTCTCATCCTCGCGAAGATTGGCGCCTGTCAGGCGGCGCACCACTTCATCAACGAATCCGACCGCGGCCAAGAGCGGCCCGACCACGATGAGCGACAGCCGAATGAACGCGAGACTCGCTGCGATGATCGAATAGGTCGCGTGCCGCGCGATTGCACTGGCGACGACGCTCGTGAAGAACCACACAAGTGCAATCGAGACGAGCGCGGTCCCGATCAGCCCTGGCCACGTGATCCGCGAGGTTTCGCCGAACCCTTCAAACGCGACAAGCACGAGCGCGAAGACCACAACACGGCCGACGGTTCGAAAGAGCGCCACCGCGTGCGATGCCTCGTTGAGGCGATCGAGCACCCAGCGGCCATCCGCGAGTCGCCCCCGACTTTCCAGTTCGTCTTCAAGCCCTGATCGGCTCGCCTGCACCATCGCGAGGTTGAGCGCTGAGAAGTATCCCGTGGCGCCGACCGTGACAGAAATGGCGAGGAAGAGATAGGGATTCACGCTTGCGAAAGCTCCGAGGACTCCGATTCCTCGCACCGCGTGCGAGGCGCATCAGGCGTCTGAAGTATCAGATGCGCCGTCCGCCACACGGCGAGCATACACGCTTCCGAATCCGCCCGCGGAAAGGATGCGATCCTCCTCGGCGTGGATGGCGGCGGCGGCGGCCTCTGTGTCATCGCGATAACCGCAGGCGTGCAGCGTGCCGTGTACCGCGTACAGCAGGATCTCACGCTCGATGCTGTGGCCGCGCGCGGCTGCTTCGCGTCGAGCGACGTCGACGCAGACATAGAGATCGGCTTCGACGGGCGCGGCGGGATCACTTTCGTCGTGCGCCGGGAAACTCATCACGTCGGTTGTGCCCGCGATCTGCATGAAGCGCTGGTGTGCGGCATCCATGGCTGCGTCACCAACCAAGAGGACATCGACACGGGCAACACGCGAAGGGAAGTGCGCCAAGAGCGCAGTGAAGGTGCGCGCCAACTCGGCGCGCTCGAGCGACAGGTCGCAGCCGTCGCCCGCGTGAAACGCGACCTCTGGCTGCGGAGTGTGTTCGACCTCCGCGTGACTCACCGGACGACCGAAAGCGAGACGCCAGCCGAAACACCAACCGACGACACCGCCACGGAGTACGGCTTCACACGCGCTTCGAACTCGCCGCGGAACTTGTTGACGATCGTGCGGATCGCCCAGTTGTTGCCGTCCGAGAGACCGCAGATCGTGGTGCCGGGGATGATGCCCATCGAACCCGCGATCTCGAGGAGGAGATCAAGGTCCTTGGTGGTCGCGTCACCGCGCTCGATGCGGCTGATGATCTTGTAGATCCAGCCCGCGCCTTCGCGGCATGGCGTGCACTGGCCGCAGGATTCGTTCTTGAAGAAGCGCGCGATATTGCGCGCAACCGCGACCATGTCGGTGTCTTCGTCAAAGATCGTCGGACACGCGGTGCCGAGGCCCATCACGTCGAACTTGCGACCGATGTCGAAATCCATCGGCGCATCGAACTGATCGGTGCCGAGGATGCCCATCGAGACGCCGCCAGCAATCGCGCCCTTGAACTTCTTACCGCCGCGCATACCGCCGCAGTAGTCCTCAACGAGCTTGCGCAGCGGGATGCCGAGATCGCACTCGAAGACGCCCGGACGATCCACGTGACCGGAGACGCCCATCAACTTCAGGCCGTAGCTAGGTGCGCCGCCAATGGTGCTTTCGCAACCGAGCGACTTCCACCACGCGAGGCCCTTGTCGACGATCGGGCCAACGGCCGCGAGCGTTTCGACGTTGTTGATGATCGTTGGACGACCGAAGAGACCCTTGACCGCTGGGAACGGCGGCTTCAAACGCGGCCAGCCGCGGCGACCTTCGACTGCTTCAAGGAGACCGGTCTCTTCGCCGCAGATGTACGCACCCGCGCCGCGGTGGAGGTAGCAATCGACCGCGAACTTCACCTTGCCGTTCATCAGGCCTTGCTTGCCGAAGATGCCCTTGGCATAGGCCTCTTGAATCGCCTTTTCGACGACCTTCGCTTGGTGGTGGTACTCGCCACGGATGAAGAAGTACGCAGTATCGAGTTGGCACGCCCAACACGCGATCGCGATGCCTTCCATGATGATGTGCGGGTCGTAATCGCAGAGGAGGCGGTCCTTGAAGGTGCCTGGCTCTGCTTCGTCGCAGTTGATGCAGAGGTAGCGACGGCCACCGTCCGGCGGAGCGAGGAACGACCACTTCAGGCCGCAGGGGAAGCCCGCGCCGCCACGGCCGCGGAGATTCGCGTCCTTGACGAGGTTCACAAGATCCGCAGGCGTCATGTCGAGCGCCTTCTCGAGCGACTTGTAGCCGCCGGTGGCGATGAAGTCATCGACGCCAACGGTGCGACGGTTCTTTGGATCGCCCCACGGGGCGGTCGGAATGCGCTTCGTCAGAACTGGTTCAGTGACTGGCATGGCTACCTTCGCTTCCGTCGCGCGGGCGGGAATCGCCGCGCGCTTTGACGTCTGTTGTGTTGTCTGGCGTGTCGTCTGGTGTCTCATCCGCAGCGCCCTCGGGCGTGCGGATCACTTCATCAATCGTCGTTCGACGCAGGAGGTACGGACCATGCCGCGCTTCCTGAATCTCGCGCCGTACTTCGAGCGTGTTGCTCGCGTCCGACGCGCTGTGCTCACTCTGCTCCGCCGCCGCGGCCTCGCTCGCGCGCGCGCCTGTTGAGGCGGGCCTTGTTGAGGCAGGCCTTGTTGAGGCAGGCTCGGCCGGATCCTCTTTGATCGCCTGCACGATGTGCCCGAAGAAGGCACCGAGGTTTCGCATGAGCGATGGCTCGGTTTCCTTCGCTCCCATCAGTGGTGACCGCTCCCCCCACCTGCACGCGATGCCTCATCAATCAGCGCATCGATCTTCTCGATCGTGAGTTTCTCATGGAGCGTTTCGTTGAAGAGCGCAACCGGCGCGGTATCGCACGAACCGAGGCACTCGAGCGCGAGCAGCGTGAACTTGCCGTCGTCGGTCGTTTCGTGCGGCTCGATCCCGAGGCGATCTCGCACGTGATCAAGCAACTTCTGATGACCGCACACTTCGCACGCGATCGATTGACAGATGCCAATCACGCACTTGCCGACCGGCTCGGTATGGAACTCTTCGTAGAACGTGACGGTGTCCATCACGTCCGCGGGCTTGATCGAGAGAAAGGCCGCGATCTCGACCATCGCCTGATACGGAATGTGGCGATACGCGTGCTGGATTTCATGCAGGATCGGCATCAGCGCGCCCTGCTTCGTTGCGTAGCGCGGAAGAAGTTCCTTGGTCCAACGATCCTTCATCGCCTGCGTGCAGTACGGCTCGGCGCGCGTGGGGATCTTGGTCGTGGCAGATGGTTTGGTCGTCCAGCTCATGATTCAGGCACTCGCAGTGGATCGCACGCTCTCGCAACGCAATCCTGGTGATTCTCACTTCACGCCCTAGCACCAAAGGTCGCTGCCGCAGCAGCGACCGCTCAAACTTCGAGGCGGCTACCGCAGTAGCCGCCGCTCATACACGTCCTATCACCGGAGGGAGCTGCCGCAGCAGCGACCGCTCAAACTTCGAGGCGGCTACCGCAGTAGCCGCCGCTCAAATTAGCGATCAAGTTCCGCCGCGATGATGTTCAGCGAACCGAGCACCGCCACGATGTCGGCGAGTTGATGGCCTTCGATCATCTTCGGGAAGATCTGATAGTTGATGAAGCACGGCGGTCGCGTACGCGCACGGAACGGATACTTCGAACCATCCGCGACGATGTAGTAGCCGAGTTCGCCGTTCGGGCTCTCGATCGCGCCGTAGCCTTCGCCGACGGGCGTGTCGAAGCCGCGGTTGTTCATGTACAGCTCGAACAACTGGATCACGCCTTCGATCGAGCCGTACACGTCGGCCTTCTCGGGAACGCGCATCTTGCCGTCGGCGACCGCATTGATCGATCCGCTGGGAAGTCGATCGATGAGTTGATCGATGATCTTCGCCGATTGCTTGATTTCCTCGAGGCGCACGAGGTAGCGCGAAAGGCTGCAGCCCGCGCTGGCGACGGCGATCGAGAACTTGACCTTGTCCGCGCCTTCGCCGTCCCAGTTGTCGGCGTAGCAGAGATACGGGTCGTCCTTGCGGACGTCGCGACGAACACCCGCGCAGCGCGCGTTCGGGCCCGTAAGGCTCCACGCGATGGCGTCTTCCTTCGTCACCGCGCCAACGCCGTCGAGACGATCAACGAAGATGCGGTTGCGGTTACAGAGCGTTTCGAGATCGGTGATCGCCTTCGGCAGACGAACATCGATGAAGTTGCGCACCATGCGCTTGAAGACTTCATCGTCGGGGATGTCGCGCCATGCGCCGCCGACGCGCGTCCAATCGGGGTGGAAGCGCTGGCCCGAGATGTACTCGACGATGTCGTAGATGAATTCGCGCTCGTTGAAGCCGTAGAGGAAGCCCGTGAACGCCCCAAGGTCGAGCGCAGCCGCGCCGACGCAGAGGAGGTGGTTCTGAATGCGACCGAGTTCGCACATGATCGTGCGGACGACCTTCGCGCGCGGCGTGAGTTCGATGCCGAACAACTTCTCGACCGCGTGGTGCCACGCGATGTCGTTCACGATCGGCGAGATGTAATCCATACGGCTGATCGTGCAGACGTATTGGTTGTAGTCGTGGTGCTCGCCGAGCTTCTCGAAGCCCGAGTGCAAGTAGCCGATGTGCGGCGTGCAGCGGGCGATACGCTCGCCGTCGAGTTCAAGCACAAGGCGCAAGGTCGTGTGCGTCGCTGGGTGCTGCGGGCCGAAGTTGAGAACCCAACGGTCTGGGGCCTGGAAGTGATCCTTCAGGTAGTCCGTGTTCTCGACGTCGAGACCAAAGCCCTCCGCGGGCGTGATCGTGTATGGCATAGGGGGCGCAGTATAGGGCCGACGGCACGTTTCGAGGCCCGCAGAAATGTGGTGCGGACGCGCTTCGTCGCGGCATGCAAGATCAGAGTGCGTTCGGGCGAAGGAACGGGTTCGTTCGCCGCTCGGCACCGATGGTGGTTGCGGGTCCGTGGCCAGGATGGACGCGCGTTTCATCGGGCAACTGCATCAGAACTTCATGCAGCGAACGCTTCATGGCCGCCACGTCGCTCGTTGGAAAGTCGAGGCGTCCGATGGAACCTGCGAAAATCGTGTCGCCAACGATCGCCTCCCCCGCTTCCGGGCACCACAGCGTGATGCCGCCTGGCGAGTGGCCGGGCGTATGCAGGACTCGGAAGTAGTAGCCGCCGAGTTCGAGCATCTCGCCGCCGTTGAGGCACGCGTCCGGGGGCGGCGCGCTCACTGCGGGCGGGATGAAGATGCTCAGATTCAGATTTGGGTCTTCGTTGAACTCTTTCTCCGCGCGGTGGCAGAGCGTGTTCACCGGCCCGAGGCGCAGCCGCATCCGAGCGAGCCCCGCGATATGGTCGCAGTGGCAGTGCGTCAGGATACAGAGCGAGGGCTTGAGCCCTTCTTTCTCGACAAAATCGAGCATCGGCTCTGGCGCGTAGGAACAGTCGACGATCCAACAGGTCTTCGTTTGATCGGCGTCGTCGTGGAGGACGTAGCAGTTTGTTGCGAAGTCGCCGAGGGTGAACGCGTGGATACGAAGAGCCATGCGCGCAGCGTACCTGTTGGTTCGGACCGCGCGGGTTGCAGAACGCGTGACGGCGCGGCGTGAGTTGCAGGGCGCGAGTTGCAGGGCGCGGAGCGAGAGTGACGCACGCACGGAATCTCGCAGATTCGGTACGCTCCCCCGCATGCTGCGACCATGGACGGGCGCCACTCTCCTCCTGATCGGTGTTGCGTGCTGCGCAAGCGGTTGCGACACGATCTCTTCCGACTTCTCCTCGTTCACGGAGAGTTTCTCGCCGCCAACGCCGCAACAAGCGGCGCAATGGGCGGCCGACCCGAACGATCAAGAGAACGCACGACGCGGCACGATCCTGTTGGCAAACGCACCGTGGGGCGGCGCGCTCCCCTACTTGCGGATGTATCGCTTGTACGCCGAGGATTCGCTCGACCCCTTGGTGCGCGCAGCTGCACTGCAAGCACTTGGTCGACACGGCGACCCTGAAGATGCCGTGCTCGTTGCGAAGAGCGTGACAAGTCCGTTCCGACAGGTTCGTCTCGCGGCTGCGAAAGCACTGCAGCGTTTGCATGACCCTGCGGTTGCGGACACGATTTGGCCGCGGCTCGTCGACGGCAGCGAAGACGCCGACGTGCGCGTCGAGCTCGCGATCGCGCTCGGCCAATACCCAACGCCCGCGGTGTTCCAGGCCCTCGTCGCTGCGCTTTCGCAGCGCGACCTCGCGGTCAACGTCGCTGCGGTTGATTCGTTGCGCACGCTGACAGGGCAAGAGTTCGCGATCGACGAAAACGCGTGGCTCACCTACTACGCATCGTCGTCTACACCCTTCGCCGCGGGCCGCACCTATCTCTACCCGACGTTCGTGCGCGAACTCGATATCTGGGATCACTTGGTGTTCTGGCAGCCAGTCATTTTCGAGCGCCCTGACGTGCCCGTCGGGATGAAAGTGCTCGGCGTCCGCCGCACCAACGACGCTTCGCGCGAGGGTGCCGATCCGCTTGCACCTTCCGTGACGTCCGATGGTTCGAGTGACGAGGGCGCCTCCGTCACGACAGGCACGAAGTCGTCGCAATGAACGACGCGCGTTCCACCGTTGATACACCGACTTCTGGAAACACGGGTTCCCGAAGTCTGTCGGGTTCGATGCATGCGGTGATCCGCCGCGGCTCCGCAGCCGCCGGCGAAAGCCCGCGCGTCGAGTTCGGCTCGATCGCGAGACCAACGACGTCACCGAGCCGCGTACTCGTGCGCGTCACGACCGCGCTGCTCACTCCGCTTGAACGCGAAGTCGCGCGCGGACTCGGCACCGACGCGGCGGGGCCGCGCGTCCTCGGCACGTCGCTCGTCGGAGTCGTCGAAGATCCAAGCGCGGCGAGTTCGAGTGGCCTCGCGCGCGGCACGCGTGTGGCGGTGCACCCTGTCGTGAGTTGCGGCGTTTGCGAGCGTTGCCACGGCGGACTCGCGCTGCATTGCGCGGCGCGCACGATTCTCGGGTTTGACGATGCGTGCGGTGGACTCGCGGAGTTTGTTGCTGTCCCGAGCGCGAATCTTGTCGCACTCCCGAAAGAACTCGACGACGATCGCGCCGTTTTCGCGGTGTCACTCGCGCGTGCGATGCAAGCCGTCCGGCGCGGCGGAGTCGAGGCTAAGACCTTTGCAAGCGTGCTCGGCGACGATCTCATCGCGATCCTCGCAGCGGTCGTTGCGGTCGAAGAGAATCCGCTCGCGCGATTGGTCGCGGTCCACGAGTCGACGCTGCGCATCGCGGAGCAATTCGGCATCCGTCACCGCGCCTTGCAGGAAACAGGTCGGCGCGGCGATCAAGAACTCGTCATCGACACCGCAGGCTCGGCAGAAACGCTGCTCGCGGCGGCACGGATGGTGCGCCCGCGCGGACATGTCATTGCAGCGGGCGTTTCAGCGCGCGCGACGGTCGCCGTTGAACTCTCCCACATCGCGCTCGACGAAATCGAATTGCGCGGCGCAGGGTTCGGACCGCTTGCCGGCGCCATCGATCGACTCGCGCGCCGCGTCGTCGATCCGTCGCCGCTGGTCTCACGACGTATCGCGCTCGCCGATGTGCCGCGCGCCATTCCCAACCTCGCAGAACCCGGCACCTTCGCGATGCTGGTGCAGGTGTCGCGATGACGCGGGACAACCAACGCGAAGAGCGCATTCTCATCGACAGCGCGGCCTCGCCCGACGATCCGGTTGGACTGACGAGCGCCGCGATCGAGCAAGAGGCGATCCCCGACGACGCAGGCGTCATCAAGGCTGGTCGGCTCGCTGGCAAATCGATGTCGCAGGCGATCTGGATTCTCGCCTGGCCTGTGCTGCTTCAGCAGACGATGGCCGCGGGCGTCGGCTTCGTCGACAAACTTCTCGCAGGCAATCTTCCAACCGAAATCGCGCGCCCCGCAATGGACGGCGTCGGCATCGGCAGTTTCGTCGGCTGGTTCATCGGTATCGCGCTGACGGGCCTTGGCGTCGGTGGACAAGCAATCATCGCGCGCGGTATGGGCTCCGGCGATCTTCGCGAGAGCCAGCGCGCGCTCGGCCAATCGGTCGTGCTTTCGCTCGTGTGGGGCGCGGCGGTCGCGATCATTGTCGCGCTGCTTGCCGAACCGCTCGCACGGATGTCGAATCTCTCGCCCGAAGGAACGAAAGCGTGCGTCACCTACGTGCAGACGCTTGCGTGGGGACTCCCCTTCTCTGGCTTGATGATGGTCGGCGGCATGTGCCTCCACGGCTCGGGCGAAGCGCACAAGCCGTTCCAGATCGCGGTGTGGGTCAACGTCGTCAATTGCATCGCGTCGTGGCTCCTCTCTGGAGTCGCGATCCGTGCTGCGGGCGCGACCCTTCCGAATCCGTCGCCACTCGACCCGCTCGAATGGGGCGTCTTTGGCATCGCTGCCGGAAGCGCGATCAGTTACGTCGTCGGAGCGTGGATGACGTGGCGCGTTCTTCGTCGAGGCGTCAAAGATCTGCAGCTTTCACCGCGCGAAATGCGTTTCGATCGCGCGATGAGTTGGCGCATCGTGCGCGTTGGCGTGCCGAACTTCTTCGAAGGCCTCGCGATGTGGACGGTGAACCTCTTCGTCCTCGGCTTCATCGGCCGAGCAGCGGAGATGGGCATGGGAACATCGACGAAAGACGGCCTCGTCGGTGCCCACATCATCACGGTGCAATGGGAAGCGTTCTCGTTCTTGCCCGGATTTGCGATGGGAACGGCGGCAGGCGCACTCGCGGGGCAATACCTCGGCGCCGGCAACAGCAGCTTTGCGCGCCGCGCGATTTGGCAATGCACGCTGATTGGCATGGCCATCATGGGCACGATGGGCGTTGCCTTCATGCTGTTCGGCCAGCAACTCACGAAGATCATTTCGGACGATCCCGTGCACCTCGAACTCGTGCCGAAGTGCCTGCTCGCGTCCGGCTGTATTCAAGTGTTCTTCGCGCTCGCGATGGTGGTGCGAAACGGATTGCGCGGCGTTGGCGATACGAAGTGGATCCTCGCGATCACCGTCTTCGGTTGCTACGCGATCCGATTGCCGCTTGCGTGGTTCCTCGGCATTTACCTCGGCTACGGACTTGTCGGTATTTGGTGGGGACTCATGCTCGAACTCGGCGTGCGCGGACTGATGTTCCTTGCACGCTTCAAGTACGGCGCATGGGAGAAAATCCGCGTGTAAATCCGCGTGGAAGTCTGCGCGAAGACACCGCCGCGAACTTCACGTCACATGTTGAGCAAGAAGTTCAGCGCAACCGCAACCGCGCTGGTGCTCACGAAACCGATCATCGCGCCAATCAATCCGAGGATCACTGGCCCGGTCGCCTGCCCGCGCGGGAGTGCTGCGGCGATCGCCGTTGAAGCTCCGACCGCCCAGAAGATGAGGCCGAGCAGACCACCGCAAAAGGGAATGAGGTTGAGCGCGTATCCGCCCGAAGCGAAGCTCACAATGGTGAACGCACGACGAAACGTCAGTCCGTGAGGCGCACCCGCGAATGAGGCGAACAACGCACCCAGCATGCTCACGGCGATCATCATCACGGGGATCAGGATGAAGTTCGCGAGCTGAAGCCCGATCGCGTGAGGTGTACTTCCGGGGGTTGCGGCCCATCCACCAGGCCCGAAGGTAAAGCCGGTCCCGACTCCGCCTGCGATCACGCCAGCAAGGACCAACGCGCCAACTCCGAACATGATGGTGACGATGTTCGAGATCGCCGTATTGAATGCGAGGAATCCAATACTCTCGCTGAAGAGATCGCGGTTCCCGATCATCGCCGGAACGCGTGCCGACTTCTTCAAGCCGACGCCAATCATGTTCCACCAGCGCACAAAGATGTTGCCACCTTCGAGCCACGGCAACGGCTGCTCAAGCATCGCCTGCGTGGAATCCATGCTGCCGTGAGGGCGCAGCACGCAACGTTCCATCGAGACTTCGCCACCGCACGCCGTGCATTGAAACTCACTTGGCTCGAGATGCCCCTTCGCCGAGGTGCCGAAATACGCTTGATCACAATGCGGGCAATGGAACTCCACTTTGCCCGGCGCGAATTCGTAATCGGCGACCGAGTATCCGGTGCCGCACTCGGGGCAGACGCGCGGCGCACCGGGCTGCGGAGCAGGTGCGTTCCAAAGGACGTGCTGACAGTTGCGGCAGTGCATTCGATGGATCTCCTCCACGGATTGCGAGCGTCACTCTGGGTCAAACAGAAACCGCGGGCGGTGCAGGCCTCAAACGACACACACGGACTGAGCGTCAATTCTCCGGCGCGTTCTCTGCAACGCGCGCTTTGAACTCCGCGATCAGTCGACGCGTGACAGGTCCGACCCGACCTTCGCCGATTTGTTCGCCGTCGATCGAGGAAACACCGATGACTTCCGCGGCCGTTCCCGTGAGGAACACTTCGTCCGCGGTGAAGAGATCTTCGAGCCGCATCGAGCGTTCTTCGACGGCGAGTCCGCAGACAGGCGCGATTTCATTCATCACAAACAAGCGCGTCACGCCGTTGAGGATGCCCGCCGAAACCGGCGGCGTCACGACGCGTCCGCCACGGATGAAGAAGATGTTGTCACCGGTGCATTCCGACACTTCGCCATCGGTGTTGAGCATGATCGCTTCGTGCACACCAGCTTCGATCGCCTCAACCTTCGCGAGAATGTTGTTGAGGTAGTTGAGGCTCTTGATCGATGGATCGAGGCATTCGATTGGAATGCGCGGGCGCTTCGCGACGATGACGGGCATGCCCTGCTCATACATCTCGGGCGGGTAGAGTTGGATGCGGTCGACGATGACGATGGTTGTCGGCTTTGGACAAGTGAACGGATTGAGCCCGAGTGGACCCGCGCCGCGCGTCACGACGAGGCGGATGTACGCGTCCTTGAGACCGTTCGCGGCGACCGTTTCGCGGACAGCGTTCTCGATCTCACGCAACGTGTAGTGCAGCGTGAGGTGAATAGCCTTCGCGCTTGCTTCGAGTCGCTCGAGGTGCGACTTCAACTTGAAGACGCGGCCGTTGTAGACGCGGATCCCTTCGAAGACGCCGTCGCCGTACAGAAGCCCGTGGTCATAGACCGGAACCGTGGCGTGTTGCTTGTCCACCAGATGACCGTCGAGCCAAACCTTCATGCGTCACTCCTCTTGAGCCGTATCTTTCGAGCCGTATCTTTCGGGCCGGATCTTGATCGCGCGGGCCGCGCGGCGATGTGCGGGGCGCAGTGTACAGACGCGGACGGAGGGGCTTGGAGGAGCCAAGCTGAGGCTGCGTCGGCTCCCTCTGCTGCGATTCGCACGAGAGAGAAGCGCGAGAGGATGGCGCGGGCCCGTCGAAGGGCGTGTCGTGTGGCATCACCTCTGGTGATGGCGACGCGCGATTCATGCGTCCGATTGAGCCCTGTTCGCTTGGCGAGTCATTCGTGCTTGCGTCTCGATCCACTACCTCCTGCTTCGCAGGGGGGTAGTGCCACACGAAACGACGAGCGACACCCACACCACCTGCTCAGGCTTCGCTGCGCTCCGCCTGCGACGATGTCTACCAAAGCGAGCGAAAGCGAAGCGAGTCGCGAGCGCTCAACATCGCCTGTACGTGAGAACCGCGGCGTGCCCCGCGACCGAGAGGTCGCGTGCCACGCCGCGGTTCGAAGCGGACAGGGAGGG
>JAIXVI010000167.1 GCA_027483065.1 Planctomycetaceae bacterium
CAGCAGCATCTCGATGCCGCTTGCCCTGTCGCGCACGCGCCAGGGCAGACCGCTGCCCGCGATCGCCTCGCGAAGAGCGGCATCCGTGACGACCTTCGGATCGACATCCTTCTCGATGACTTCGCACCAGTCGAGGGATATCGGTGCGCGGACGGAAGCAGGCTTCGGCGCCGGCGCGGGCGGAGGCGTGACGGCGCCGGTGGCGCCCGCGGCCCCGCGCGCAGCCGGCGCTGCAGGCACGGCCGCAGCCGGAGCCGCTCCTCGCACGGGTACGCCGTCGCCCGCGACGGGTTCCGAGAGGCTCGTCGTGGGCGGGCTGCCCTTAATGAACTTGGCGTACCACACGCGGTCGAGGTCGTCGATCCGTGCGCGCAGGCGGTCACGCAGCACCGTGCGGTCGTTCGACTGCTCGTCGCCCATGATGACCATGCCGTTGCGTTCCAGGGGCACCACTTCCTCGAGCATGCGAAGCCCGACGCGATAGACCGCGACGGCCGCAGCGTCGTCCATCGACTCGGCCTGCTTGAGCGTGCCTCGCAGCTCGTAGACCGCCATGAACTGCGCGTCCGCCGCCATCGCCAGTTCCTTGACCTCTTTTTCGCGGTGCGCCTGCGACGCGATCAGCGAGTTCTCGAACTGCGGTGGAACGATGACTCGATCGACGACATGCACCACGCTTGAGCCGACGGCGATGTCCCCCGCGACGATGCGCGCCTTGAAGGGCTCCTCGAGCGAGCGATCGCGCATCGACCGCATCCGATAGACGTAGACCGCGCCGCTCGCCAACACGTCGAGGACGAATCGGTCGTTGTTCTCAGAGATCATCACGGGAGCGCGATCGCCTGCGTTGAGGTCGAAGCTCCATGGCTGCAACTTCGGGAGCGCGTGCCAATCGAGCACGGCGCGAAGCGTTTCGCGGTTCTTCGGATCGAGGAGCGTGGCGCGCTCGGCGTCGGAGAGTCGAGCGAAGGCCTCGTTCGTCGGGACGAAGACCGTCCAACTGCGGTCGGGCGTGGGCCGCGCCCAGTCTTGATCGGCGCCGCTCGCCTCGACGGCCGCGACGAAGGTCGAGTAGCGCCCATCCGGCACGGCACGGAGCGCATCAAGCAGACTCGCGGGCGCGGCCTCCTTCATCGACATGCCCATGGACTGCTCCGAGCGCTTCGGCTTCGGAAGCACCACGCGGTCGATCACGTGGATCACGCCGTTACCGCAGAGGATGTCGGGCTGTACGACCTCTGCGGCGCCGAAGCGGAATCCCCGACGGTCCGCGGCGATCGATTCGCGATCACCAGCGGCGGTGCGCGCCATTTGCGGATCCTCGATGTTGCCGACCTCCATCGAGAGCAACCGACCGGGCACCACGTGATGGGCAAGGATGTCGCGCAGCTTCTCCTTGTTCTCGGGAAGGAGTAGCGAGTCGAGCGTGCCCGCTGGGAGTGCCGCGAAGGCCTCGTCGGTGGGCGCGAAGACCGTGAACGGCCCTTCTGAACGCAACGCGTCCGCCAGTCCAGCCGCTTGCACTGCGGCGACGAGCGTCTGGAACTTCGCGGCCACCGCGGTGTCCACGATGTTTGGCTTGCCGCGACCGTCGAAGAAGGATCTCCCCCTAGCGGGGACGTTCGGTGGCGACTGGGCATCCGCCATGGTCGTCATGCCTGACATGAGGCAGGCCGCTGCGAGTCCAGCGGTGACCACGCGAAGCGAGAGGGAGGGACGGCGCTGAAGTGAGCCTGACATGATGACCATGATCCTTTGCTCGAGCGATCCGCCGTCGCCCATGGTGCATGCCTGGGCCGGCGCGCGGAACGCCGATCCTGCCAACGACTCGGCTGCCGCCACGAGGCAAGCGCCATACTCACGGGGTGAAGCCCCGCACGTGCGCATGACGAGCGCATCGCACGCGAGTTCCTCGGACGACCTGAGTCCACGGCGCGCGATCCACGCCAGCGGATTCCACCAGAGCCACGCCACCACCGCCCAGTCGAGCCAGCGCACCAGATGATCGCGACGGCGGATGTGCGCAAGTTCGTGCATAAGAATCAGCCGAAGACTTGCCTCATCCGTGCAAGCGATCAAAGCCGCAGGAATCACGATGACGGGACCACCGAGGCCGCTCCACACGAACGGGACCACATCGGCCCGTGTCGTGAGCACTTTGAACTTGCGCCGCACGCCGAGTTCGTCGCCCACGGCGCGGGCGATTCGGAGAACCGGCTGCTCTGCAGCTTCGCATTGCATGAGCAAGCCACGCCGGAAGCGCATGATGCGAATCGCGGAGACCGCGATGATGAGTATGGCGCCGCCAAGCCAGACCGCGCCCACAAACAGCCACGGATCGACCGCGAGGTACGAGATGGATCGCGCCTCGACATCCGTCGAGGCTCTTCGTTGATCGGTCGCGGGTGACTCCGTGCCCTGCTCCTCAACGGTGGCTTGTGGAGGATCGGTCGCCGAGGAGTCCATGCTGGGCTGCTTGCGCGGAGCCGATCCCGCCGTGCCTTCTGGACTCAGCAAGGCCCTGTCTTCTTGATCGAGCGCGACGGCGAACTCGGGCAACGGAGCAGTTGCGCACACCGAACTGCCCTCCTGCCCGGATGGCGAAACCCGCACATCCTGCTGCTCGTGCCGGCTGTCCGTCGGTGCAGCCATCAACTGAGGCAACGGGATGCCGACGGAGAGCCATGGCAACGCCGCGATCGGCGGCATCACGAGCCGGATCATGACGAGCACCCACGCGAAATGCGCGAGCGACGGGTGCCGCCGAGAGCGGCCGATCGTCCACGCGAGAAGTGCCAGAGGGATCGCCAGGAGCGTGTTGCCAAGCGCGTACTCGAGGAACAGCTCGGTCACGATTTTCTCCCGTCGAGGATCTCTCGAAGGCGACGGAGCTCGGCGCGGCTGAGGCGCTTCTGGTCGATCAGGTGCGACAGCAACGGTGCGATCGATCCGCCGGTCAGGCGGTCGACGAGCGATTCGAGTTGTGACCCCGCATAATCCTCACGCGAGATGCATGCCGAGAACGCGTTCGCGGGCCCGGCCTTCTCGCGCCTCACAAGTTGCTTGTCCTCGAGGCGCTGAAGCAGGCGCTGCACGGTTCCGTGCTGCGAGCGGTCGGACTCACCGTACAGTTTGTCTTGGATCTGCCGCGCCGTCAGGCTGCCGTGGTCCCAAAGCAGTTCCATGACGGAAAGCTCGGCATTGGCGAGTGGTGAGGTGGACATCAGAGGGCCTCCTAGGATCGTCGAAGTCAAACTACGACAATTCGTCGTGCAAACTACGACCAACTGTCGTAGACGTCAAGCCCGATCGCCCAACGCCCTCGCAAGTGACGCGTTGCCTCGATCCACAGTTGCGAGATCTGTACACGCACGGCATCACGAGCTGCCCTCCGGAAAGTGGCTCATGACGGACTGTTCCGATCGGGCACCTGCTTTCAGGTAGCGAAAGAAACGGCCTTCATCCCATCTGGCGCGACCGGAGCGAAACGCCATCGAAAGCTCGACGCCGTTTCGACCGAGGAGTTCAAACGCGCGCGGGGCCTGATCCGAACAGTGAGGAAACGGTGGTTTGGGCGCGGCGCTCTCACGCGCTCTCGAGGCGAGTTCACTGCTCGCTGCCGCGCATGCCGACGCGCGCGATGCGGCATGGCCATGCGTATTCGAAGCGACTCGTCGAGCAGCTCGCCACCGATCCGAGTTTGAACATCGACCCCGCCGCGGGCGTGGCACGGCTGAGCCTCCAGCACTACAACTCCACGGATGAACTGGCGCTCACCTGCGAAGCGTTGGACGAAGTCCTCTGAGGAACGCGATTCGCGTCGACACCCGATCGGGCGGCGTGTCGTTTCAGAAGTGCGCGACGAGCGCGCCGTGACGCGCGGACAGGTACTCGACGATCACCCGCGTGTCGGTGGAGTGCAGCCGATCGCCGGCTCGGTGGAACCGGCTTGGATCCACGAACCCGTGATTCGCCGGATCCAGAACGAGATTCGGGCAGCCTTGGTGCGCGTCGCCGACAAGCTCGACGATCGCGCGACGCGGCCTCGGATAGTCGACGTACCGGATATCGAGACGCGTGCGCAGCTCGGGGCAGCAGCCGAGCACACCCTCGAGGAACGCGCAGTCGGGGCAGTAGTAGCGCTTGCCTTCGCCGTCGCGGGCGCTGTCGGTGAATCCAGGAGTGAGTAGGAAGAGGATGTCCATTGGATGTTCTCCGTCGTCGATTCGATTCATGCGTTGCCGGCCTGCCAACGCTCCTTCGGGCACGGCTTCTCCATCCACTTTCGCTCGGGTGGCAGCCGACGGTAGCCGAACTTCTCGTAGAGGCCCTCCGCGTCGCGCGTGGCCAGCGCCCAGCGCCGGACGGTCTGCAGCGACGGATGCCGTTCGAGTTCCTCAATCAAGCGGCGAGAGATGCCCTGCCCGCGAAAGCGTTCGTCGACAACCACATCGCAGAGCCATGCGAACGTCGCGCGGTCGGTGACGACCCGCGCGATGCCGATCGTCGTTCCCGTCGCGTCATCGATCGCAACGGCGGTAATGCTGTTGCGCAGCGCCTCCGCGACGACCTCGCGGCGAATGTTCGGCGACCAATAGGTCCCCGCGACGATGCGATGGATGGCGTCGAGGTCGTGGCGCGTGGGATCGGTGGTGATGGTGATGGGCATCGGCGGTTGCTCAACGAGAGTATGGCGATTCTCGCATAATGAAGGGATGTCCGAACACGCCGATCTGCTCTGGATGTCGCTCGAACACAACGCATGGGCGACGCGCGAAGTGCTGAGCACGTGCGCCGCCCTCGACGATGACGCGTGGCATCGCCGCGTCGAGATGGGGCCTGGATCGCTGCACGACACGCTCACGCACATCATCGGGGCGATGTTCCGTTGGGCCGACCGGATCGATGGGCCCCCGCGCGAGGTGCGGCCGTCGATTGAGGATGGCTCGCGACGGACGCCGACGGAACTGATGACGCTCCTCGACGGTGCGGCAGCGGACCTCGCGGCGAGCGCTGAGCGCGCGCGTGCGGGCGGGCTCGAGATTGCGTGCGACGTCACGCTTGGCGGCACGACCTATCGCTTCACGCTCGGTGCGATGCTCATACATGTCACCACACACGGCATGCACCATCGTGCGCAGTGCCTGAACATGCTGCGGCAACTTGCAGTGCCCGGCATCAGCGACCGGCTACCGGAGATCGACGTGCTGGAGTGGCAGATCACAAGCGCCGCAGCATTTCAGAACCGAAGTACCGTGCCGTCCCTCTGACCGGCGCGTAGGCGCCAAGGCATCCATCATGTCGAACCAGCGGTCCACCATCTCATGCATTGAATCCCGCTTTCGCGTGATCCGTCGTGAGTCGGAACTCGCCATCCAGCAGGTGGACGACGCCGGAATCCGCCGCTCGATCGACGGCGATACGAACTCGATCGCAATCATCCTCAAGCATGTTGGCGGAAACCTGCGCTCTCGCTTCACCAACTTCCTGTCGGAGGATGGCGAGAAGCCGTGGCGCGACCGAGAGGCTGAGTTCGTGGAGAACTTCCCGTCGGGCGAGGACGGCCGCGCGGCGGCGATCGCAGCGTGGTCCGCGGGCTGGGAGACGCTTGAAGCCACGCTTACCACGCTGAACGACAACGATCTGCAACGCCACGTTCGCATTCGAGGCGAACAGCACACGGTCTTCGAAGCGCTGGCACGGTCTATGGCGCACACCGCGTATCACCAAGGTCAGATCACGCTCATCGCACGCATTCTGGTGGGACCCTCCGCATGGAAGACGATTTCCATTCCGCGCGGCGGCACGATGCAGCGCCACGCCGACATGGGATTCGATCCGAGCGAACCTGCGCGCGGGGCGGGCTGAGCAGATCCAGCCGCGGGGCAACACCGTGATCATCCCGCCGGAGCGTGGATCGCGGGCAACAGCGGCGCGATCTCATCGCGCGAGAGATCCTTGTACACCGAAGATCCTTGTACACCGAAGATCCTTGTACACCGAAGATCCTTGTGCACCGAAGACCTTGTACACCGATCCGATGCTGCCGCGCGTACGCCCGTCTTCGTTCCGTAGCCCCGCGCGCACGCGCCGCTCCGAGATGGTGCCGCGGCACGTGAGACACCAAGAGAAACAACGCAAAGGCAAGAACCGTTCAAAAGCGCCTCGAAGTCGAGACGCGCTTCCTTTGAGCGCTGAGCAACGCCCAAGCGATCGACACTCGCCGAGTTGTGCCGCCGAAAAACGCCCATGCCCGAGGCGCGAGGCTTCGGGCATGGGATGCATCATCAAGTAGGTGCGCCGCGTCAGACGCGATCGACGCGATCCGCGATACGCGTTTCGCAATTCAGCGGCGGCGGCGGTTGCCTGCGAGACCAGCGAGGCCGAGCAGCGCGATGGCGCCTGGAGCTGGAACCGCTGCAACGCCGAATTGGAAGTCGTCGACAACGATGGAGCCCGTGCCCGAGTAGGTCAGGCCGATACCCGCGATACCTTCGCCGCCGGCCATCGACGAAACGATCAGACCGGGGTCGTTTCCAACCGCGGCGTCGATCTGGTCGAAGGTGATCCAGACATAGCCGTTGCTGACGAAGCCATTGAGCGCAACTTGCATCGCGACGAAACCAGCGTTCGCGCCGACCACGAACAACTCGAGCGAGCCATTGCTGAGATCGCCAGTGACCTTGAGCGAGACGCCGTTGAAGCCCGTCGCGTTGTAGTCGCCGACATAACCGAATCCGCCGCCGGCAGGGAGAAGCCCCTCGCCACCGAGGAGAGACGCACCGCCGCTCTCCGAGCGGGTGTAACCGAGGCCCGCGGAGCCTGAGAAATCGTCAATGACGGCAAAGGAAAGACCGGCGAAGGCCGAATTGGCCACCGCGATCGCGCAGACCGCCGCGAGAGCAAAACGCATTGTGCACTCCAATGTGAGGTGAGGGGAGGGAAACGGGAGGGACCGAAAGCCTGCCGCGAGAGGGAACAAGCGGCAAGGAACCAATGGACAATGTCAACACTACCCCTGATTCCGAAACTTGCAACCGAGAACTTCGCTTCTCAACGACAACCTAATGCATTCTCGCCTTTCGGATGAACTCGAGGGTGTTTCTACTTGACTGACTTTTTGCCGATTCGAAGTCGCCCGTCAGGCGAAGATCGCTCCGCTCATTGGGCTCGCTTAAGCCTTGCCTAAGCCTTGCCTAAGCCTCGCGTTCGGCTTGCCTTAGGCGCCGAGCGATACCCGCTGGCCGGGCACCCGCGAAGGGCCTCAACTGCCCCACGACCGTCGAAATGCGTTTGCTCGACGAGCAACAGAGAGTGCGGTTGAGCTGCTGCTCACTCGCAAACCGTGCGGGCGCAGCGGTTGTTGCGCCACCAATTGGTCCCCGCGACGATGCGATGGATGGCGTCGAGGTCGTGGCGCATCGGGTCGCATGACATCGTGATGGACATGTCGTTCACTCCTGACAGAGGCGGCCTCATGCCGAGCCGATGATCGCGTCGACCTCGATCTCGATCTTCATGCGCGGGTCGGCGAGCCCCGCTTCGATCATCGTCGCCGCTGGACGGATGTCGCCGAAGGCCGCGCGCAGCGCCGGCCATGTTGCTGGAAAATCTGCGGCGTTTGGCAGGATGTAGCGGACGCGCACGACATCGCGCATCGATGCGCCCGCCTCGCGAAGCGCAGCCTCGATGTTGCGAAGACACTGTTCGGTTTGCGTGGCGACATCGTCGCTGATGGTCATGGTCGTATAGTCGAAGCCCGTCGTACCTGAGACGAACGCATGGTTTCCCATGTGGTTTCCCACGTGGTTCCCAACGACGACGGCGCGCGAGTAACCGATGTCACGCTCGAACGAAGAACCGGAGGAGATCAGGCGGCGAGGCATGGATGCACGATAGTCCGTGACCGGCCTGTGCGCAGAACGGGACGCGCCGGCTTGGCGGCTTCGCACGAAAGCCACGGGTTTCGCCAGCCATTGCGCGGAATCACCTCGGTTTGACGACGAACACCGTCGCGACGCTCCTGCGGCGAGCCTATCTCAAGCTCCGCGTCTCGAACCGCGAGGGATTCGCTGCGCGGCTCGGACGCGCGGGAGCCGACAAGCCTGCGGGCCGCGCGATGTAGCCGCGCGATGTAGCCGCGCGATACCATCGTCGCATGGCCTTCATCACGCTGCCGATCGACGCGCCGGGCATCCGCGGACCGCTGAATTTCCGTCCGGATGCGGCGCAGCATCTGCTCGGCCTCGCCGAGACGATCCTCCGCAAGCCGGCGAGTCTCGACCAAGGCGACCGCGAGACAATCGCAGCGTGGACGTCGCATCTCAACGGGTGCAACTTCTGCAAGAAGTCGCACGCCGCCGCGGCGTACGCGTGGCTTGACGCGGAGCGCAGCGCCGCACTCGACCGCCTACTCGCATCGGAGGATCTTGGCGGATTCACGCCAAAGATGCGAGCGCTGCTCGAACTCTCGCGCGCGCTGCAGGGTTGCGTGTTGGGCGTGCGGCCTGAGCACATCGATACCGCGCGTGCCGCGGGCGCGAGCGACCTCGACATCCACGACACGGTGCTCATCACTGCCGCGTTCTGCATGTACAACCGCTATGTCGAGGGTCTTGGCACGCGCGAGGCCGCCGAGCACGAGTACGAGCCGATGGGCCGCCGCCTGCGCGACCAGGGCTACCAGCCCGTCAGTCCTTCCGCCGCGCGATCGTGAACCAGCAGAAGTACTGCTCCGCGAGCTCCGCGCGGGACTTGCCCTCCGCGTAGCCAAGCTTCTCGAAGCACTCGATCACCCAAGCCTGGTCGACGGCGTCGAAGGCGAGCACCTCGAACCCGGACTTCTCCAGCATCTCGCGGGGGAACGGCGAGAGTCCATCCGCCCAAGGGATGTACTCCTTGTCGGGTGCCGCCTGCGGCGGACAGATGTTGTAGATGATGAAGACGCCGCCGGGGAGAAGCGCGTCGTGCACGCGCGCGAGGTACGCCTCGTCGGAAACGCCGAGATGAACGAGTTTCTTCGGATCGACCGTCTGTCCGGCGGGTGGAGACGGATGGATGTATCCCTTCTTGAGCGTGTTCTTGCTCGTGATGAGCGAGAAGCCAGCGCCGATCCTCTCCGCGAGCGCCGCGTCGGCCGGCCACTGGCCGATGTGCACCGAGGCGGCTCCCTTGCCGATGCCGCCCGTGTCGCCGGGCTCGCTGTAAAGCGCCGAGAAGACGGGCTCGACATCGACGCCATGCGCGTCGAAGCCGCAGTGCGCGAGCAACTGCAGCTGTCCGATTGAGCCGAAGCCGAAGTCGAGCAGCTTGGGTCGCTCGACCGTGCGCATGTGGGGCGCAGCAAGATCAAGCATGCGGACATAGACAAGCGGCGAGCCGTAGCCCGTCTCGTAGTAGAACTGCGGGGGATACTCGCGCGGGGTCAGCGACTCCTTCTCGCCTTCGGGCAGCGCGTCGAACTGGCGCTTCGACAGCGCGATCCCCTTCTCTCGGTTCCTGTAGATCGTGCGCGAAGCGGGCTCCTTCAACTGGACCGTCGCTGCGAGAAACTGCTTCGCCAGATCGGACTTCACCAGCGGCGCGAGCGCCTCCGCATCGGTCCGCATCTTCTCGGTGACCGGCGGCGGCGGTGGCTCCGCAGGCTTTGCGTCCTGGGCCAGGAGTGGCGAACTGAGCATTACAGCCAGAACGGGCAAGAGAAGGATCGGGCCTCGCATCGATGAACCTCCGGTGCGCAGTCTACTCATCGCATCGCGTCGCCCGTGAGGGGCCGGTGCTCCCTACGCGCGCATTTCTGAACGCGCCTTCTGCATTACACCCATGGGTGACGCTCGATGAAGGCAAGTTGCGCATGCGCGGCGTGATGCCGTGGATTGACGACCCTGAGGGATTCAACGCGGCGTTCCGCGTGCCTGATTCGTCGCGGCCGCAGTGCGTGCAATGCCGTGAGGCAGATCCGTTCATCACAAACTCGTTCATCAACGCCGCGAAGATCCCCGGGACCGACGAGCCTGTGGTGCCGATCCTCGACGAGAACTCGCCGTTCTACGTGATCGGCGGCGAGAACTGGGATATGCGCACGATGCACATCCAGAACAACGGCTGCCTTGATTGCTACCGCGTAGGCATGAGCACGAAGGCGATGTTCATGGAGAACGGTTGGGATCCGAACAAGCACATGCCGCCAAAGGATCCGGGCAGCCTGTCAAAGGATCTTGCGCAGTTGATGAAGGCGTGGCGCGAAGGGCCGGAGAGCGTGGAGGGTGGCAGTTGGATCATTCCGCCGGAGCGCGGGAATCCTGCGAAAGCCGTCGGCGACGAGTACCCGAACAAGGCGCGGTTCAACGACCCCGCGCAAGAGAAAAGTGACGCCCGTCGATCGAATGCAAAGGTCACGTGGCCGCCCGTTCAACTTCGTTGAATGTACGCGGCGTCGTTCGCATGCTTCGCAAATCGTGTGCGACGCGCCGCTACCTTTCGCACATGCAATGGACGACGTTCTTCTTCGCCAACGGTCGCGAACACTCGCTCGATGGAATCGTGCTCGACAGCGCGTCGCTCGGCGGGCATGATCCCGCGCATGAACGCACGAATCGCGTTCAAATCACTGCGTCGAGCGAGGACGCGCTCCCAGAGTCATCGGCGACGCAACGCGACATGCCTTCGCTCGTTGAGTTTCTCGATGTGGCCGCACGAACGCTCGCAGCGTGCACAACGAACTCGGGTCGTTGGTCGGCGCTGATCGTTTCGGTGCGACAGGAGTCGGGGCTCTTGACCGCGTTTCTCGTGGATGACGCCGACAACTTCGCGCGCTCGGGCGCGCAGGTCGTACTCACACTCGCGAGCGTGGAGATTGCAGCTTCCGAGATGCCCTGGGCGGACGAAGACCCTGAGGGCTTCGAGCGTGCGAATCAGATTCTCAAAGAACGCATGCGATCGGCGCTCGCACATGCCGCCATGACCGAGCCCGCGCGCGGTTCGATGCAACGCCTGCGCGACGAGAAGGGCATCATGCTGCTGCTCGATCTCGTCGGCGAAGTGGACTCGGCCGATTTCGAGCCGCTGCATGCTGCGTAGTTTGCGGACGCGGCTCGGTTGGCGCGCGCCATGCGCAAGTCTGCCTTCCTGCGAGGAGAATCGCGGTTCGTTGCAATCTCACGTCAAACTTGGTCGTTCGACACGCCGATCGACCAGTGCGGCCTACTTTCGGTGACTTTCGTACCTCGCCCCTCGCCCGCCCGCCTCGCCTCGCGTCCGAAGCCCATCCTCGATGCACATGCTCACACTCACCGTTGCGCTCATCTTGTCGATGCCCACAACGCGGGCGGCGGATGACCTGCCGAATCCCACCTCGCCGCTCGCGCCGTCATCGCCGCGCGACGCGCGCGAGCTCGGCGTCGGCTCGTACGTACCCGACGTACAGGCCACGGGCCTTGATGGCGTCGAGCGCGGATGGCGCTCGGGCCGCGGCGACAAACTCACCGTGATCGCGCTTACGAGTGCCACATGCCCGCTTTGTAAAAAGTTCGGCCCGTCGATCGCGCGGATCGAGCAAGCCTATCGCGACCGCGGCGTGAAGTTCGTCTTCGTGAATGTCAGCGGCACCGACACGATCGACGAGATGCGCACGCAGGTTTCGGACATGGGTTGGAAGGGCGCGTATCTCAACGATCGCACGGGGAAGTCAACCGATGCAACCGCGTCGGCGCTGCGCGCACAGACGACCACCGAGGTGTTCGTTGTCGATGCGGGCAACACACTCGTCTACCGCGGTGCGGTCAGTGACCAGTACGGCGTGAACTTCACGCGCGAAGCACCGCGTGCGAAGTACCTCGAGAGTGCGCTCGATGCGCTGCTTGAAGGCCGCGCGCCCGAGATTGCCGCGACATCTTCACCTGGATGCGCGATTGAGTACGCGAAGCCCGCGACGACGACGACAACAACGACGACAACGACGGCAACAACGACGGCAACAACGACGACCACGACGGCAACAACGAACGCCTCCCCCGCCGTCACCTACACCCGCGATATCTCCCGCATCATCAACGCGAACTGCATCGAATGTCACCGCGAAGGTGGCGTCGGCCCGTTCCGACTTGATTCCTACGAAGCAGTTGCGCGGCGCGCGACAATGATTCGCGCCGTCACCGACGAAGGCACGATGCCGCCGTGGTTCGCAGCGCCGATGCACGGCCAAGACGGCGTTGCGCTTGCGAGCCCGTGGTCGAACGATCGCTCGATGAGCGAAGCTGAGAAAGACGCGATTCTGGCGTGGATCGCTGCGGGGAAACCCGAGGGTGACCCGAAAGATCTCCCCCTGCCGCGCACCTTTGCGAGCGGCGAGTGGAAGATCGGTCCACCCGACGCGGTCTTCAAACTCCCCGAGCCGATTGCGATCAAGGCCGACGGATTCATGCCGTACCAGAACGTGCTTGTCCCGACGAATATCACCGAAGACCGCTGGGTCAAAGCGGTGCAAATCGTGCCGAGCGATCCGTCGGTGGTGCACCATGTGCTGGTGTTCGCGCTTGATGAAGCCGCCGCCAAGGACCCCGCCACGCGGCGTCGCCTCGGCGCGGATGAAGCGAGCGGCTACTGGGCTGCGTATGTGCCCGGCAACGACTCGATGATCTTGCCCGATGGAATGGCGCGGAAGCTCCCCGCGAATTCGTCGCTCCTCTTTCAGATTCACTACACGCCGAACGGCAAGGCGACGCAAGACCAAATGAAACTTGGCGTTGTCTTCGCCGACGAAGCGCCAAAGCATCTCGTGCGCACCGCGGCTGTTGCGAACTTGCGCCTCAACATTCCGCCGGGCGCGAAAAATCACGAAGAAGACGGACTCATTCGCATTCCCGCCGACGCGAAGATTCTCGCGTTCATGCCGCACATGCATGTGCGCGGCAAGGCGTATCGCTACGAACTCGAGATGCCCGGCGCATCGAAACGCACCGTTCTCGACATTCCGAACTACGACTTCAACTGGCAACTGCGCTACGAATTGCGCGAGCCGATGGATGCGCCGCGCGGCGCTGTGCTGCACGGCACGGCGTGGTACGACAACAGCACCGACAACCCGGCGAATCCCGATCCGACGAAGACGGTGCGTTGGGGCCCACAGACCGTCGACGAAATGATGCTCGGTTACATCGAGTATTACCTCGTCGACGAGGACCCGATGAAGCCGATGGACTTGCCTGGTCGCGGCGCGCTGCGCGGAGGCGCGGGTGGTGCAGGCGGGCGCGCCGTTTCGTTTGAGACGTTGCAGCGGCAGTTCGACAAGAACGACGACGGACGCATCGAGAAGTCGGAGGTCGCGCCCGCGCTGCATCGCCGCTTCGACCAGCTCGACACGGACAAAGACGGCGTGTTGACGAAGGGTGATTTCGAGAGCGTGTGAATTGCGCGAGGAACTCCCATGAGCGCCACATTGATCTCCCGCATACGTCCGGCTCGTCACTTCGTTTCGTTCATGCTGCTCCTGCTGGTGCTTGCTGCACGAATCTCCCCTGCACAGGCGACGCAACAAGCACCCGCAAACCCACCGTCGTCCGCGACTCCGCCCGCATGGGTGACTGCAGAGGCGAAGGCCCCGCGCGTTTCCTTCCACACCTTCGACAGCGCGGCCGCGAAGGCGAAGGTGAGCTACCACCTCTACACACCTGCGGCGTACGAGCGCGACACCGACGCTCGATTCCCCGTCGTCTACTGGCTGCATGGCTCGGGTGGCGGTGCGGCGGGAATCGCGCCGCTCGCGAAGTTCGTCGACGAAGCGATTGAAGCGGGCAAGACGCGGCCGTTCTTCGTCGTCTTCGTGAACGGCCTCCCGCAAGGCATGTACGTCAACTGGAAGGACGGCTCGACGCCGATCGAGTCGATGATCGTCAAGGACCTCGTACCGCACATCGACGCGACCTACCGCACGATCGCGACGCGCGAAGGGCGCATGCTCGACGGCTTCAGCATGGGCGGCTACGGCGCAGCGCGGCTTGGCTTCAAGTTCCCCGACATGTTCCGCGCGGTGTCGATGCTTGGCGCGGGTCCGCTCGACCCCGACTTCGAGCGGACGCCGCGCGCGAATCCGCGCTCGCGTGACGGCCTGCTCGAGCGCGTGTACGGCGACCGCGCGTACTTCCGCGAGGTGAGTCCGTGGGAACTCGCGACGCGCAACGCCGACGCGATTCGCAAGGACACGCTGCTGCGAATCGCGGTTGGTGATCGCGACGGCACCTTCGCGCTCAACGAGGAGTTCCACGAGCATCTTGAGAAACTCAAGATCCCGCACGAATGGACACCGCTTGAGGGTGTTGAGCACGATCCGATGAAGACGCTCGAGGCGCTCGGTGACCGACAGTGGGCGTTCTACCGGAAGGCCTTCGGCGAACCAACCGCGCAGACCATCGCGAAAGTCGCACGGCGCGACGGCGAAATCAAGTTCAAGGTGAAAGACACCGAGCGCGCGGCGATCGTGGTGAACGCTCCGCCCGAAGGCGAGCTACGCCCCGCCGTTCTCATCCTGCACGGCGGCATGGGAAGCGCCGAACAGATGCGCACGACCTCCGGCTTCGACGCCGTCGCGCGCGAGA
>JAIXVI010000081.1 GCA_027483065.1 Planctomycetaceae bacterium
CGACAGCGCGGAAATGGACCGTTCAGTTCTCAATGCCATGCAGGGTGACGGGACAAGCAGGAGATGGAAGCGGGCTTTTTGCGAATTTCGGGGGATTCCTGAAAAGTGGCGGTCGAACTTCGGTGATTTTGCGCGACTGTGCAAGGGGAGCCCGAGGCTCGAACCTGCAGTGAGACACCGCAGTCCGCACTTGCAGATCGAACCTGAGGGCTCAGCATGCGCTCGTTCAGCCGTGTAAGTGTCCGCGCGTTCCGAATCCGTCGGAGCGAGTTCGGCAGTCATCGAGTTGCAACGCTCGGATGGAGCCCAGCGGCTCGCGCCAACGGTCAGAAATGAAAGGATTGGATGACTCGGATTGGATGACTCGGATTTGATGGCCAGAGGGGCCGAAGGCTGGGCGACGGACTCGTCAGTAGGCTCGCCAACGAAGATGTCCGAGAATCAATTGCGACAAGCCCCTTGCATTTCGGGCTCCGATTCGGCATCATCCTCGATCCCCCGACGGTCGTGCGGTCTGCGGCTCGACGCATCGCGGGGGAGAGGCGACTCCGTTTGGAGAGCCCGCCTCGCGCGGACCACGCGCGAAGTGACGCCGTGTGAACGGCCGTGTGAATGTACGAGTGAGAGCACGCAGAACTTAGCCACACAGGATCGACTGTGCCGAATACCGAATCAGCCAAGAAGCGCGTCCGCCAATCCGCCGCCCGCAACGCTCGCAACCTCTGGCGCAAGCGTCGCGTGAAGAACGACATGTCCGACTTCCTCAAGGCCGTTGCTTCGGGCGACGCTGTTGCGGCGGAGAAGGAAATGCGCAAGGCAGCTCGTACGCTCGACAAGGTCGCAGCGACGGGCACCCTCCACAAGAACACTGCTGCGCGTCGGAAGAGCCGCATGGCTGCCAAGGTTGCTTCTCTCCAGAAGAAGAAGTAATCGCCGCTCGACGACGAGTCTCGTTTCTACCGTGCGCTGTCGATTTCCTGTCTTTCAGGCCGAATCGAACGGTGGCGCGGATTGAAGCGAAACTCAGTTTTTGTGTGTGGCTTTCCTTTGGACGTGCAACCGAGAGATGTTGAGTGCTGATCGACGCGTTTGGAAGATCTCCTCTTTCATGGCCGAACGATCACGCAAGCAATCGAGACCCGCTCCGGCGCGTACAGCGCAGGGCGGGTCTTTCTTTGATGCTGCTGCAGGTGGCAACTTCCTCACGCGGTCGTATCTCGATGCGTCGCGACGTCCGCTCGAAGTGTTGTTCTTCCTGCTGCCGTTCATTGCGTACTACGAATACGAACTCGTCCGCGCGCTTCGCTCGCCCGACGGTTTGGTGACGAACGGCGCACACCTCGCGATTCTGCGCCTTTTTGACCTTTTCGGGCTCGACGCCGTAGCACTTTCCTTGCCCGGTTTTTTGCTCGCAGGGATCTTCCTTGTGCAGCACGTGCTTTCGCGCGGCCCATGGATCGTCGATCTCTCCGTTGTTGCGCGCATGTTCGTCGAGAGCACGGTGCTCGCCGTGCCGCTGCTTGTCTTTGCGGCGCTCCTTGAACGACTCGTTCCAGCGGCGGGAGTTGATCAATTCAGTGCGTTGCCGCTTGGTGCGCGCATCGCTGTCTCGATCGGCGCAGGGCTCTATGAAGAACTCGTTTTTCGCATGGTGCTCATCGGTGTCCTCACGTGGGCGCTTCTTGAACTCACCAACTTGAAGCGAGGCGCGGCGACAGCGACGGCGGTCGTACTCGCAGCGATTGCGTTCGCGGTGTATCACCCGCTCGCGGGGCCCGATGGCTCGGTGCTGCCAACGCGGGTCCTGTTCTTTGTCGGCGGTGGACTCTATTTCGGCTTGCTCTACGTCCAACGGGGCTTTGGAATCGCGGCTGCGACCCACGCAATCTTCGACATTGTCACCGCGCTCTTGATCCCGCAACCAGACAGCATGTAGTGGCCGGTCGTTCAAGAGAGTCCGCGTCCGAGCGAGTACCTTGCGCCGATGCCTCCTGGGCGACGAACAAAGACATCCCCGAACTCTGCGCTTGCCGTGTCGGCACTGCACGGACTTCGCTCGGTGCAGACCGCGGTCAACATTGGGCAGACGATTGGCGAAGCGCTCGCAGACTTGCGTGCGCGGACGATCGAGCACCCCGTTGTGTATGTCTATGTCCTCGATGACGACGATCGTCTTGTCGGGCAATTGCCGACGCGCGCGCTGCTTTTTGCCGCGCCGGACACGCCGGTACGCGAAGCGATGCGGACGGAACTGACGACGATCTCAATGGAAACCTCGCTCGACGACGCGCTGGCGATTTTCGCGAAGAGTCGTTTGCTTGCGCTTCCGGTGGTCGATGGCGAAGGACGGCTTGTCGGCGCGATCGATGTCGAGCAGTACGCCCGCGAGAGCCTTGAGCGTGCGGAGCGCGAGCGTGTGCGTCAGGTCTTTCAAACGCTCGGCCTCGCGGTCGATCATCCAGAAACACTGACGGCAGGCGAGAGTTTCCGCATGCGCATGCCGTGGCTTTTCTGCAACATCGGCGGGGGCATTCTGTGCGCGATCGTTGCGTGGGTCTTCACCGATCTCCTTGAACGCGTGGTGCTCCTCGCGTTCTTTCTCCCACTCGTATTGACGCTTGGAGAGAGTGTCGCGATGCAGTCCTTGGCGCTCACGGTCGGCAGCGATCCCGACCGAAGAACATGGGCGAGTGCGCTGAAAGCGCTGCGCAGTGAACTTGGCGCCGCGACGCTGTTGGCGCTCTGTTCGGGTGTCGTCGTCGCGTTGGTGAGTTTGATGTGGGGAGGCGGCGCGGCGGGGGCGTTGACCATGTTGTCTGCCGTCGGCTTCAGCATGATTTTCGCCGCAGTTGCGGGTGCTGCGATTCCGATGATCCTGCACGCGTTTCGGCTTGATCCGAGTGTCGCTGCCGGACCGATCGCATTGGTGCTCGCGGATACGGCGACGACCGCGATCTACTTCGGTCTTGGGCTTGCGATCTTTGGTGTGGCGACCGGTGAGGCGCCGCTTCCGGCGCCGTAGCGCGAACGATCTCTTGCGTCGTCGACGGACGAGTAGCGGACGTGAAAGAGCAGACGCGAAGAAGCAGACGTGCTCCGCGGGTACACTCGCCCCGTGGCGAACGACGCGCAACGCGACCAATCTTCCCGTTCACTTGAGATTCGGGCCTCCGATATTCGACTGCTCTGTCTCGATGTCGATGGCGTCCTCACGGACGGTGGAATCTCCATCGATGACGCGGGGCACGAGACGAAGCGATTTCATGTCCGCGACGGCGCGGCGCTTCGGATGTGGTCGAAGATCGGACTCGAGATCGCAGTCATCACTGGCCGCAACGGCATGGCCCTGCGACATCGTTTGCGCGAACTCGGCGTGAAACATGTCATCGCTGGATCGAAAGACAAAGGCGCGGCGTTTGAGTCGCTCCTCAAAGATCTCGCGCTCGTTCCATCGCAAGCCGCGATGATCGGTGATGATCTTCCGGATCTTCCGATTCTTCGTCGATGCGGGCTCGCGATTGCGGTCGCCGATGCGTCGCCGGAAGTGCTCGAACTCGCGCACCTCGTGACCGCGCACGCAGGCGGCAATGGCGCGGTGCGTGAGGCCGTGGAGCGGATTCTCAAAGATGCAGGTCGTTGGGCTGAAGCGGTGCGCACGTTTGATCCGGAGTTTGGCGCACCAGCGGGAGGTGTTGCGTGAAGCGTTCCAACTTTGGATTCGACTTTGAAAATCTCCTGTTGCGTCGACGCGGACTTGTTTTCGCGGTGCCAGCAGGCGCGCTCGCGGTGCTCGTGATTGTCGCAGCAATCAACTTCGACGCGGGAACTTCGGGTCGTAAGAAGCCGAGTCGTATCGAAGAAGCACAAGAGTTGCTCGCGCCGCGCATCGCAACCGCGGACGAACTCGCGCGCGCATCAGGTTCGATTGCCGATCAAACGTCGGTCTCGCTCGCTTCGGGCGCGTGGATTCAGGTTGCAGACGAAACCGGCCGCTTGGCGCAGCAATACAGCGCGACGAAGTTGGAGCCGCTGCAGGGCAGCCAACTCGCGATGACCGAGCCGCGCTCGATGGTCTACATGAAAGATGGTCGCGTGCTTGTCTTGTCGGCGCGCAAGGGCGTTGCGTATGTGCCGCGTCGCGCGCTTGAGTCGGGCACGCTTGAAGAAGACGTCGAAGTGCGTTTGTTCCGTCCTGAGGCGGGGCGCACGGTGGACATCGATCGCGATGTGCCAGCGGTCGTCGTGGTTGCGGAACAGGCGCAGTTTGACGGGGTTCTCGGTGAAGTCCGTTGCGCGAAAGAAGTTCGTGTTTCGACCGATGCGGGATCGTTTGCGGGCGAAGGCTTGACGCTGCAACTCGATGCCGATGGCGACGGGCTCGAACAGTTGATTGTTGACCGCGCGACGGAGCCGATTCGGATCGATCGCGCTGCGCGCGCGATGGCCGCGAAGCGCAGAGAGGCGCGCGCGGCAGATGGCAGCGTTTTGAACGCCATCACTTCGACTGAGACGGGGTCCACCAATTCCAACGCCGCTGTTTCGGGCGAAACAACGCCAGATACGTCGCGTGAAACCGCATCGGCGCAATCGCCTCCGAACGCGCCAGCGCCCGCGACGAAGAATGCGGGAAAGAAGAACGATCGACCGCCGTTTTATCGATTGACGATGCTTGGTGGCGTTGAAGTTGTGCGCCTCAAGGATGGCGTTCGAAGCACGATTACGGGCGAAGAGATCGTGGCGATCTTTAGCCTCGAGTCGCGCGGGCTTGACGATCTTGCATTCGTGCCGCGTCCG
Organism: Planctomycetaceae bacterium; assembly: GCA_027483065.1. Lineage (GTDB taxonomy): Bacteria > Planctomycetota > Phycisphaerae > Phycisphaerales > SM1A02 > QWPT01. The sequence goes on from JAIXVI010000081.1 coordinate 4,795, forward strand.
TCGAGCGACGGAGACGCTGAGAGAGACACAGGAACATCGATGTACACGCGGCTTTCTTCGATCGCGCGAATTCCGCTCTCTGCTGGCATCGCATCGACTTCGGCGTTGTCGTCGCAAGCAGCACTCGCCTTGGTGCCGCATGCGTACGCGTCACTGCAGGAAACGTCGGTTGAGGATGCGTCGGAGAGTGACAGTGTCACCGTCAGTTTCGGTGGTCGACTTGTCATGGTGCCTGCGACCGATCCCGCCGACCAACTCGCCTCGCAAGATGAGATCCGGTTTGATGTCGTTGGGCCGCGCGTCGAAGTACTTGACGGTAAGTCGGGGACTCGCATTGTCTGCACGCGGCTTCGATACGCGGTGCAGGAAGAGTTTGTCGAGGCGACGGGAAGCGCGGAAAGCCCGCTCCGCGTGACGAATCCGCGCATGCAACTCGAAGGCACACGCTTCTTCGCGAGTTTGTCGAAGGGCGAAGGGCGTCTCGATGGCGCTGGCCGCATGTCGCTCGGTCGTGGTCTCGCGCGGCGCGTGTCGCTGCTTGGCGAAACTCCAGCGATGGCGGTGGACGCCTCGCGCATGTTGGTTTCCGCCGATCCCTCGGCCGTCGCGCTGGTTGCTCGCGCAGAGCCTTCGCCGCAAAACGCGGCGCCCTCGAAGCAAGAGGCAGAGCCGTTCCGATTTGACCCCTCCTCGCAAGAGATCGAAATCACGTGGAAGGACGGTGTCGATCTCCGCTTCAATGGTGAAGGTGACAACGCGAAGTTGTCGCTTGCGCGTTTTGGCGGCGGAGTGAATGTCTTCGGTCGGCAATTCGAACTTGACAGTCAGACGCTCGAAGTCGCGTTTAGTCCGAACAACGCGGAGCGTATTGACGCGATCATCGCGGACGGCGGCACGCGCGTACGTCGACTTGGTGGCGAAGGTGCGATGGCGGCTGGACGCATCGAACTCTTCCTTGGCGAAGATTCGAAGGGTGACACGATTCCACGGCGACTTGTAGCGCGTACAGCGGTTGAAGCGCGTGACGAACGACAGACGGTGTGGACCGAAGATTTGGTCGTTGGTTTCCGCGAGAAGCCCAAGACCGCGAGTGCGACGGCAAGTGCAACGCCGAGCAGCAATCAAGCCGCAGCAACTTCCGC
>JAIXVI010000078.1 GCA_027483065.1 Planctomycetaceae bacterium
GAAAACACGCGCGGCAAGCAGTATTGGTGCACCGAGGACCAGGAGCAGTTCTGGGAGGGCGTCATTGGGTATCCCATCGACCTGCCCGCGGTGTACGACCCCAATGATCCAGCGAGTGCAGCGAACAATGAGTTGTTGCTCGCTTCGCCCTACCAGCGCCTCGAGACGTTGACCTACACCGAGACATCGGTCGAGTCCACTATCTTGAAGGGCGAGCACAGACTTGCTGCCGAGGACGGCGAACTCTTCGGAGTTCCGATTCTGGATTGGACCGCGTCTGCTTCGACCGCGAAGTGGGATCAGCCCGACAAGACGCAGTTCGCGAGCGTTTGGTGGCCACCCTCGAATTCGCTCGATCCTTCCCTTCCAGGTGTTTGGATCCCGCTTGTACCTGCAGAGAACGCCAACCTTGGTTGGGCGCAACACATCTGGCAGTCTGTCGAGGAGACGAGCAACCAGCTTGCCGCCAACCTGAAGTTACCGTTCCTGATGGACAATGATCGCGAGGGTTTCTTCAAGACCGGTATGTTCCTCGACCAAGTCGAGCGAACCTACACACAGGAGACGTTCTCCAACAACCAGTTGACCGACCCGACACCGTTCTACATCGGTGGGTGGGATCAGCCTTGGAGCGAGGTCTTCCCAGACGAAGATCACCCGATCTACGAGTCGACGTACGACATCGACTACGACGGTCAACAGAACATCGGCGCGTTCTACATGATGGCCGATCTTCCGCTCGGCGAAGAGTGGAATCTCGTCGGTGGCTTCCGTTTGGAATCGACGAGTTTGACGACCGAGGTCTACGGCGACGCCGACGCGCTCTACCTGATCCCAGGCATCGATCCGGCGACGGGGATTCCGTATAACTTGGTTCCGTTCAGTGCTGATCCGACGGGCGCCAATGCTGACTACCGCGAAGCGAGTGTGTTGCCATCGATCGGCGGCGAGTGGAAGGCGACCGAAACGGTCACAATGCGTCTGAGTTTCTCGCAGACGGTCGCGCGCCAAACGTTCCGCGAAATCACACCGGTTCTGCAGCAAGAGTATCTCGGTGGTCCGATCTTCATCGGCAACCCGCTCTTGACGATGGCGTCGCTCGACAACTACGACGTGCGTCTTGATTACACGCCGGTTGAAGGTTTGTTCTTGTCGGGATCGATCTTCTACAAGGAACTGACCGACACGATCGAGTATTCGCAGTTCGATTCGCCGCAGGGCTTTGTGTACACCTCGGCGGTCAACTACCCGAACGGCACGCTCATCGGTGGCGAACTTGAAGGCCGCCTCAAGGCGAACCTTCTCAATGAAAATCTCGAGGGACTCTCGTTCGGCCTCAACGCGACGATCATCAATTCGCAAGTGACGTTGCCTGAAGACGAGCAGACATTCTTCGCGACGAACGGCTTCCCGCTTGTTTCACGCGATATGACTGGTGCGCCGGCGTACCTCTTCAACGCGAACGCGGTGTATGAGTTCGAGCCGACGGGCACGCAGCTCGCGCTGTTCTACACGATCACCGGCGACACGCTCGAAACGGGTGCTGGTATCGACGAAGGTGCGTACATCCCGAGCATCTACTCAAAGAGCTACGGCACGCTCAACTTCACGTTGCAGCAGTACCTCATGGAGCACTTGAAGCTCTTCTTCCAAGCGAAGAACCTCACCAATCCTGAGATTCAAACGGTCTATCGTTCGCCGTATCTCAGCCGCGACATTCTCAACACTTCGTACACGGCAGGTATCGACTTCGCGGTCGGCTTGTCCTTCCAAATGGATTTCTGAACCTCGCGATCCATCGCGACCGCTCAAGAGAGTGACCGACCGACGCAGAGAGGACTCAACTATGGAGAACACCCAAACAACTCGCACCAGTGCGCCGCCTCCGCGAGCGACCTTCCGCGGATGCGTGCTCGCTGTCGCGGCAGCGCTTCCGTGTGTGGCGCTCGGAGCCAACGAGCGTCCCGCGCAGGCGGGAAGCGCTTCGTCGGCACCAGCGGCAACCAACGCCGCGCCCGCCGCAGCACAGTCGCAGACGGGAACGGCCGCGGCCACGACAGCCGCAGCCACGACGGACGAAACGTCCGGCGGCAAGCCGACGCTCGATGAGACGCGTCTCACCATGACGAAGTGGATTGAGACCCAGCAGATCATCGCACGCGAGCGCGGCGAGTGGCAGCAGAGCAAGGATGTGCTCAAGGGCCGCGTTGAACTCGTCGCGAAGGAAGTCACGACGCTCGATGAGCGCATCGTGCAAGCGCAAGCGAGCCTCGCAGAAACCGATCGCAAGCGCGAAGAACTCGCGAAGGAACGCGATCAGCTCAAGGCATCGACCGAACGTCTCGTGAAGACGGTCACGGCGATGGAAGCTGAGGTTCGCAATCTTTCGAAGGTCATGCCAGACCCCGTCCGCACGAAGTTGCAGCCGCTCTTCAACCGTATCCCAGAAGATCCGGCGAACACGCGCGTCTCCGTCGCAGAGCGTTTCCAAAACGTGCTGGGCATCCTCAACGAAGTCAACAAAGTCAACAGCGAGATGTCCATCAACTTCGAGGTTCGCACGATGCCGGATGGCTCGTCGGCCGAGTGCCAGGTGCTCTACGTCGGCCTCGGGCAGGCGTACTACCTGAGCCCGCGCGGCGATGCCGGCATCGGTCGTCCAACGGCCGATGGTTGGAAGTGGGAATCCGCACCCGCATCCGCGGACGGCATTCTCAAGGCACTCGAAATTCTCCAAGGCAAGCACACCCCGGCCTTTGTGCCGCTCCCGGTGAAGATCCAATGAACAAGATCATCCCCACCATCGCAACCGCCGCACTCTTCGCCTTTGCGTCCGCCGCTGGCGCGCAGGAAGTCGCGAAGCCCGCGAGCGATCCCATCAAGGCTGTCTCGGACACCGCAGAAGGTCGTCTCGCGGCCAGCATCGCTGAGTTGAACGCGCTTCGCGATCAGATCGCAGCTGAGAAGCTGCCGATCGCGACGGAACTCACGGCCCTCGAAGACCGCGTCACTGGTCTGCGCAAAGAGAACGAGCGTCTCACTCGTCTCGTTGATGCCGGAGCACTCGAGATCGCGCAGATCCGTCAAGAGATCAAGGCTCGCCAAGACGAACTTGGCTACGTCGGCAATCTCCTCGACGAGTATGCACGCAGCTTCGAGACGCGCATCGGCGTCGGCGAGTTGCAAGCCGTCGGCGCGACGCTGACCGCTGCGAAGGAAGCGCCGGAAAACAAGACGCTTTCGACCGAACAGCGCTTCGATCTCCAGACTGGCTTTGTCGACGCGAGCATCAAGCGCTTGTTTGATGCGGTCGGTGGCTCGCGCTTCGCGGGCGTCGGCGTCGACATGCTCGGAACAGTCGCGAACGGTCAGTTCGCGCTCATCGGACCGGTCAGCCTCTTCCGCGGCGACAACGGCGTCTCTGGTATCGCTGTCGCGCAGTCGGGCTCCGACAAGCCACTGATTCGTCCGCTCGAAGGCGAAATGGCGCCGCTTGTCGGCGCGCTCGTCGCGACGGGCGAAGGCACGCTGCCACTTGACCCGTCGCGTGGCGGCGCGCTCAAGGCGCTCGTTCAGAAGCTCAACCTCGTGCACATCTTCATCAAGGGTGGCCCGATCATGTGGCCGATCCTCGTGGCATCGATCCTCGCGCTCGGCGTGGTGATTGAGCGCGTGATCTTCTTGCTCAACGATCGTCGGCTCCGCAGCCGCCGCGCGCTGAACCAGTTCCTCGGCGAAGTCGAGAAGGGCAACCTCGACGCTGCGATCCAAATCTCGCACAAGACTCGCGACTGCATCGCAACCACGCTCGGCTACGCGCTCGAACACCGCGAGCACAGCCTGAACGACGCGCTTGATTACGCGAAGTCACGCACGCTCAAGCGCTTCCGCCGCGGCATCGCGATTCTCGACACGATCATTACGCTCGCTCCGCTCCTCGGCCTCCTCGGAACGGTCACCGGCATGATGGGTTCGTTCGCCGTCATCGGCGGCGACCTGAGCTCGCCAGGCGCCATCACGGGCGGTATCGCAGAAGCACTCATCGCAACGGCAGCAGGTCTCGGAATTGCAATTCTCTGCCTCCTTCCGTTCAATTACCTCAATACTCGAATCGAAGTGATTGAGAACGAACTCGATTCGGCCGGTGCACACCTCCGACTCGCGTTCGAGAAGGTTCAGGCGAAGTCGTCGCGTGGTCATCGTGGCCACGGCAACGAGACCAGCGTGAGCGCTGCATCCGTCGCAGGAGGAGCGTGACATGGCAGGTTCCTCCGGTGGCGGTGGCGGGAAGCGCAAGAAAGCGCGTCTCGAAATCATTCCGCTCATTGACATCATCTTCTTCCTTCTCGCGACGTTCGTCATGGTGTCTCTCTCCATGACGAAGAACCAAGGCGTGCAAGTCGCGTTGCCAACCGCGTCGACCGCGAAGTCGATGGGTGACAACCAGGAGATGGAGAAGGCCGTCACGTTGAGCGTCAACGACAAGGGTGAGATCTTCTTCAACAAGGAGAAGGTCACTCCATCGCAGTTGCCGATCAAGCTCCAAACCTACAAGACGCAGGCGAAGGACCCGAAGGTCATCATCAACAGCGACTCTGGCGCGGACTTCAAGCACGTCGTGCTCGTCCTCGACGAAGTGCGCAAGTGCGGCATCGAGAAGGTCGGCATCAACACCGACAAGAAGTGAGGATTGAACGATGCGATTCGGAATCATCCTCGGCATTCTTGGGGCAATCTTCTTGCACGTGCTGTTCCTCGCCTTCGGCGGCATCTTCTTCATGCACGGCGAAACAAAGACGCCGACGCGCGAGGTTGAACTCGTGAGCGACGCTGCGCCGGAAAAGGAAGAAGAGAAGAAGGAAGAAGTTCCGGAAGAGAAGACTGAGGAGATTCAGGAAGCAGTGGAAGACGCTCCTGATGCGGAAGAGATTGTCCGAAGCCTCGAGGCCATGCCGGCATCGAACGATGCGCCAGCACTTGCGGAAGCAAGTCTCGCGGCAATCGAGCAAGCGCTTTCGGGCGGTGGTGGCGGCGGCGATGCGGGTTTCGGTGGCGCGATGGATTTCAGTTCGGGTGGCCGCATCGGTGGCACCGGAACTGGCGCGCTCGGCGAGGAAAAACTCGATGACGCGTTCAGCATGAGTGAGATCGATCAGCGTCCGCGGCCCGTCTACCAAGTTGCCGGCAACTACCCGTCGCAAATGCGCGGCAAGAAGGTTGAAGGCGTCGTGACCGTGATTTTCATCGTCGATGAAACCGGGCGCGTGAAGAGCCCGCGAATTGAGAAGTCGTCGGACCCCGCGTTCGACAAACCCGCGCTTGACGCGGTGAAGCAATGGAAGTTTGAACCGGCAGTGAAGGGTGGTCAACGGGTGGCGTGCCGCATGCGCGTTCCGATGCGATTCCAACCGCGGTGAAACCTGAGTCCAGCGCTGAAAGTAGCGCCGTGTGAGTGCAGGCAAAACGCAAACTTCGAGCACGACTCTTCGGAGAAGGTGCTCTCGACAGGTGCAACATGATCAACACACAAGGCATCGTCCACAACCTCCTGACTCCACTCGTGATCGCAGTCGCGGGCCTCTCTGCGACCTTCGTGCCGCAGGTGTCGGCCGCGCAGGATGCGGTCGCGGTTTCGGTGGAAGAGGGAAACTCCGCGACTGGAGTCTCTGCCGAAGATCTTCGCCGCATTTGGGCAGATCCGACTTTCCAGAAGCAGTTCGTGGGCGGTTACGGCGTCAACGCTGAAATCGAGCCGCGTGTGACCAAGGAAGAAGTTGCGATTCTTGAAAAGGTGCGCCCGCTGATGGCGGACGACTTGGCGCTTGCCGAGAGCGCGCTTCGCAAGCTCATGAAGCCCGACTGCTCCGCGATCCTCGACTTCACGCTCGGTGGTTTGCTCTTTCAGCAAGACAAGCTTCCTGAGGCGCTGACGTCGTTCCGCGAGGCGGTTCGCAAGTTCCCGACGTTCCGTCGTGCGTATCGCAACATCGGTCTGATCGCGGTGCGAAACTCGGACTTCGACGGCGCGATTGCTGCCTTCAACAAGATGATTGAACTTGGCGGAGCGGACGCCTACTCCTACGGTCTGCTCGCGTTCTCGCACGCTTCGAAGCAGGACTATCAGCCCGCGGAAGCCGCGTATCGCAACGCGCTGTTGCTTCAGCCGACGAACGTCGAATGGCGACTCGGCCTGACGCGCTGCGTCTTTAAGCAAGGCAAGTACCAAGATGCCGCTGCGTTGCTCGACGTGCTCATCACGCAGTTCCCAGAGAAGGTCGACTTCTGGATGTTGCTCGCGTACACCTACGTTGGCATGAAGGAGCCGATGAAGGCCGCGGCGACGTTGGAGTCGGTTGACGCGCTCGGAAAGTCGACGCTCGAAGGTCTTGGAACGCTTGGCGACATCTACCTCAACGAGAATCTCCCTTCGCTCGCGTACGGCGCGTACGAGCGTTCGATCAAGCAGTTCCCGCAGCAAGCACTGGCGAAGCCGCTTCGTTCGGCGGAAGTGCTCGCTGCCCGCGGTGGCGGTCCTGAGGCGAAGAAACTCGTCGCGCTGGTGCAGGAAACTTGGAAGGATCGACTCGAAGACGCGGACAAGGCGCGCGTGCTGAAGCTCCAAGCTCGGCTCGCGATGGCTGATGGCGGCGGCGATGAGTCGACGGCTGCGGTGCTCGAAGAGATCGTCCGCATCGATCCACTCGACGGCGAAGCGTTGATGCTGCTCGGTCAGCACTACGCGCGCGCCGGTCAGCCCGACAAGGCGATGCTCGTGTACGAGCGCGCTGCGGGCATCGAGAAGCACGCGCCGAATGCAAAGGTTCGCCAGGCTCAAATTCTCGTGAGCCAGTCGCGCTACGCGGACGCGCTGCAACTCCTTCGTCAGGCTCAGGAAATCAAGCCGCGTGAAGACGTGGCGCGTTACCTCGAGCAGATCGATCGCTTGTCGAAGTCACGCAAGTGATCTCGGCTGACACAAGCCCGCGCGGTTCTATCCGCGCGGGTTTTCTTTCGCCGAGTATTGAGTGACGAGCGCCTCGTTCGATCAGAGCCTCGTCGGATCAGAGCCTCGTCCGATCAGAGCCTCGTCTTACCCGCGCTTCGCTTCGAGCTCTTCCCAACGCGCGTAGAGCCGCGTCACTTCGGTTTGCGCGGCAGCGGAAGCGTCGCAGGCCTTCGCGTAGGCCGCATGATCGCCGAGCAACTTTGGGTCGTTGAGTTTCGCCTCGAGCTCCGCGGCTTTCTTCTCAGCGACCGCGATGGCAGCTTCCATGCCATCGAACTCACGTTGTTCGTTGTACGTCAACTTTTTCTTCGCAGCGGAAGTTGCGGTCGAAGTTGCAGTGGGCGTTGAGTTCGTTGCGGGCACGGCGTTCGCCTGTGCACTCTCGGGTGTATGGCGCGTGGTCGCAGCAGCTGCGGCCTCAGCGCGCGCGGCAGCCGTTTCGAACTCCTCAAGTGCGCGCAGTGCTTGTGCGAGACTCGCCACCACGCGCGGAACGCCATCAGGCGCGCCGAGAACGACGATGCGTGACGCGAGGCTCTCCAGCATCGCGCGGTCGTGGGTCACGAGCAACGTTGCGCCGGGGAACGACTCAATCGCGTCTTCGAGCACTTCGAGCGTTGGAATGTCGAGATCGTTCGTCGGTTCGTCGAGGACGAGGACGTCGGCGGTCTCGAGCATCATGCGCGCGACGTGTGCACGTGCGAGTTCGCCGCCCGACAGCATCGAAACCGACTGGAGCAACTGCTCATCGCGGAAGAGAAATCGCCGCGACCAACTCTTGACGTGCATCTCCGAATCGCGGAAACGAACCTTCTCGCCAAGCGGTGAGATTGCGTCTTGCAGCAGGGCGCCCTTGGGGAACTCCGCGCGCGTTTGCGACATCGTGACGATGCGCGGCGCAGGATCGGCGATGGTGATCGTGCCGGTATCGGGCGCGAGTTCGCCGGTCAGAATGCGAAGGAGGGTTGTCTTGCCCGCGCCGTTTGGGCCCATCAAACCGATGCACTCGCCGGGCACCGCTTCAAGATCGAGGTTCTTGAAGAGCAAGCGGCCACCGAGCGACTTCGAGATGTTGGCGGCAGCGATGAGTTTGCGCGTGCGACGACCGGAGGCGGTGAAATCGATGCCAGCGTTCGCGGCGTTGGCAGCGGCGTTCCGCTCAGAAAGTTCCGCGAGTTCAGCGCGGCGCTCGGCACTGTCCGAGATGCGAGCCTCGCTCTTCGTGCGGCGCGCTTTCGCGCGGCGGCCGAGCCAACGATCATCTTCGCGCACGGTGTTGGCAAGCGACTGCTGCGCCTTCGCCTGCATGTCGAGAAACTCATCGCGACGCCGACGAAACTCGCTGTAGTTTCCGTCGACCGAAAGCGTTCCTTCGGGATAGGCTCGCGAGAGTTCGATGATGCGCGTGGCGCAGTTCTCGAGGAAGACGCGATCGTGCGTGACGAAAATCGCCGAGCGTGCACGGAGATCGTGACTGCCGCGCAGCAGAAACTCTTCCATCCAGCGCAGGCCTTCGACGTCGAGATGGTTCGTCGGCTCGTCCAAGAAGAGGAGATCTGGCGTGCCGCCCGCGGAGGCGAGTGCGCAAGCAAGCGAAAGCCGCTTTTTCCAGCCGCCGGAGAGCGTTTCGACCGCGACGTCCATGCGCGCATCGTCGAAACCGATCTTGCCGAGAATCACGGTTGCGAGCACTTCCGCTTCGTGGCGATCTCCGTGGCAATCGGCGCACGCGAGCGCGGCGTCGGTTGTCGCGGAGAGTGGCGTCGCGCCCGCAGTGAATTCATCGCGCTGTGGGACGTAGACCGCGATCGTTCCGCGCGGAGTGCGAATGACGCCGTCGTCGGCGAGTTCACGTCCGCTCATGCCGCCCGCGCAACCAGAAGCGAGCATCCGCAACAGCGTGGACTTTCCTGCGCCATTCGGCCCAATCATGCCGATGCGTTCGCCTTCAGCGATCGAGACGGAGACGCCGCGGAAGAGTTCACGGAGTCCGTGCGATTTCGAGAGGTCGGTGGCGGTTAGGAGCACGCGTCCAAGTGTAGCGAAGACAGCAACTTGGACTACACGATCGCATTTTCCCTGAAACACCCGTGCAGTCCAATACTCAGTCGTCGTATGACGTCGTTGACAGATCGCATGGCATCGTCATGTCATGCGCAAGACACATGCTCAAGACACATGCTCAGGAATCATGCGCAAACAGCGTTTGATCGCTTGCGGCGACCAAGAGAGGAGTTTGAACGATGTTGCGATCGACAGATTTCGTTTTAACGGTTTGGCGGTGCATGCTGGCATTCGGAATTGCCTGCGGTTTGTGGGCGCCATTCACGGAACCTGCCCATGCGCAATGTGGCGTTGGATGGACGCTTGCCGCTGGCAAGGGGCCGGGCTCCTACGAGATTTGTTATGACGAGGCTCGTGAGCGCACGGTCCTCTTCAGCGGAACAACGACGTACGAGTGGGACGGAGTTTCGTGGGAAACCGTCGCGATTTCAGGTCCACCTGATCGCGGCGCCGCAGCGATGGTGTACGACCCGATCGGAAAGCGAAGCCTTCTCTTCGGCGGCTACTCAGCTGGCGGCGCGCGCAAAGATCTTTGGTCGTGGAACGGGGTGACTTGGACACAACTTGCATCGGCGCCCCCGGAGGCGTTGGGGCGTGGTGACTTCGCGATGGCGTTCGATCGAGGTCGAAATCGGCTTGTCATCCATGGAGGTTGGCCGGGAGGCGGACAACTTCTCACCGATACGCTCGAGTGGAATCCCACCAACAACTCATGGCAAAGATGGGCGAGCAGTCCGATCGGCAACCGCTATGCGCATCGCATGGCGTATGACGAAGCGCGTGGCGAGATCATCCTGCACGGCGGCTACTACTTCACCAACAAGAACGACACGTGGCGGTGGAACGGGAGCTCGTGGTCTCTCGCGGGCAATTCGGGGCCCGCGCGCTATGTCTTCGGCATGACGTACGACAGTGGCCGTCAGCAGGTCATTCTGCATGGAGGAACGACCTGCTGCGGCGAGGTCGAGTATCCGCAGACCTACACGTGGAATGGAACGTCGTGGTCGCTTTGTCCCGTTCAAGGACCCGCGCGGGGGTACATGAACATCGCCTTCGATCGTCAACGGGACGTCCTCGTGCTGCCAGGTGGTATGGGTCCCACGCCGAACGGTCGTGCCTACGTACCGGAAACTTGGGAACTCGCCATGAGTATCCCGCCGAGCACGCTCCGGGTTCCATTGGAGTATCCGAGCATCCAAGCGGCGGTTGATGCAGCCGTTGCGGGTGACACGGTTTTGGTTGCTCCCGGTGAGTATGTCGAAAGCGTGAACCTTCGCGGCAAGGCGATCCTCGTGAAGAGTGAGGAGGTCGGAGGAGCAGTCGTTCTCGCGCCTGAAGGGACCCGATCATTCGTCGCGAATTCGAACGAAACACCCAACACGCGAGTCATTGGCCTCCGGATCGGGAGAAACGGGAAGATCGGTGGCGGTGCAGCAATCTCCGCTGCCTCACCCGTCTTTGATTCATGCGAGTTCGTCGGGTGCCGTAACGAGACGGGCGGTGGTGCGCTCGTCGAAGGTGGAGGACCGACTTTCATCGCGTGTGACTTCATTCGATGTGTCGCAATAAGTACTTGCTGTGGCTACGACTCAGGCGGTGCGTTGCGAAACCTCGGCGGAAACACTGTCCTGGAAGCGTGCGCTTTCGTCGACTGTGAGGGCGTTGGAAATGCTCACTCCATCATGCAGGAGGGTGGAAGCATCGTCGTCCGTGGGTCCGTAATTGTTTCGAACGTGCAGGGTGGATTCGCGCAGACCTACAACGCCTACGGCTCGTTCCTTCTCGAAGACACGACATTCGACGGTATCGATGGATCGAGTTGTGCCTTCGGCTGGGATGCCTACACGATCCGTCGTTGTGTGTTTCGAAACGCGACGACAAGTTCGATTGTCGACATCCGCTTCGGCAACACGGCGCTTGAGGATTGTCGAGTCGAGCGCTGCGCGATCACTGGGGGATATCTGTTCCGTGTGACCTATTCAGGCACGTATTCCGCCGAGGACGTCATCGTGTGCAACTCGCCGGGACAGCCTTTCCAAGGCCCGTGGACCGATCTCGGCGGAAACGACTTCAATGCCTCCTGCTCGTGTTTCGGCGACATCAACGGAGACGGTATGGTTGACGGATTCGATCTCGGCGTCGTTCTCTCGGGATGGCAGAACGGACCCGGCTCGAACGAGGGCGATCTCTCGGGCGACGGCGAGACCGATGCGGTCGATCTCGCACTCATCCTCGTGAATTGGGGACCATGTCCTTGAGGGTGAAGCGTCCCTAAGGGTGATGTCTGCTCGGTAAGACTTGGTTTGACAAAGCGAGGGCCCGTGTGTCGCAGACGACGCACGGGCCCTCATTTCTTCGTTCACAGACGAGCGACGGATCGGTGCCTCCGACGCCCCGAGTGCGCTTAGGTGTTCACGCAACCGACATGCGCCGGCACAAGAATCTCAGCCTTCGTCTTCGCGAGGACTTCCTCGACGGTCACGCCAGGCGCGAGTTCCTTCAGCATGAATCGTCGTTTGGATGGATTCGACTTGTCCATCTCAAGCACGCACAGTTCGGTGATGACCATGTCGATGCAGCGGCGGCCCGTGAGCGGCAGCGTGCACGCGGGGATGATCTTCGACTCGCCCTTCTTGTTGACGTGCTCCATCATCACGACGACGCGCTTGACGCCCGCGACGAGGTCCATCGCGCCGCCCATGCCTTTGACGAGTTTGCCTGGGATCATCCAGTTCGCGATGTCGCCTTCTTGCGAGAGTTCCATCGCGCCGAGGATCGCGAGATCGATGTGGCCGCCGCGAATCATCGCGAAACTGTCGGCGCTTGAGAAGAACGAGTGGCCGGGCACGCCCGTCACGGTCTGCTTGCCGGCGTTGATGAGGTCGGGGTCGACCTCGGCGTCGGTCGGGAACGGACCCATGCCAAGCAAACCGTTCTCCGACTGCAGCCACACTTGCATGCCCGCAGGCACGTAGTTGGCGACAAGCGTCGGCATACCGATGCCGAGGTTCACGTAGTAACCGTCACGGAGTTCAAGCGCGGCGCGTTGCGCGATCTGATTGCGGTCGAGAGGCATAGGGCGGAGATGATAGGGGAGGGGAAGAACGTCCACACGCATTCGATCATCGATCGCGCCGGGGGCTCATTCGATGGCGAGGAGTGGCGAGCTCGGATCCGCGAGAAACTGTTCGATGGCCGGAGTTGCACCGGCGATCATGGCGCAAATGATCGCGGTGAAGCAGTTTCCGCGACGGATCAGGATGACCTTCGGGGGATGCCCGTGGACAGCACTCCGGTGCCGGAAGTCGTCGTCTTTGCTCACGATCGCGAGAGAACGGGACTTCGCTCGTTCCAAATCTGCGTACCCGTTGCGCGCTCGAGCCCAAGTGTTCGTACATGGACCGTGCCCACAAAGTCTCGCGCCAGGAAGCGCTCGAGGTCACGGGGCAGATTCTGGTCGATCAGGAGTGCCATTCGAGTTTGTGCGCGTTCCGTTCGATCGATCCGGCTGACGGATTACGTCCGGCGTCACGCAGCAGGAGATGCGCTCGAAAAGGTTCGCTCCCGCTCGGCGGCAAACAGAAGGCACGCGCGAACGTCGTCAAACTCAAGTTCGGGAAAGTCGCGGACAATATCCGCTTCGGTCATACCCGAAGCGAGGTACTCAAGAACATCCGAGACCGCGATGCGCATCCCGCGAATGACAGGCTTTCCTCCTCGGACGTCTGGTTGCACGGTGATGCGCGAGCGCCAATCCATACCGAGAACGATACCTGTTCGAGGCGAGTCGAACAAACGTAAGTCCTCGCCGCCACGCTATCCTGCGCGCCCCATGCATGCAGTCCTCAACCGCCTCGGCCTCGCGAACAACGCCCGCATTTGCGCTCCCGGAACACCGAACTCGGTGACGTCGGACAACCCCGCGACAGGCGAAGCGATCGCCGCGGTACTACTCGAATCGCGCGCGGATTACGAGAGCGCGATGGCGCGCGCGGTGCGTGCGCAAGCCTCTTGGCGACAACTTCCCGCACCGAAGCGCGGCGAAATCGTGCGTCGCATGGGAAACGCCTTCCGCGACATGAAGGAGCCGCTCGGCGAACTCGTGTCGCTCGAAATGGGCAAGATCAAAGCGGAAGGCCTCGGCGAAGTGCAAGAGTCGGTCGACATCGCCGACTTCGCAGTCGGCCTCGCGCGACAGCTCTACGGTCTCTCGATGCACTCGGAGCGCCCCGGCCACCGCATGTACGAGCAGTGGCAACCGCTCGGTGTCGTCGGCTGCATCACGGCGTTTAACTTCCCGAATGCGGTGTGGGCGTGGAACGCGATGATCGCGGCAGTCTGCGGCGACGCGGTCATTTGGAAGCCTTCGCTCATCACGCCGCTTACGGCGATTGCGACGAGCGAAATCTGCTGGAAAGTCCTGCGCGAGCAGGAAATCTGGCGACCGGAAGGAATTGATCCCGCGGATCTCTTCCCGCTCATCATTGGCACCGATGCCGAGGTTGGCGAGACGATGATCGCGGATCGTCGATTGCCGCTCATCTCGGCGACGGGTTCGTGCCGTATGGGCCGACGCGTTGGCGAAGTCGTTGCGAAGCGTCTTGGTCGATGTCTCCTCGAACTCGGCGGCAACAACGCGATCATCGTGATGGACGACGCCGATATGGAACTCGTGACGCGCGCGGTGCTCTTTGGCTCTGTCGGAACCGCAGGGCAACGCTGCACAACAACGCGTCGCTTGCTCGTCCACGAGAAAGTCGTGGACGCGCTCTGCGAGCGCCTCGCGAAGGCGTACAAGTCGGTGCCGATTGGTGATCCGCTCGCCGCGGGCACATTGATGGGCCCGCTCGTCAACGCGCAGGCCGTGGCAGGCATGCGTCACGCGTGCGTCGAGGCGGAGAAGGAAGGCTGCACGCTTCTCGCGGGCGGCGCGGCGGGTATCGATCGTTTCAGCGGGAAGCCGGGCAACTTCGTCGAGCCAACGCTCTATCGCGTGCCGAAGGGTGGTCGTCCGCGCATCTGCTGCGAGGAAACGTTCGCGCCGATTCTCTACGTCTATTCGGTCGCGAGCCTTGATGAGGCGATCGAGATTCAGAACTCGGTCGATCAAGGTCTTTCGAGCGCGATCTTCACGCTGAACATGCGCAGCGCCGAGCGATTCCTCTCAACCGAG
Organism: Planctomycetaceae bacterium; assembly: GCA_027483065.1. Taxonomy (GTDB): domain Bacteria; phylum Planctomycetota; class Phycisphaerae; order Phycisphaerales; family SM1A02; genus QWPT01. Next base: position 14,244 of record JAIXVI010000078.1, read on the forward strand.
GGCTCGGACTGCGGCATCGCGAACGTGAACATCGGTACGTCGGGTGCCGAAATTGGCGGCGCGTTCGGTGGCGAGAAGGACACGGGCGGCGGCCGCGAGTCGGGTTCCGATTCGTGGAAGCAGTACATGCGCCGTCAGACCTGCACGATCAATTGGTCGAAGGATCTGCCGCTCGCGCAGGGGATCAAGTTCGACATCTGACGAATCGCCCGCGAACGTGCGGGTTGACGACGTGTACAAACGAACGCAGGCTGCGGAGGCGAACCTCCGCAGCCTGCGATTCTTTTGATTCTTCGTATGCGATGCGAACTTCCCGCGTCGATCAGTTCTTCGGGGTCGCAGGCGTCGTCGGCGCAGCAGGTGCTGCTGGCGTCGAGGGCGTTGTTGGTGCGACAGGGGTTGCTGGTGCCGTCGGCGTCGCCTTCTTTGCCTTCTCGGCGTCGGCCGCCTTCATCGCGTCGTCCTTCGTGAGGACTTCCGCCTTCGTGATCGTGACATCCGCCACGGGCCAGTTTGGCATACCACGCTTGACGGTCGTCTTTTCGGCGGCGATCGCATCCACGATGTCCATGCCGGCAACGACTTGGCCGAACACCGCGTAACCCGCACCACCCGAGATCGGTTGGTCGAGATTCGGGTTGTCCTTGTGGTTGATGAAGAACTGCGCTGTCGCGCTGTTGGGGTCATTCGTGCGCGCCATGGCGATGGTGCCGCGCATGTTCTTCAAACCGTTCTTCCATTCGTTCTGGATGCTCGGCTTGGTCTTCTTCTGGTCGCCGGCAGCCGTGAAACCGCCGCCTTGGACCATGAAGCTCGGGATCACGCGGTGAAAGACGGTGCCGTCATACTGACCGCTCTTGACGTAGTCGACGAAGTTCGCGACCGAGATCGGTGCCTTGGCCGTGTTGAGCTCGAGGACGATGTCGCCCTTCGAGGTCTTGAGGACGACGAAGGTCATTTCTGCAGTCGCGGGGACGATCGGCGCACCCGCCGGCGGGGGCGCGGAGGGCTTCGCGTCCTGTGCAGTTGCAGGGCCAGCGAGCAGCACCGAAGTCGCAACGGCTGCCGCCGCGGCGAAACGGCTCATGTTCGAACGGTTGAAGAGGCGAGAAGCGAGAACGGTCGTCGTGCGTGTCGTCATATGCGGTCTCCGATGCGAA
>JAIXVI010000188.1 GCA_027483065.1 Planctomycetaceae bacterium
CCGCTTGGAGTGCGAATGTGAGAAGGCACGCACCGATGATGAGCCACGTGACGGGTGTCGGGGCTGGAACGGCGTAGCGCGCTCTTCGTTCAGGATCCGCGGCCGAGTTGATGCTGCGCGAGAGTGATCGGAGCGGTTGCAAGTACGAGAGTCGTGCGAAGTCCTGCTCTGCGATGGCGAACTTCCGACGCCACGCCATGGGGATCCACTGTCGACGAACGACCGCGCTGCCATCTGGCGTGAACCCCTGAAATCGCAGGGAGCCACAGGTGAGTCGCCTGGTGGCGCGACCGTCTTGAAGGAGAAGTACGTGCGCGTCATCCGGCGCGGTGGTGATCCACGCGACTTCGGCGGCGTTCCAGATGGCACGGGTCGGACTCCAGCGTCGCTTGAACCAACGAATTGGAATCGGCGCGTTCCATGCGGAACCCGTTTGGCACGCCTTGATGCGCTGCCGGATCTCCTCAGAGACAGATGGCTGCTCGACCCAATCCACAAGCGGTTGAGCGTCGACAAGCGCGTTTGCGCGGAGATGGTTCTGATCTGCAGGGACGACGAGCGCTGCCAATGTCACTTCGCCCGACTCGACGCGCGCGGCGATGGACTCTCCGCAGAGTTCCTCACTGCGGATACCTCGCTCGATGATGTGATAGCGAGCTTCGGAGGGCGCGGACTCGTTCATGCCGAGTCATACGACAACAGCGTTGACGCACGCATACGCGGGCGAGTCGTCGGTCTGAGGGTCGGGCGCCTGTGGCCTAGGCGTTCCGCCGCTGCGCGAACATCCAGTCGAGGACGCCGTCGTCGCCGAATCGATACGCAGGTGTCCACGAGTCGTGGCCGACCTTGTCGTACTCACGGTACATGGGGTTGGGAGCGCGCTTCGGCATGGGTTTCGGTGCCGAGGGTGGTGCGTCGGGCGCGCCGGGGTTCTGCTCGCGGTTCTTCGCGCGATCTGCGCGCGCCGCTTCAGCAGCCGCTCCCGCGATTGCCTCGCGCATCGCTCGCGACAGTGCGACCGGAACGACCGGGTCGTCCGTTCCATGCACGATGTAGAACGGAACGCGTGCGACCTTCGCCGCGGTCGCTGGATCGCCGCCGCCACAGATCGGTACAACCGCGGCAAAGAGTTCAGGCCTGCGCGCGGCAAGATCGAATGCGCCGAATCCGCCCATCGAGAGGCCCGTCAGATACACGCGCGTCGGATCGACCGCCTTCGTCGCGACGACCTCGTCGATCGCCTGCATGAGGGCGCGCATCGCGCGCGTTGGCTCAGTTGCTTGCTTTGGTGTTTCGCCGCGTTCGCGCATCGCGCGGATGTCGATCGCGCACCATGTCTCGTTCTCGGGGCACTGCATCGCGAGCACGTAGCACGGAGCCTTCGTCTGAAACTCGTCCGACGCGCATGAGCCCGCGAAATGCTTGAGTTGCGCGCGGTTGTCGCTGCCACGTTCGCCCGAACCATGCAGAAAGACGATGAGCGGAACCCTCGAGCGTGATGCAGAGGTGGGATCGGCAATCGCTTCTGCGCGAGGCTCGATGAGTCGGTAGCGATAGGTGGCGTCGACTGTGCCGTCAGACTTCTTCACGATGGTTTCGCCCGAGGCGATCTTCGCAAACGGGTCTGTCGCCGCCACAGTCTCTGTCGGTGCGGCTTCCGTTGGCTTCGTTTCCTGCCCAAAAGCAACGCAGCCCACGCAGAGGGCTGCGCAGGCTGCGAGAAGATCGTGAAGGGTGGTCATGCGCGAGATGGTACGACGAGGCCACTTGCGGTTCGATTTGCAGCAGAGCCGGGCAATTGGATTCCGAGCGGCACTGGCTGCGGACGAACTTCGTAGTTCGGCGTGAGCGCGATGTTCAGCGGCAGGCGCTTTCCAGTTGGGTCGCGCGGAATGTTGTCTTCATCAATGATGCGCTGGATCGCCATGATGCCTTCGATCAGCATTTCTGGTCGCGGCGGGCAACCCGGTACGTAGACGTCGACTGGGATGTACTGGTCGACGCCCTGCACGACGGCGTAGGTGTCGAACACGCCACCGGTCGAGGCGCACGCGCCCATCGAGATCACCCACTTCGGCTCCGCCATCTGCATGTAGATGCGCTGGAGAACGGGAAGCGTCTTCACGCTCACGCGGCCAGCGACGATCAAGAGATCGGCTTGGCGTGGCGAGAAGCGCATGACCTCTGCGCCGAAGCGCGCGAGGTCGAAGCGCGAGCAGGCGGTCGCCATCAGTTCGATACCGCAGCACGCGGTTGCGAACGGAAGCGGCCACACGCTCGAGCGGCGCGCCCAGTTGATAACGCGGTTCAGTTGCGTGGTGACGACACTGTCGGTGGGAAGTGCTGCTTCAAGACCCATAGGGACGCGCATAGTAGCGCGGCGGGGCCTCTGCGGAACGCCTCGAATCACCTCGAATTGCCGCAAAAAGACAACCGCGGCGCCGATGTGCGCTGCGGTTGCGTCAGAAATCCTTTGAGAGTCCTGCGTTTCGCAGGAGTCGGCGTTCAGCCGAGGATCGCGCCGAGTTCGTCGCGCCCGTGCACCACGGTGTAGAGGCGATCGATCTTCATCATGCGGAAGAGGTCGAGCAGCGAGCGGCTCGTTCCCGAGAGATACGGCTTGAACTTCGCAGCGTCGGCACGCTTGCGGAGATCGACGCACATCCCAAGTCCCATGCTCGTGAGGAGCGTGACGCCCGACATATCGAGCACAAACGAACTGCCCTTCGGCATGTTTGCGTTCTCGAGCGCGTCGGCGATTTCCGCGGCAATGATCGGCGCTTCGCGTTGGCCGACGGTCGGGCACACGACGCGTGCGAGGATGCCCCGTCCACAACGTTCGATCGAGACGAACTGGGACAGGTTGGTCTCGCGGTTGGACGTGTGGAGTGTGTATGGGGTCATGCGCTGTACGTCGACCCTCAGAAGGGGTGACTTTGGCGCAGTCGTCCGAAAAGGAAAAAACGGCCGAATGCAGGCGGAAAAATGCAATCGCCCCGTTGGTGAAGCGGGGCGATTGCCTGAAGGTTTTTGTTGTCTGACGCGTCTTACGAGCGCGTGGGGGCGCACGGAACGCGCGGAAGCGTTCACACTTCGACGCTGTCGTGCGGCATCACGCTGTCGCGTGCGTCGAGTTCGAGCGGTCGGTTCACCGCGATTCCAGCTGCGGCCGGCATCGTTTCGATCTCGGGGGTGGCACCGTTGGAAGTGCCGCCGAGTCGCGCGATTTCACCTGCAAAGCTGCGAGCGAGTTCGCGCGCGGGTTGCGCGGCTGGCGACTGGCCTTGGTTGAGGAGATTCGGGTCAACGCGAATCGCCGCAAAGGCGCCATCGGCGCGCGAGGCGAGTTGGCGAAGCGCGTTTGAGAATCCACGCATGTCGACCGCGAGTTCGTCGCGCACGCTCGAGGCGATCGCGTCGGCGATCGGACGGACGCGATCGCGATCGGTGCCCGCGAGAAGGTCCTTCCAAACCGCGAGTTCGCTTGCGATTTGCGCGCCTGCGTCGGTCGATGCGCGGAGTTCGTCGGCATGCACCGCGGCACGATCGGCGCGCTCCACGAGTTCGCCGCCGATGCGTTCGCCCTTCTCAACGAGCCAACCGAGGTCATCGCGCATACGACGGAGTTCGCCTTGCACGACTTCGCGCGCAGCGGAAACTTCGTGGACGAGCGTTCCCAACGCTTCACGAAGCGCGCCGGCATCGCTCGTGCGAGCGACGAGCGTCTCGATGTGGCGCTGACTTTCGGAAGTGAGGCCCGCAAGCGCGGCAGTGGCGCGCTCGGCACGATCAACCATCTCGTTGGAGCGCTCGATGCGAGCAATCGCCGACTCGGTGCGCTCGAGCACATCACTCGCGCGCGCGACGCTCTCGCCGATGCGGCCGAGGCGCGCTTCGAGTTCGCCGTCGAGCCACGCGAGCTTTCCGTTCGCCGCTTGCTCGATGCGCTCTTCAACTTCCTTCACGCGATCGAATCGCCATGAGAGTTCGCGCTCAAGCCACTCGAACTTCTCTTGCGCGAGTCGATCGGCGAGCGCGTGGATTGCTCTCTCCGCGCTTTGCGCGTTGTTTCGGAAGCCTTCATCGGCGGTGCGAACGGTCGCTTCGACGCGCGTTGCAACGCCTTCGCCGCGCTCAACCTGGACATCGAACGCTTGCAACATGCGCACGCCGATACGAAGCCGTTCGTCGAGATCGGCGATCGACTTTGAGGCGCGCTCGTTGGTGAGCTTCTCTTCGATGAGCCTCGACTCGAGGTGCGCGATGAGCGTCTCGGCGCGGGCCACGAGATCAGAGAGCCGCGCGGGGCCGCTGCTTGGGCTCGCTTGCGTCGAAGTAGTGTTTGGGGGTGTCGTGTGCGGATGTGTGGACGTCGCGCGCGGAGCGGCCACAGAGAGCGGCGCCGCGGACGCGGATCCATCCATCGCGATCGTGGCGAAACCAAAGGCGCCTGCGATGGAGCCGTCTGGCATCGGCGGATGCCCGAAGGTGGACGGGGACGGTGAGTTCGATGAGGGGGTGTTCTGTTCGAGCATGTCCTTCGCTCGCAAAAGGCGTCCTGCCTACGTGTCTGAAACGATTGTGGAGAGCGACGTCGCCCAGCGCAGCCGGACAACCGTCGAACCTCAACCTGTGTTTCGGCAAGATAGACCGAGAACCGCGAATGTTGTGGACGGAACCACCCGGCGGAACAGACGTTGAACAGATTTCGTGCAGCGGAGGCGATCGCCTGCAAGGCGAGGCCGCGACTTAGGGCTTTGGTTCCGCGGGGGCTTTCTC
>JAIXVI010000041.1 GCA_027483065.1 Planctomycetaceae bacterium
CAATTCGTGCATCAATTCGTGCATCAATTCGTGCATCAGTTCGTTGAGCACCCACATCGGAAGCCACTTCATACTGAGGTGCAACATCACGAAGTTCATGCAGTGCACCGCAGACAAGACCACCACATAGATCATCAATAGAAAGACCTGTCTTCACCAACAGATGTGACTCTTGCACACACGACGTTGCGTTCGATCGAATGCCGCTTCGCTCCGTATTTTGCGACAAGTGGACACGGGTCGATTCTTCAGTCGAAACATCCTTCGTCTCGCGATGCTCCTGTCCAGTTTCAGCGGTCAGCGACTCACGCAGGCAAGCGAAAAATTGAGACGCGGGAAATTGAGATGCAGGAAATTGAGATGTATGAGACTGCGACGTATCCAGTACGTCCAAGCACACACTCTGATGCCAGCCTTTGTCACATCGCGTAAGCGCCTTCCGGATTGCGGTTGTGATATCACGGTGCCTGTTGCGGTGCCCCAACCGGCGCAATCGGCGTGATTGTTGTGCGTACTTCTGATCTCGCCCTTCAACACATACCTTTGTCTGCTCGATCTGTTCGTTCTCAGAAATTTCAGGGCTCTCGCACGAGTTGCTCTGCGAACTTCCGCGCGAATCCATACCCGAATTCGCGCACGAATCTCCGATCTGAATTTCGCTGACCCCCTCGTATTCACCGCCGTCTGCGCAAGCACCTTGAAAACTATCTTGGCTCTCCTCATTACTTCTCGCGTGACTTCTCGCGTGGCTCCTTTCCTGGCTCCTTTCCTGGCTCCTTTCCTGGCTCCTTTCCTGGCTACTTTCCTGGCTCATGCAAACATCGATGTCTGTTTCGAACTCGAAAGAACCAGCGACACCAGTTTGGTCAAACGGGTCCGCATCAATCGATACGAGACGCTGATCAGACTGATCTGCACGTGAAGCACAAAGGCTCTTCATACGTGTTGCACTTTTTCGGATAGCCATGAGACACCCTCACGCGCTTTGCGCGTTGATCGATTCATCCCGTTGCCTGTTTCGCGTCCTACGTGCCCCAGCGTGCTCCATGCACGCGCCATCTCTTCCCTTCTGTGCTTCCCTTCTGCATTTCCCTTCCTTCATTGATGATTCATCAATGATGCATCGATTCAGCTCGCCATGAGTTTCTCCGCAGCGGCCTCTCGTCGACAACCTTTCGTCGGCGGCTACCGGTCTGCACTACTGCAATCAACTCCAACGAACTCCAGTCCGAAGTTCGTGATTGCAACTGCTTGCGTGCAACTACCCGCAACCGCTTGAAAGTCGTGTTTACAGCAGGCATCGCCGTACTGAGCCGTACTGACCGCGCAGCGATCGTGATACGGATCGCGATAGCAGTCACCGTTTTCCGACGCCCATTCGCAACCAAAGAGGAGCCGACTCTTGTTCGGCTTTTGTTAGTATACCTCACTCTTGAGCCTGTCAACTCCTAAGGCACAAAAGTTCTTGCAAATTCGCAGCGAGTTGCCTGAAGGCTCACATCGCCGCAGAACGAATCGCGCGAGACGCAAAGTCATGTCGAAGTCGCATGGAAGCAACATGGAGAAGTCGCATGTGGAGGTCACACGCAGATACCCAAGCGAGAAAGTCCATCAAAAGGCTCGCGCGGATTCAGAGGCAACGCGAACGCACACAGTCCGATCTACCGAGCAACCGCCGCTCCAACGCGCGCGACAGCCTCAAGAAGCGACTGAATCTCAAACGGCTTGAACAGCAACTCGCAGTGCTCGGGCGTCCCAGGCGGCAAGACAACGCCGGGCTCGCCCGTGATGAACACCGCGCCGATCTGACGACCAGTGCGCAGTTCTGCCTCTGCATGCACTCGGAACCCGTCGATCGACGGCACATACACGTCAAGCACGAGGACATCTGCGATGCGCTCACCGTGCGTCGCCTGCGCGAGCGCCAACGCTCCGTCACCCGCATCCACAACATCGTGACCTGCCGCGCGGAGCGATTCCGTGAGCATGGCGCAGAGAAGCGCATGATCTTCTGCCACGACGACACGCAAACTTCGTGAAGGCTTGATCTGTGCGGCCTGCGCTGTCGAAACAAACGCAGGAAGTTCGATAATGAAGCGCGTGCCGCGTCCGACCGTACTCTCGACGGCGATGCGCCCGCGTGCTGCGGTGACCGATTGGCGGACGACCGCAAGACCAAGGCCTGTGCCAACGCCTTTGGGTTTCGTCGTAAAGAACGGCTCAAAAACTCGCGCCAGCACCGCTTCTGGAATCCCGCATCCCGTGTCCTCAACAACGATGCGTACCGCATGCGGTGCGACCGTTGCGGCGCGTCCTTCGAGTGGAAGTGCCTCGACGCGCAACGTGCCACCTGTGGGCATGGCGTCCCGGGCATTGACCGCGAGATTCAGCAAAATCTGCGGCAACGCACTTGGATCCACTTCAACGTCGAAACCATCAACAGCACTCGCATCGACCACAAGTCGCACCGCACGATTGAGCCCGATGGCAGCAAGACGCATCGCGTCTTCGATGGCGGGGCGCAGTGCAATACGACGCACGGTGGACTCACGCGGCTTCCCAAGCGCAAGCATGTTCGACGTGAGCATCGTCGCCTTTGTCGTCGCGAAACGAATTGCTTCGAGTGATTCAAGAACTGCGGGCGCAACGCTTGGTTCGGATGACGCAATGTCGGCCTGCCCACCAATCGCCGTCAAGAGATTGTTGAGATCATGCGCAAAACCGCCTGCGAGTAGACCAAGAAGTTCGAGTCGCTTGACATTCGCGAGCGCTTCTTCCGCCGCTTGTTGCTCGGTGACATCAGACGTCGTACCGACAATGCGCGTTGGTCGACCGAGTTCAAAATGCACCGCACGACCGCGATCACGCATCCATCGCGTCTCACCATCTGCTGCACGAACGCGGTAGGTGCACTCGTAGCGAGCAGTCCGGCCTTCAAGATGCGCTAGCCAAGCATCGCGCACACGAAGCGCATCATCACGATCAATCCACGAGAGCAATGGTGGCTCGACTGACGCTGCTTCGCGCCCCATCTCAGTTTGCAATGCGACCAATCGATCTGCGTAACGAGTCGCTCCACCGATCTCGCAATCCCACCAACCTTCGGTTGTCGCATCGAGAAACTGCGCAAGCTGCTCGCGTTCCGCGCGAAACTCAGCCTCGCGCGCAACGCGATCACTGACCTCACGAATTTGCGCGTGAATGCTGCGCCCTTCGGTGGCAGGGTCGGGAAAAATCGCAAGTTCAATCGGAAAGCGGCGCCCAGCGCGATCGCGCGCAACGACTTCAATGCGCCGACCAATCACAGGCCCCGTGCGCGACTTCATGTACTGCTTCATGCCACGCTCGTGTTGCGCGGCCATCTCGGGCGGAATGATCGCATCCACGAGTGAACAACCGACCATGCTGCCACGATCAAATCCGAACAGCCGCTCGGCCGCGAGATTGGCGTATTGAATATTGCTATCCAATCCGATCGTGATGATCGCGTCTGGAAGAAGATCAGCGGCCATCCCAGCGTGCTCGTGTGGCATGGGTTCATCCTATCGGGAAAAACAACACGGCCCGCGGGAGAAACCCGCGGGCCGCGTGAGGAGTCTAGAGCTCGGCGACGTCGCGCAGTGCGCGTCGTTCGTCCCGCCGTTTGCCCCGAAGGGCTCTTTCAGCTCCAGTTTGCGAGAACCATCGAAAGGTCCTGTGCGTCTGTCGTGCCGTCGCCGTTGATGTCACCAGCACCAGCCTGACCCCAACCACCGAGGACTAGCGAGAGATCTGCCGCATCAATTCGGCCGTCTGCATTCGCGTCGCCCGGCGTCGAGCTACCCGACTGACCTGGCACCGTGATCACAATCTCTCGGAAGCAGCACGGGTGGAAGGATTGCGAGTGCATGCCGACGATCAGGATGATTTGAGATCCTGCAGGGAGTGATGTCGTCACGGTGACCGGCGCGATCGCCAGACCAGTCCATGGATTGAGCGACGGGATGTTCACGAGCGACGGGGAAACCGTTGCTGCGTAGCCCGGCGCCACCGCAAAGGTGAACCACTCGCCAACGAAGGACTCAACGTTGAAGACCGTGAGCGAGAGATTGAACGAGCCGACGCCAGGGTTGTCGCTGACCTGCGCATCGAAGAGGAAGCAGTCGCAGACCGGCATTTCGAGGCAGATTTCTTCAGAGCAGCACTCTTGCGCACTGCTCGAAGCGAGCGTGGCGTTGAAGCAAATCGTCTCACCTTGCGCCAAGCCTTCGATCGGGATGTTGAGGACGATCGAGTTACCTGGCTGAAGCGGCGGCGTGAGCACGACCACGTTGTTCGGCGCAAAGGCAGGGTGCGAGAGAATCAGGAGATTCGCTTCGCTCGACGAGTTGTTCGTGATCTCCACTTCCCAGTTGAAGGCGAAGAATCCATCCGCCGTTGGCACACACTCAAGCACATTCGTCTTGAACTCACAGCTGCTCGTCTGTGCGTCGACGCACGAGAGATCAATCGAACCGAGTTGCGTCTTCTGTTGATCGCTGAAGACATTGTCGAAGTCGATGAGAATCGAGTTGTCACGATCACCGCCAGCCGACGGGAAGCCAATCAGGCCGTAGATGTTGTTCGGAGTGCTCCAGTCGATTTGAATCGCATCGCCGATCGACCAGACGCGATCATTCGCGCCACCTTCGATATCCACACCGCCGACAGAGTTGCGATCGAAGCCCATGCCGATTGCGAACGTCTCGGGCGCGAGTTGCCAGCCTTGCTTTCCGCTGCAGAACTTCATCAATCGACCGGTGTGTGCGGCCGTATCGTCGATGCCGTACATGCCGCGCTCCGAAGCAAACATGCAGCAATTCGCATCGAATGCGATGTCTGCAACCGGATTGGTGACATCGACATCGAAGTCTGGCATCGAAACTTCGAATTGCACCGTGCCCGCGACAAAGAGACCGTTCGCGTCGACTGCGACCGACCAGATTTCGTTGTTGCGAATCGGATTCGGATTCCCGTTGTCTTCGATCCAAAGCGAGTAGACGAGTCGGCCATCGACGGCCTTCACAGCCCACACGCGCTCGCCGAGCGGCACTGGACCAGCAACGTCATTCGGCTCTTGCAATCCGCCGGCGGGAAGCGCACCAGTCACCGTGCCAGTTGCGTGATCGAACGTACTCTTCACCGCGCCCGCCTTATCGATCGCGTAGATGCGTCCGTCTTCGAAGTTCGAAACGTAGTAGAGCTCGCTCGCACAGCTGTAATCAACTTGACCAAGGCCTGAACCCTGTGGGAACGCGGTCGTCGTTGCGTTGGGGAGACGAATCAGTTCCGTCACCGCACCATCGTCGCTGTCAAGGCGATACACGCTTCCTGCGCCGCCGAGTGATCCGACTGCATTGGTCATGTAGACGATCGACTGCGTGACAATCGTGTTGCCTTCGTCATCGATGACAACGCCGAAGACCGTGCCGAGCGAATTCTGCGTCCATGATGGATGCGTGTAGGTACCGGTGTTCCAACTCGTCACAGTGCCGATCGGCGCGCTGCCTTGATTTCCAAGATCAAAGAGCCGCACCGCGGGTCCGCCAAACATGTTGTAGTTCGTGCCTGCAGCGACGGCGCCCGTGTTGAAATTCACCGCAGCCGAGTCGACGAGTGCTGGCCGTCCACCGCAGCAGGGAGCGCATTTGATCGGCTCGCCAGGCTCGCCACCGCCGCCGCACGGATTTCCGTTGCACTGGATCGTCATCGTGCCGGTGTAGATCGGCGAGTTCTTCGCGCCGATGCGAATGAGGTAGCGCATACCGCAGCGCACTTCACAGGTGATGCGCGCTTGCTTACCGCAGTCGTTATCCGAGCAGCAGAGCGGTGGCAGATCGCCTGGGCAGTTGCATCCGATGTCAAACGGATAGATCGCGAGCGTCGTATCTACTTGGAGATTGCTGCAGGTATCGATCGTGACCATGCCATCACAATCCGCGGTCCAGCAATACCAACCGTCGCGAACGACTTGACCGCCCACGACGCATGCCTGAGCGACACCTTGCGTCGCGGTGAATGTGCTCAAATCAAACTGATACACCCCGCCGCCAGCGATGGGCATCGGGGAGGAGCAGTTGTCCGACTGCGCAAAAGCGAGGGGCGCGGAAGCGACCGACGCGACGATGGAAACGAGGTGACCGAGTTTCATAGGTTTCTCCGATTGTGCTTGCCGTGAAGAGGGACGGATTTGGCCGCCATGCGCACTGCGCGCCGAGGCGTCGCCCGCTTCCGCGCGACGAAGGGGTATCTCTCAGGAACTCCGCGAAAAAAGCGGAAACCGCTCCATCCACGCGTGCGCTACACTCCGCGCTTCGCCGGTGTGGCGGAACTGGCAGACGCAGCGGATTCAAAATCCGCCGCCCTCTAAAGGCTTGCAGGTTCGATTCCTGTCACCGGCATCTCCGAACGCCGCCCCGCTTCACGCGGGGCGGTTTCGTTTGAGAACCAGTCTGCAAAAGTCCGCGACGAGGAAGAGTGTTTGAGTGGACTTTCCGGCGAATCCAGTCGGAAATCCACAAGCGAATCTTCAGAGCGGCCCCGCGAAGGATCTGATTCGGTCCGCGCGGCTTGCTCGGTTTCCGCAAGTTCGAACCGGGACGTCTAGGGATCGCCAAGAGGCTCCGTTAGAGTGCGTCGATGCTCGCGATCCTGGCAGTCGCATCGCTCTCGTCCATAGTTGATCCGCGGGTTCATCCGCTGGTTGATCCGCTGGTGGATCCGCCGGTCGCCCCCGCGATCGCGCCCGCGCCTTCAGGCATCCTGACCGTTGACTTTGCGCGTGAGATCGCGCCGATTCTCGAAAGCAAGTGCCTTCCCTGCCACGGGCCAGAGAAACAGCGAAGCGGCTATCGCGTCGATGTGCGCTCCGTCGCTCTTGAAGGTGGCGAATACTCCGCTCCAAACATCGTGCCAGGCAATGCAGCCAAGAGCCCGCTCTACCGCTACGTGTCGGGTGGCGACCCTGAGATGGAGATGCCGCCGAAAGGCGAGCCACTCAATCCAGCAGAGATCGACCTCATCAAGCGTTGGATCGACGAGGGAGCCAACTGGCCAGAGTCCGTGAGTGCGAAAGTCGCTGATCCACGCGATTGGTGGAGTTTGCAGCCAATCGTGCGCACGAGTGCGCAGCCAAGCTTGAAGGATGACGCGACGTATTCCATCGATGGATTCATTCGCGCACGATTGCGCGACGCCGGACTCGAACCTGCACCGGAAGCAGACGCGCGCACGCTGTATCGCCGCGTGTCTTTCGACTTGACGGGTCTCCCACCGACGCCGGAGGAACTCGAAGCATTTGTCGCAGACATCAATCCCGCGAAGTACGAGCAACTCGTCGATCGCCTTCTCGCTTCTCCCCGCTACGGCGAGCGATGGGCGCGTCACTGGCTCGACGTTGTGCACTACGCCGACACGCACGGTTTCGATAAGGACAAACCGCGCGAAAACGCTTGGCCGTATCGAGATTACGTGATTCGTGCGCTCAACGCGGACAAGCCCTACGCGCGATTCGTTGAAGAGCAAATTGCTGGTGACGCGCTCTATCCAAACACGCGCGACGGTATTGAAGCGCTCGGTTTTCTCGCCGCTGGACCGTGGGACTTGATCGGCCACGAAGAAGTCAGCGAAGAGAAAATCGACGGCAAATTCGCGCGCCATTTCGATCGTGACGACATGCTCGGAAATGCGCTCGGATCGTTCGCGAGCGTGACAGTGCAGTGCGCACAGTGCCACAACCACAAGTTCGATCCGATTCCGCAAGAAGATTACTACGCACTGCAATCGGTGTTTGCAGCGATCGATCGCGCCGAGAAGCGCTACGACACCTCGCCGGAAGTTGCAGAGCGCCGCACACGCGCGAGCGATGCCCGATCGCGATGTGTCACGGAACTTGCAGCGCTCGATGCGACATTCGCAGCGCAGGGTGGCGCTGAACTCGCGGCGATCGATGCGGAAATCGCGCGAACGACTGCGGCTACGGCTGGTGGCGCATCACCGCAATTTGGCTACCACAGCGAACTCGCGTCAGATCCAAACGAACCGAAGTGGGTCACGGTGGACCTCGGCGCGTCGCGAGCGTTCGATCGCATCGTCATCTATCCCGCAAGCGATCCGTTCAACGGCATCGGAGACGGCTTTGGTTTCCCCGAGGCGTTCCGCGTTGAAGCGTGCGATTCGCCCGAGTTTAAAGACGCCGTTTTCATGATTGCCACGGGAACAAGCGCATCGCTCGGAACACCACGCACAGCACCCGTCGTGTTTGATTCGCCTGGCGCGATGGCTCGATACGTGCGCATCACTGCGACAAAACTCGCGCCGAGACTCGGCGATTTCAACTTCGCCCTTGCGGAACTCGAGGTCATCGACGCAACCGCTCGAAACATCGCGGCCGCAGCACCTGTGGCAAGTCTCGACACCATTGAGTCGGGCGAGCGTTGGCGTCGCGCGAATCTGACCGATGGCATCGCGCCCGGACTTGCAACTTCGATGGCGAGCATCGAAGAACTTCATCAACAACGCGAAGCGCTCCGCGGGCGCTTTGAATCACGAGAAGTATCGCAGCGACGCGCAGAACTCGCACGCGAGCTGACGCGCCTCGACTCGGAACTCGCCACGCTTCCTACGCCCTCTGCGATCTACGCCGGCACCGTCCACACGGGCTCCGGCGCATTCGTTGGCACCGGTGCGAAAGGCGGAAAACCGCGTGAAATTCGCGTCCTCGCGCGCGGACAGGTGACAAGCCCCGGCAAGAGCGTCGAACCCGCGGCACTCACTGCGCTCGACCATTTGCTTCCTTCGCGCTTCGACTTGGCATCAGACGCGCCCGAAGCGGAACGCCGCGCTGCCCTTGCTCGTTGGCTCACCGATCACCGCAACGCGCTCGTCTGGCGTTCGATCGTGAATCGTGTGTGGCATTATCACTTCGGCCGCGGCATCGTCGATACGCCGAACGATTTCGGGCGCATGGGTGGTATTCCGTCGCATCCGGAGCTTCTCGACTGGCTTGCTGCGACGTTCCGCGATGACATGGGTGGCTCACTCAAGTCGCTGCATCGCTTGATCGTGACGAGCGCGACGTACCGCCAGCGGTCTGATCACACGAACGACACCGCTGCTGAGCAAGATCGTGACAACCGCCTTCTTTGGCGCGCGAACGCGCGGAAACTGGAAGCAGAAGCCATCCACGACGCTGTCCTCGCAGTGAGTGGCGAACTCGATCTTTCGATGGGCGGGCCCGGGTATCGCGACTTCGTCATCGTCAACCCAGAACACTCACCCCACTACCGCTACGACCTTGCCGATCCCGAAGATCGATCGACGTTCCGCCGTTCGGTGTATCGATTCATTGTTCGCTCGCAAATGCAGCCGTTTCTGACGACGCTCGACTGTGCAGATCCTTCGATGCGCGTCGACAAACGCAATCAAAGCGTGAGTCCGAATCAGGCGTTGGCGTATCTCAACAATGGCTTCATGCTTGCGCAGGCTGCGCGATTCGCAGCGCGCGTCCGACGCGATGCCGGTGACGACATCGCACCGCAAATCACGCGCGCGATTCAACTCGCGTTCGGACGAACAGCGCGCGAAGACGAGCTCATTGCACTGACCGAATTCACGCAGCAACACGGGCTCGAGAACACCTGCCGCGTGATCCTCAACCTCAACGAGTTCTCGTTCATCGACTGAAACGGGTCATATCCGATGCACAACAACTCACCGTTTCATCGATACTCCGCGCAGCGCCCACTCTCGCGCCGCGAGTTTCTCTGGCAATCCGGCGGCGGTCTTGGCGGCATTGCACTTGCGTCGATGCTGGGCCGTGATGCGTTTGGATTCGCGCAAGACAACGCGCCAATTTCAACTGCGCCCGCAGCCTCCATCGCCCCGCGTGCGAAGCGTGTCGTGCAACTCTTCATGGCCGGAGCGGCGAGCCACATTGATCTCTTTGACTTCAAACCAGAGCTCATCAAGTACGACGGAAAGCCGAGCGATTTCGGCGAGAGCGTGGAGACCTTTCAAGATGGACTCGGTCCGTGGCTACGACCAGTATGGAACTTCAACCCATACGGCGAGTGCGGCAAGATGCTCGGCGAGACGGTTGCTGAACTCGGCGCGCACGTCGATGACATCGCGTTCATCCACAACGTGACGAGTCGTTCCGGCGTGCACTCGACCGCAACGATGCTCGCGTCGACGGGCTTTCAACTGCCTGGGTTTCCTGGGGCTGGCTGTTGGGTGAGCTACGGGCTCGGTTCGATGAATGAGAATCTCCCGACGTTTGTCGTCATGCCCGATCACCGCGGCATGCCTTCGAACGGCGTCAAGAATTGGGACAGCGCGTTTCTTCCAAACGAACACAGCGGAACGGTGATCTATCCAGGCAAGCCGAGCCCAATGGCTGATCTCTATCCGCACGAAATCGGGCGATTTGTGCGCGATGCGAGCGAACGCGATACCCACGAACTGCTCGCGCGCATGAATGGACTTCATGCCGAAGCGCGCCCCGATGATGCGCGCCTCGATGCGCGTATCAAGAGTTACGAACTCGCAGCGCGCATGCAACTCTCGGCACCTGAGGCCGTTGATCTCAAGGCTGAGCCGGAGCATGTGCTTCGGCTTTATGGGCTCGATCGCAGCCCTTCGACGTGGGATAAAGACATCAATGACGCGGAGGAGTCGTACGTTTTCGCTGAGAAGTGCCTGACCGCGCGACGCCTCCTCGAACGCGGAGTGCGTTTCGTGCAGGTTTGGAGCGGGAACGACAACTCGCATCCACGGCGTAACTGGGATTCACACGAAGACATTCGCCGCGATCACGGACCGCTGTCGCGCGGTATGGCGCGCGGAGCTGCGGCCTTGATTGCAGATTTGAAACAGCGCGGCATGCTCGAGGACACGCTGGTCATTTGGACCACGGAGTTTGGCCGTATGCCAAGTTCACAAGCCGGCAAGGGACGCGATCACAACCCGTTCGTGTACACCAACTGGATGTGCGGCGCGGGCGTCAAGGGCGGTGTCACCTACGGCGAAAGCGATCAATGGGGATACAAGCCGCTTGATCGAAAGAACCCGACCACCGTGTATGACATCCACGCGACGATGCTGCATCTCCTCGGCATTGATCACACGAAACTCACGTGGCGACACAACGGCGCAGACCGCCGCCTGACCGACGTCCACGGACATGTGATTTCGCCGATTCTCGCGTGAGGCACGCGAAACGGATTGAACGCGGGCGAAACGAATCACCTCGCACACATCACCTTGCACACATCACTCCGCACGCATCACTCCGCGCGCACGGTTGCGGTGTAATTCGGCGCTTCCTTCGTGATGAGAATATCGTGCGGGTGATTCTCAATGACCGTCGCGCCTGAGACGCGCGTAAATCGCGCGTTCTTGCGGAAATCATCGAGTGTCCGACATCCGCAATAGCCCATGGAGCTGCGCACGCCACCAACCATCTGGTAGATGAAATCGGGAAGCGCACCGCGATAGGGCACCATGCCTTCAACACCTTCAGGGACAAACTTGCGCGTGTCCTTGATCGACGCTTGTCCGTAACGATCACCTGAACCCGCAGCCATCGCGCCTTCGCTTCCCATCCCGCGGTAGCTCTTGAAACGGCGTCCGCGATGGAGAACGACCTCGCCTGGGCTTTCATCGAGACCTGCGAGCAACGAGCCGAGCATCACCGCAGAAGCGCCCGCCGCGAGTGCCTTTGCGATATCGCCTGACTGGCGGACACCGCCGTCTGCAATCACTGGAATCCCCTGCTTTTCGGCGGCGCGCACGGCTTCCATGACGGCAGTGATCTGTGGAACACCAACACCCGTCACAACGCGCGTCGTACAAATCGAGCCTGGTCCGATGCCGACCTTGACCGCGTCTGCGCCGGCATCGATGAGCGCCTTCGCACCATCGGCGGTACCGACGTTGCCACCAACGACTTCAATCTTGAAGCGCTTCTTGATTTCCGAAATCGTGTCGAGCACGTTTTTCGAGTGACCGTGTGCCGTGTCGACCACAATCACGTCAACTTCAGCTTCAACGAGTTTCTCCGCGCGTTCAAACTGACGTACACCCACCGCCGCTCCAACGCGCAATCGTCCACGCGCATCGCGACATGCATTCGGATGCGTGCGCACATTCTCAAGATCGCGCATCGTGATAAGACCCTTGAGGCGACGTTGTCCGTCGACGAGGAGCAGTTTCTCCACGCGGGCTTGGCTCATCATCCGCTCTGCGTCGGCGGGCTTCGTTTCACCCGGCGCCGTGACGAGGTTTGATTTCGTCATCACCTCGCCAACTTTTGCCTCACTTCGTCCGTTGAGGAACTTCATATCGCGGCGCGTGAGAATGCCGACGACTTCGCCACGGCTCGTTCCATCCGACGTGACAGGGAAGCCCGAAACGCCGTGCTCCGCCATCAACTTCGCCGCGCGACCGACGGTGTCTTCGGGACTCAACGTCACCGGATCGACAACCACCCCGTGTTCGCTGCGCTTCACCTTCGCAACTTCGCGCGCTTGCACTTCGGGCGGCAGATTTTTGTGGATGAAGCCGATGCCGCCTTCTTGCGCGAGCGCAATCGCGAGCGCGCTCTCGGTCACCGTGTCCATCGGCGCGCTGACGAGCGGGATTCGGAGCGAGACACTCGCGGTGAGTCGCGTCGTGGTATCGACGAGATCCGGCG
This sequence comes from Planctomycetaceae bacterium, assembly GCA_027483065.1. GTDB lineage: Bacteria > Planctomycetota > Phycisphaerae > Phycisphaerales > SM1A02 > QWPT01. The sequence continues at coordinate 12,713 of JAIXVI010000041.1, forward strand.
TGAGGTCGCTGTAGGCGGGAATCAGAAGGACATCGTCGAACGTGATGCCGTCGAGAACGATCTTGGCTTCCATCGGGGGATATTGCCGCCGAGCGGCCGAGCCGTCAATCCCCCGCCCGAGAACCACCAGAGTTTCCGCAAGCGAACGGTTTGGAGTACGTTACGCGACTCCCCGCGGGTTCCGCGGAGGGTGTGCCGTGCCCTGCAAGCCACGGCACACGAGGATTCGTAAACCTCCTGCGAACGCAGGCGACCAGCAAGAGAAAGTTCCACGCATGGGTGCCGTCCGAAACGAACTGCTCGTCCCCCTTTCGATCAACCACCGCGGAACGACTCCAGGTGAAGGTAAACGCGCGTGGATCTCGTGGCTTGAGGCCATCATCCGCGTCGAAGGCTCGGACTTGATCGTCAAGAGCGGACTGCGCCCTCGCGTCCGCCACCGCGGCGTTCTGAAGGATCTTGAGACCGACCTTTGCACGCCGGATCTCATGATGCAGCTTGCGAAGGACATTCTCGATCCGAATCAGCTCGATTACTTCGCCCGCCACGGCTCGATCGACTTCGCGTACGACTACAAGAAGGAAGGCGACACCGATGGAAGCACGCAGCGTCGCTTCCGCGTCAATCTGTTCATGGCGCGTGGTAATCCGTCGCTCGCAGCGCGTTTGATTACGAGCCAAATCAAGCGGTTCGAAGAGCTTTATCTGCCGCCGATTCTCGGCGATGTCTCGATGGCGGCGCAGGGCCTGATTCTCTTCTCCGGCGTCACCGGCTCAGGCAAGTCGACCTCGATCGCGTCGATGCTCGACTACGTGAACCAGCGCAAGAAGGTGCACATCATCACGATCGAAGACCCGATCGAGTACATCTTCAACGACGCGAAGGCGACGATCAATCAGCGCGAAATTGGTATCGACGCGACGAACTTCAACGATGCGCTTCGTGCGCTCGTGCGTGAAAATCCTGACGTCGTGCTCGTCGGCGAAATGCGCGACTACGAAACCTTCGAAGCCGCTATTCGCGCCGCAGAAACCGGCCACTTGGTGTTCGGAACGATCCACGCAAGCTCTGCATGGCAGACCTTCGGTCGTATCTACGACCTCTTCCCCGAGAACGAGCGCGATCAGATCCGCAAGCTGTTGGCGTACAACCTCCGCGCGATCATCTACCAGAAGCTTCTTCCAACGCTGCACGCGCACATTGCGCGTATTCCGGCGCTCGAAATTCTCCTGAATACGCCGGGCGTTCAGAAGTACATCCTCGAAGGTCGTGAAGGTGAAATTCTCGATCTCATCAAGCAAAGCCACGACGAAGGCATGGTGGACTTCACGACGTCGCTCGTGCGACTCGTCGAAGAGAACTACATCCACCAGCGCATCGCGCTCGAGGCAACGCCAAAGCCAGAAGAACTCAAGATGCGCCTCAAGGGCATCGGATGACTCAAGGGCATCGGATGAGTTGCTCATCGAGCCCGCACGAACCGATCGCGGATCAAACACCGCGGCGGATCTTGGGCTCGATGAAATCGCCAGGAACAGCGATGGCGACGACTTCACTCTTCGTCTTAAAGCCGAGTCGACGCTGACGTAAAGCAGAAAGAACGACTGCGAAGCAAATGTGAACCACCAGCGCCACGCGCGCACGGACGACCGACATGCACGAAACGATCTTCCCCGCCACTCCGAGTCTGATCGCACAGGGCGCCATTCTTTTGAGCATCGCGAAGCCGATCCTCACCCTCGCCGTGTTTGTCGGATTCTTCCGCTTCGTGGCGCGATTTGAGATGGACGCTCGCACCTACAACCTTCCAGTTGCCGCGTGGAACTGGGGCTACTTCGGTGCCGGCCTTGTTGCGCTTGCTGCGATCATCTTCATCCCGATCTTTTGGATCGGCTGGATCCTCGCCATCGGCATCTTCCTCGGCACCATGTACGCGTACATGCAGTACCGAAATCCACGCGTTCCCGCGGGCCGACAGTACAAGTTGGGTTTCGATGCGCTGACGAAGGCCATGGCTGCACGCAAGGCTTCGAGCGCCGAGAAAGCTGCATCCGTGCTCTTCACGCGCGCCGATGGCACGAAGGAACCTGTCCCGCAGAAGGAAGACGCAGCGCTCGCGACGTACCTCGCGCTCGAGCAGATTCTTGTTGGTCCAATCGCGGCACGCGCATCGCGTGTGGATATCGCAACGGCGCAGCAAGGTGTCGCGGTCTCGATGCTCGTCGACGGCGTACGAACCAAGCGTGATCCACTTGCGCCCGAGCTCGGGAATGCCGCGGTCGACATGCTCAAGCGACTCGCGGGTCTTGACATCGCCGATCGCCGCCGCCGACAGTCGGGTGCCTGCACCATCGACGGTTCCACGGGCAAAGCGCGCATCCATGTCACTTCGATCGGTTCCTCCAGCGGGCAGACGATTCGCGTGGATTTCGATCGCGAATCGCGACTCGGCAAGTCGATCGAGACGGTCGGCCTCGCGCCAAGCCAGCTCGATGCGCTGCGCGTCTTCGAAGATCCGAAGCAACGCAAGGGCGTCATCTTGGTGAGCGCCCCAGTTGGTCAAGGGCTCTCGACGCTTGGTTTCTCGCTCATCGCGCGCCACGACGCGTACACCGCAAACATCAAGACGCTTGAGAAGGAACTCGTGTATCGCGTCGAAGGCGTCGACCACAAGGCCTTCGCTCCTGAGCCGGGCGTCGAGGATTTCGGCGCGATGCTCACGAAGATGGTCCGCCGCGATCCCGACATCGTGCTCGTCGGAGACATCTCAGAGCCAGGCGCCGCGAAGGCTGCGTCGCTCATGGGAATGAATGCGCCGCTGATCTACGTGCTCGTGCCCGCGGACAGCATGGCCACCGCCATCGCAACGTGGATGCAGGCTGTCGGTGATCCGAAGCTTGCGACCTCCTGCTTGAGCGGCGTGATTCATCAGCGGCTCATGCGAACGCTTTGCCCGAATTGCAAGTCTCCGTTCACGCCAGCACCTGAGCAAGCGAAGAAACTCGGCATCCCCGCGGGCAAGCAGGTTGAGTTGTTCCGCCCGAGCGGCAAGGTGCAGGTGAAGAATCGGGTCGAAGATTGCCCTGTCTGCCAAGGCACGGGTTACTTCGGTCAGACAGGTATTCTCGAGGTTCTCAACCTCGACGATGAAGGCCGTCGACTCCTCAGCGAGAACGACTTCCGCACTGCGTACGCACGCGCGGTCCGCGAGCAGAAGATGATTCAGTTGCAAGAGGCGGCGCTCCTCAAGGTGCGCGACGGCGCCACGAGTCTCGAAGAAGTGCAACGCGTCTTCGCACCAAAGCAAGCTGCTGGTGCGCCGGCGCAAAAGGCACCCACCGCGTGATCGTGCGCGCAACGCGCCCGTACAGACTGCAACGCTGACAATCGCTCTACGACACACACCACGCGGCAAGCCAAGCGCTCACCGCTCCAAAGTTGAATGAGGCGGACAACGCCTCTTGAAGGACCTGAGATGGACGCAATCTTCAATATCCTCGTGATCGCATTCATCGGCCTGATCGCCTACTGGTGGGCGAACCAGGGCATCCTGAGTGCGCTTCTGCACCTCATCTGCGTTGTTGCAGCTGGTGCGCTCGCCTTCGCTGGTTGGGAACCGATCGGCTACATCCTTCTCGGCGTGCCGGCGCTCGTCCACTATGCATGGGGCATCGCGCTGCTCTTCCCTTTCGCGCTTTATCTCTTCATCCTGCGAACGATCGCGGACAAGCTCGCACCGGACAACCTCAATTTCCCACACGTGGCGAACCTTGGTTTGGGCGGTGTGCTCGGCGCGTTGGCTGGCGTTCTTACCGTCGGTATCTCGATCATCGGTGCAGGCCACATCCACTCGTCGAACGAGATTCTGGGCGTCGTTGGCGTCGCGCGAACCTCGCAATCGAAGGGCCAACCGAACCTCAACGTGCAACCACTCTGGGTTCCTGCGCACACGATCACCGCTCGAACCTTTGAGTTCCTCTCTTCGACCTCGATGCGACCGACGCTCTCGACCCCGACGCTCGCTTCCGAGCAGCCGTTCCTCGACAAGATGGCCATCGGCCTCTTCCGCGATACCTACTTGAAGGACGGTCGTATCGGCCGCGTTTCCGCTGCACCCGGTGCCGTGCGCATCGATCAAGCGGCACTTGCTTCCACTGCTGGACAGTCTCGCTACATCGTCAAGGTTCACCTCGAACCCGGCGCGACCACCGCAGGCGTTGGTTTCGCGCTCTCTGCGTCGCAGTTCCGTCTCGTCGGGAAGCCACGTGCGGCCGGCGGTCCAGGCAGCGGCATTGCGTTCCCAACCGAGTGGTCGCAACCGCTTCCAAGTGGTGGCACCGGCATCTTCAAGTTCGACGATCGATCGCACTATGTGACTGGCCCCGCTGGCACGCAGACGCTCGACATCGTGTTGATGTTCCCCGCCGACGCGTTCCCGAAGGGCGAGCCTCCCCGCTTCCTTCAAACGATGGGGCTTCGACTGCCATTCCCGGCGATTGGCCAAGAGGTTTCGGAAGCCGAAGCCGCCGCGTTGGTCATGGGCGCGGAAACCGGAACTGCGCCGGAAATCCCCTCGGACACGCCGGAAATCAGCCAAATCGATCTCGTCGTCAACGACCAGTTGATGCCAGCGAGTGCCGACACGAACTCGCTGCCAACAGGCATGGGCGTCAAGGATGGCAACTGGCTCTTCGAGGGTGTGGGCGACTTCGAACAAGGCGGCTTCCGCGGCAATAAGAACGTCGTCGTGAAGGGCATCTGGTCGCCAGCGGCAACGCGCGTCGTGCGTCTCAACATGTCGCGCGGCGGCTCGAGTTCGATTGATCTCTGGAACGATCGCAGCAAGGTCGCCGAGAAGGCGGGCCCGAGCGCGAAGCTCACGCTGATCGATGACCTTGGTCGCAAGTACTTCCCGATTGGCTACATGCACATCACGAAGTCTGGCGATCGCCGCGTGACCATTGCACTCAATCGCCAGGATAAGTACACCACGCTCGATCAGTTCCCGAGCCTCTCGAGCTCCGGCGCCGACACGTTGTACGCGCTCTTCACACCCGCAGTTGGTCGCACCATCGTGGGTGTGAAACTCGGTGACGAATGGGTCGCGCGAAGCGGCGTCGTCATCGAAGAACGAAAGTGAGCGCTCGTTCGCGCGAAACCCGCGGCTTGATCGAAGCGATCAAGCCATGAGCACAGGACTTGCATCAAGCGCCGCCTCGGTTCTCCGAGGCGGCGTTGTTTTTACGCTCCATGGCTGCACGCAAGCGCGCGTGTGCGCGACAACATGGTGTGCGGTTTGATCGGATGCGTCGCGGATGGCTCAGTTGAGCGCGATGGAGATGCGACAAAAAAGTTGAGCCAAATGTGGGATCAAAGTTTCCTTGTGGAACTTTTGCCTGAACTCACGAGTGTCGCCAGAAACGTGCACACAATCACTTGCTGTCACGAGCTGTGACACCACGGATCGAATCGCGCTGCCGGTCGTGCGAGTGAGGGTGCGAGTGGTCGTTCATGCAAGGCTCACGCGCGGAAATTCGTTGTGATCAACACTCGCGATGGTTGCGGACACGGGAAAGGGACCGCAGCAAGAGAACTACGAGAGAACTACGAGAGAACTACGAGAGAACTACGAGAGAACTACGAGAGCATTACGAGCACAAAAAGGAGGAAGAGGGTCATGAATCGTTCAGGAGAGGATTGTCACGCCGTTCGACCAGAGGACCGCGCACGCGAACCAGTTCGCGATGGCCACCAAGACGAGTCCGCCGAGAACGATCCTGAAAAGACAGTGTGCGACGCTCAGATCTCAGCCCCCGCTGCGACCGGGCTGTGCCTCGGCCAAATCACGGGCTCGCAGCATGCCTCAGTTCCGCACAAGCAATGGAAGGCCGACCTGCGCGCGTTTACCTCTCATCTCTCGCGAGATGGAGCATGGATCGCGATGCTCTATCTCGTTCGGCTGACGTTGCATCGCATGCATCCACGGACGAATCGCCTGCTTGCGCACTTTCGTCCGCGAGATGCGGGCGAGCGCGCCGCCGAACGCTTTCTGCGGGCACTGGGCTATCAAACCCTCGCGCGCAACTGGCGAAGTTTCCGAGATCCCCGTGATGAGGCGGACCTTGTCATGCTTTCACCAGATCGCGCGACTGTCGTGGTCGTGGAAGTCAAACGTGCCCGAGGTCCTTGGGACGCGCTGGATCGCGTGGATGCCCGCAAACGAGAAGTGCTTTGGCGGCTTCTGCAAGATCTCACCGATTCGCCCGGGTTCCTGAAATCAGGTCGCGCCGAGAGCGATACGTCGTGCGACGAGCGACGACCCTTGGTCGGTCGACGAGATCGTTCCCAATCACCTTCACCGAAACCGTCGCGCAGCGTTGTGCACCCTTCCCGCCCGCTCAAGATGCCCGCAAGCGCCGATCTGGTTCGTGTTGATCTCATCGGCGTGCGAGGCGAAGGACGCTCTGCGAGCGCGGTTCGTCACGTTGTTGGACTGTTCGAGCGAAGACTTCACCGAAGTACAGACTCGATCTTGCGCCGCTCCTCAGCGCGCTCGGTGCGGTCCGTCTCCGGCGCGTCGCATGTGCATGCAGCCGACGGACATCACTCGAGCCGTGAAGACAGCTCGCGCATTGAAGCCACTTCGCAACATTTGGATGATGGAATCGCGCGAGGCGTGAGAGGTGCACGTGATGATCCACCTGCGCGCGATTCGCCGCAAGCCAATCAGCGCCAGTACCGCTCGAGTGCGATCTCGACGAGACGACGTTCCATCTCACCAATCTCGTCGGTCACCCAGCGACTCCGGAGTGAGTCCAGATACCGCTGTCGTTCGATCGCGCGGCGTCGCCCTTCAAGCTCCGCTCGCAATTGCAACTGCACATCGCGGTCGAACAACGAACGACTCGGCGGCCGATCCAACGCAAGAATGCCGAGCCAAACGACGAGTTCACGCTGCTCGAGCGGCGCACTCGGCACGTCGATACCAAGGCCGGTCAATCGTTCCTTCGTCGCATCCGTGAAAGGCATACCTGCGATGCCATCCGGGGGATAATCGAAGGTTTGCCAAAGCCCTCCGTCTGGAAGTTTCAACTCCGCTGCAATCTCGGAGAACTTCTTGCCCTCCGCAGCCATCGCCTTCACCTTCGCAATCGCGTCGGCGTCGGTCCTCGGATTGAGTCGAATGCGTCCAAGCTTCAGAACGGGCGGCGGATTGAACTCCGCGCGGCGCCGTTCGTACTCTTGAACGATGTCTCGCCATGAGACGATCGTGCGTGGCTCAATGCGTTCGTTCATGAGTCGTCGCACGAGCGCGATATCGCGCTTCTGCTGCACGAACTGTTCGAGCGTTTGAGACTCCTCCGCTTCGAGGCTCGCTTCAGCCGCGGCGCGGCTTCCGCCGCGTTCGGCGATGGTTTCTTCTTGGAAACTGCGAAGCCATGCGAACAAGCCTTGCTGTTGTTCCGGCGAAAGCTTCGACTCTGCATCTGCAACGATGAGTTCGTTGTCGACAAGATCCTTGAACGAAAGTCGGACGAGTTCTACGAACACTCGACGACCTTCCACGCGATCGCGAAGGGCGGCCGCAGAAAGGAGACGATCGGCGATCGGTTCGAGAAACGCATTCGCGAACACCGGGCGACCGTTCACCTGACCAACGAGACCTTCGACTGGCCACGACTGACCCGGATCCAACTTGCGTTCAAAAGTCGATCGCGTCGCATCGATCTCAGTTCGACCGTCGGTGTTCTGCGAAATGACTTCACGTCGCGTCTCGACAAACGTTCGATCGCCGGATGACATCTCAACTTCGTCGGTCACGACTTCCGGAGTCTCCACAACCACCGGCTCAATCCCAACAACATCTGTTTTCAGTGCCTCAGGTGGACGAGCGAAGTCGCTCAAGGTGATCGCTTGGGCATCGGGTCGCGTGCTTGAACCGCATGCAACGAGGACGACGACCGGCAAGGCGAAGAGCAGACGAGCTCGAAGCATGGGCGGAATCCTAACTCATGCCCGGGCGAACGTGGCCCGATGCGGCTATTCTCGCGACATGAGCGACGAGACCCCGCAACTCCACATCGATTCGGATTGGAAGGCACAAGCGCAGGCGGAAAAGGAACGCCTTGCTGAGAAGGAAGCCGCACGCGCTTCGCACGCCGGCAACGGCGGCGAGGGCGAGATGCCTCCTGCGAGTTTTCAAACGCTCGTGGCGACGCTCGCGAGTCAAGCCATGATGGGGCTTGGTGCCTACGGCGACCCTCAGACCGGTCGCGTGGTGATCGATCTTGTGGGTGCTCAGTTTGCCATCGACCTCCTCGGCGTTGTCGAGGAGAAGACTCGGGGCAATCTCGATCCGGAAGAGGCGAAGGAACTGGGCGAAGTCCTCGCGCATCTTCAGTCGCGGTTCGTTCAGATTGCGAAACTTGTCGCGGCCCAGATGCAACGGGAGGGCGGCGCCGCCTCGGCGATGGGCGGAGATCCTGGCGTGATTGGCTCCATTGGCGGCCAGCTCGGCGCGGGCTCGAACGAGCGCCCGGCGAGTAAGTCTGGCCTCATCATGCCGGACTGAGTTTCCGTCTTCGCGTCACGAGGACAGACCGCTCATCGGACGGTGCGTGATCATTGCAGCCGCAGGTCAGACGTTCGCCGTCGGCCGACGGCAGCGATCTTCCAAGCGCAATCACGGCGCAACGCTCTGGCAATCGCGGCACGGCCCATGCGCCGTGATGCGCCGTGATGCGCCGTGATGCGCCGTGTTGCGCCGTTGATACGCCATCCATGCACGGTCTACGCGCTATCTCAGCGCAGGCGATGCGCCACGCTTACACCAGAGAAGCGCTCCCAAACAGCCGCCACCGCGCGCGCTTTGCTTCCTCGTCCGTGCGGGTGCACCTTGTGCAACCGCGCGCTGATTTCAAGGCGCATCACAGCACTGTTTTCCGCGCGAGAATCCTTATACTCTGCGATTCACCGCGTCCGGAGATCGGGCTCGGACGAAGCCCCCCAACCGGGACGCCTGTGCCCCTGAAGCCGTAGGACGGCAGCAGGGCAAAACCGGAGATCAAACCTTGTCGACCGAATCGACTTCAGCTACCCCCGCCCATGCTGCTTCAAGCGTTCCGTTTTTGGAGCGCCACTACCACCTGCTTCGGCGTCTTCACTCGCTGAGCGGCATCTTTCCGATCGGGCTCTTCCTGATCCCCCACCTCACGACCAACTCGTCCATCGTGTGGGGCGACGTGTTCAACGCGAAGAAGTACGCCGACTACGCGTCGACGGGCCCCTCGGGCGCCGGCATCGCGACCTTTCAGCACGAAGTCGACTTCATCCACAATCTGCCGGCGCTGATCTTCGTTGAGATCTTCGTTCTGTGGCTCCCGATCGCGTACCACGCCATCCTCGGCGTGTACTTCGCGCGGTCAGGAAAGTCGAACACCCAGCGCTACTCCTACCAAGGCAACTGGCGCTATAGCGCGCAGCGCATCTCGGGTTACATCGGCGTCCTCTTCATCTTCATGCATATCTCGAGTTTGCGTTGGGGATGGACATACGGCGGCATCATGCCAACGTTTGATCCGCACGCCGCCGCGAGCACGACGGCGATTCACATGCAGGGCGGCATCTTCCCCTACTTCAACGCGCTCTTCTACGCGGTGTGCGTCTCAGCGCTCATCTTCCACTTCGCAAACGGCCTTTGGACGGCTGCGATTACGTGGGGTCTCACGATCAGCCGACAAGCGCAAGAGCGCTGGGGTTACGTGTGCGCCGTCATCGGGATCTCGCTTTGGGGCGCAGGACTCACTGCGGTCGCAGGCTTCACCAACCTTGACGTGAAGAAGGCGGAACAGATCGAAGCTCAAATCCAAGCAGCAAGCGCCGATGCTGACTCAACTTCAGACACTGGCTCTGGAGCACCACGTGGTGTCATCTTCGATCCAAGTGCCGCTGACCAAAGCGTCGGTCAAAGCGGATCGTGATTTCCATTTTGCGGCGAGTGCGCGCAAGACCAGTTTGACGCTCGACCGCTCGTACAACTCAGTCTCCTTCCACAACATCCGGCGAGTCGATTCGTTCCCACGACCACGAATCCAACTCGCGCGAATGAACCGCCAAAAACCCCGATCAGAATTCGGATTCCCAACATGGCAGTACACACCAAGCGTCGCGTGATCGTTGTCGGTGGAGGCCTTGCAGGTCTCTCCGCAGCCATGCGCATTGCAGAGGCCGGCGTCAGCGTCGATCTCTTCTCCATCGTTCCCGTGAAGCGCTCGCACTCGGTCTGCGCTCAGGGCGGCATCAACGCCTGCAACGAGATCGCGCGCCAACAGGGTTACTCGGAATACGAGCACTTTGATGAATCGATCTACGGTGGCGACTTCCTCGCGCACCAACCACCGGTGTACGAAATGGCGCACTGGGCGCCGAAGATCATCGATCTCCTCGACCGTATGGGCGTGCCGTTCAACCGCACACTCGAAGGTCAACGTGACCTGCGACTCTTCGGCGGCTCGCTGTACAAGCGAACGCACTTCGCGGGCGCCACGACCGGTCAGCAACTCATCTACGCCTTCGATGAGCAGGTCCGTCGCTTCGAGAGCGAAGGCAAGGTCACCAAGTACGAACACTGGGAGTTCCTGCGCCCGATCC
>JAIXVI010000209.1 GCA_027483065.1 Planctomycetaceae bacterium
CGCGAGATCTACGAGTGCCCGCTTTCGCTCGCTCTGGCCGGCCTCGCCGCGAGTGAATCGCGGCGGGCCGAGATGCGTCGTGGTAAGCGCTCGCGACGTATCTGAGCGCTCGCAACCTGCTTCGCAACTTTGAGCGCTCGCGACTGAGCGGGCTGCTGAAGCTTCGCTTCAGGTGCCCGCTTTCGCTCGCTCTGGCCGGGGATCACTCATGATGTTGACGAAGGCGGAGCAGAGCGAAGCCTGAGCAATGGACGTCGGCGTCGCTGGTCGTACCGTGTGGCACTACCCCCCTGCGAAGCAGGAGGTAGTGGCGTGAGGAGCAAGCACGCACGACGCGCCAACCGAATATCGTTGCATCCGACGCATGAACCTCGCATCGCCATCACCAGAGGTGATGCCACACGAAACGTCGCACGACGCAATATGACATCCTCTCGCACTTCGCTGCGCTCCGCGCTCGCAGGCACTTGCTCGCTCTGGCGTAATCCACGCGAAAGGTCGCCGCCGCAGTGGCGACCGCAAGAATTGAAGCGCTCACTCAAAACTGCCGCAGGAACCGCGCGTCGTTTTCGAAGAGCAAGCGGATGTCGCTGATGCCGTACTTCCGCATCGCGACGCGTTCGATGCCAAGGCCAAACGCAAAGCCCGTCCACTCTTCAGGGTCGATCCCGACCGACTTGAAGACGTTCGGGTCCACCATGCCGCAGCCGCCGAGTTCGATCCAGCGCCACTCCGGCACACCGTTGCGCATCACGCGCATCTTCATGTCGAGTTCGGCGCTTGGCTCGGTGAACGGGAAGAAGCTCGGCCGCAGCCGAATCTCGGCCTCGGGGCCGAAGAACGCCTTCGCAAACTGTACAAGCGTCGTCTTGAGATCGACCATCGACACTTTGCGGTCAACGTACAAACCTTCGACCTGATGGAACATCGAATAGTGCGTCGCGTCGTGCGCATCGGGGCGATACACGCGGCCAATCGCGCAAATCTTGAGGGGCGGCTTCATCGATTCCATCGCGCGAATCTGCACGGTCGACGTCTGCGTGCGAAGCAGCAACTTGCCCGCGACTTCGCCTCCGAGGAAGAAGTTGTCCGCGGGCCCACGCGCGGGGTGGCTCTCAGGAATGTTGAGCGCGTTGAAGTTGTGCCACTCGTCTTCGAGTTCAGGTCCATCCGCCACCGAGAAACCCATGCGACCGAGCACGTCGACGATCTCGTCGATGGTCTTCGTCAGCACGTGCCGCGCGCCCTCGCCCACCGCGAAGCCAGGCTCCGTGACATCAATCGGCGGGCCTTTCGGCGCGGCTGCGGCCGTGTCGCGACGAACGTTGAACGCACCTTCGATCGCCGCCTTGACCTCGTTCAGGCGCTTCCCAACCGCCGGCTTCGCCTCCTTCGGCACGGTCTTGAGCGCGTCCATCGCGCTGCGCAGACGGCCGTTGGAGCCAAGCCAACGCACGCGAAACGCCTCGAGCGCGGCGGCGTCGGTCACGGTCTCCAGTTCTGCAAGCGCTTCGCGCTCCATCGTGTCGAGATCAGCAAGCATGGCCGATACTCTAACTTCTCGCGCGCACGTTACGGATCGATTCAATCGCAGCCCCCTTGTGCAATCTCGAATTCGACTGATGCGTTTCCACCTCATGCTCGCCAACTGTGACATCCCCGATGCTGGCCCGGCGCTGCTCCGCACCCTCTTCCTGAGCGGTTCGCTCCTGCTCGCAAGCGCGACGACCGCTGCGACTGCCGCGTGTTCAACCAAGGAACCCACGCCGCCGACCCTCAGCGAAACGCCGGCGCCGCCCGCGTCGACACCAGCCGCTCCTTCACCATCCGCGCCGCAAGCGCCCACGCCCACATCCACGGCCACATCCACGGCCACCACCACCGCCATCGCAACGCCCGACGCGGCGTTCCTTGCGCGCTGTGCTGCCGCGAGTGCCTACTCGCTCGAACGCGAGGGCGATTTCGTCCTCGTCCTCCGCGACGGCGCAGTGCTCTTCGAAGCGGGCCGCGCGGGACAGACCGGCTCTACGCCGCACCTCCTCGCAAGCGGAACGAAGAGTTTCTGCGGGATCGCCGCGGCGATCGCCGCCGACGATGGACTGCTCACCTTCGACGAACGCGTCAGCGACACGATCCACGAGTGGAAGAGCGATCCAGAGAAGGCGAAAGTCACCGTGCGCGAACTGCTTTCGCTTGCGTCGGGGCTTGAATCACTGAGCGCCAAGATCGATACCGCGCGCGCCGCGAACGCGAACGGCATCACGGATCGCGCGAAAGCCTCGATTGAGGCGCGGTTCCGCGCTGCACCAGGCGAGCGCTTCATCTACGGGCCAAGCTCGTTCTATGTCTTCGGCGAACTCATGAAGCGCAAACTCGCCGCGGCGAAAACCGGCGACAAGGACATCGCGGCCTACCTCGACCGAAAGGTCTTCCAACCACTCGGTATCGCGCCGCAGTTTCAGCGTGACGCCGTCGGCAATCCGAACATGGCGGGCGGCGGACGCATCGGTGCGCGCGCATGGGCGACGTTCGGCGAGATGGTGCTCGACGGCGGAATCATGCGCGCATCCGACGGCACCGAAACGCGCATCGTCAGCGAAAGCACGCTTCAAGAACTGCTCACATCCCACGGCCCAAATCCTCGTTACGGACTGACGTGGTGGCTGCTGAGCGATGGCGGGAACAACCCCGAGGACGAAGTCGCCGCGGACCTCGCCGCCGATCGGCTCGAGCCCGATCCAGACGACAACGCGGTGCGACGCGGCATTCGTGGCCGTTTGGCCGACGCTGCACGGCGCCGTGCCGATCAAGCCGCGGCGGAGGCAAGGAAGCCAGAGAACGCGAGCGCGCCGAACATTGGCGTGATGGCGGCCGGCAAGGGCAAACAGCGCCTCTACGTGTTGCCTGAAGCGAACCTCGTGGTCGTGCGATTCGGGGCGATCGATGGCGGTAACACGTACTCCGACGCGGAGTTCCTCAAACTCTTGCTGGAGGAGGCCGCGAAGCCTGCTCGAACGAGCGCAGAGCAAACCTCCGAACTTCCTCCGAAGTAGGATCCGTTGGTGCAAACGTCCGCTGACGACTTCAACCGCGCGGCGAGGGGCTCCGCGCCCACCACGCGCGGTCGCGTACCGTCGGAGTCAACGCCGCGCCCGTTACTCTTCGACCATATGCCCCGCTGCGGCGGGACGTCGTTCACCGCGTGGCTTCGCGCGCAGTACGCGCCAGACCGCACACTAACCCTCGAAGGCCGCGGCAACGCAGAGCGGGTCGCAGCGTTTGCGGCACTTTCAGAGAGTGACCGTTTCGCAATTGAACTCGTCGTGGGCCACGCGTCGCGCGATGTCCTTCATCTCGTTCGACCAGACATGCTGCGAATCACATGCTTTCGCGATCCCGTGGCACGGGTTCATAGTTTCTATCGCTACGTTCGCGCGGAGCGCGCGCACATTCACCACGAGTTCGTGATGCGCGAAGAGTTGAGCCTTGCCGCGTTCGCGCGTGATCCGCGGATTCCTGGCGCGCAGAACTACTTCACCTATCAACTCTCGCGGCTCCCCCGCGAAGTGATCGCGCGCGATCCGAAGGGTGCCGTCGAAGCCGCGCTCGCGTTTCTCGCCCGCGAGTTTGATCTCGTTGGGTCACTCGCGCGACTTGACGTCTTCGCGACCGAGGTCGCGGAAGTGGCGCGATTCGTGGGCGATCGTGCGCAAGAGAAATCAACGCAAGAGAAGCCCGCGCAAGAGAAGCACCCGGGCGGAGAAAGCCTCCTCACTCGCGCGATGCGATGGCTTCGCGCCGAAACAGGCGACCCTTCAACGGATACGCCCCCAACGCAACCCGCGATCGC
>JAIXVI010000308.1 GCA_027483065.1 Planctomycetaceae bacterium
CCTTCGATTTGCGCGAAGTTGGCGATTTCGCTCGCGGTCGTTTGGCCAGCAAGAATCTTGATCTTGCCGTCTTCCACGAGACTGCGCATGCCGCCGCGAATGGCCGCGTTGCGCAGCTTGGAAATGCTCGAGCGATTGAACGCGAGATCGCGGATCTCGGAGTTCATCGTCATCATCTCGAAGATGGCGCGACGGCCGCGGTAACCGGTACCGCCGCAACCTGCGCAGCCCACCGGCTTCATCATCGTGCCGTTGGCCACTTCTTCGTCGTTGATACCGACGAGTCGCAACACCTTGCGATCGGGCGCTTCGTCCGGCTGCTTGCACTTCTCGCAGAGAATGCGGACGAGGCGCTGACCCATCACCGCCTGAATCGAGCTTGCGACAAGGAAGGGCTTGACGCCCATGTCGATGAGACGCGTGATAGCGCTCGGCGCGTCGTTCGTGTGCAAGGTCGAGAAGACCATGTGGCCGGTGAGTGCCGCCTGAATCGCGATGTCGGCGACTTCGCGATCGCGGATTTCGCCGACGAGAATGATGTTCGGTGCTTGACGCAGCATCGACTTCAGAATCGCCGAGAAGGTCAGGCCGATCGACTCACGAACCTGGACTTGGTTGATGCCCTTGAACGCGTATTCAACAGGGTCTTCCGCGGTGATGATCTTGCGGTCGGGCGTGTTGAGATCGTTGAGCGCGGAATAGAGCGTGGTCGTCTTACCCGAACCGGTCGGACCGGTGACGAGGAAGATGCCGTTCGGTCGACGGATGATGCGATTGAACGCATCGAGGTTGTCGCGTTGGAAGCCGAGCTTCTCAAGACCGAGTCGCGCGCTGTCCGGGCGAAGAATACGAAGAACGATGCTCTCGCCGTGCACCGCAGGGCACGCCGACACACGGAAGTCGACGACTGTGCCGTCGATCGTCATCTTGATGCGGCCGTCTTGTGGGATGCGGCGTTCAGAGATGTTCACGCCTGCCATCAGCTTGAGACGCGCAAGCAGCGGGTTCTGCATCTTCTTGGGGATCTTGTCGCGGATGATGCACACACCGTCGACGCGGTAGCGGAGGATCACCTCTTCCTTGTAAGGCTCGACGTGGATATCGCTCGCACGTCCTTGCACGGCTTCGACGATGAAACGATCGACGAGTCGGACGATGCCGGACTCGTTTGCGTCCGCATCGAGCGAACTGTCGCGCGAAGCATCCTTCGAACTGTCGCGCGAGGAGTCCTTCGAGCTATCGCGCGAGCGGTCGAGCGAACTCGTCACGAGTTGCGAATTGAGGTCGACACCCGCGGATCCGCCCGAGATGTACTCCGCGAGTTGGGTTCGCGTTGCGATGCCGCCAATGTCCGTCTTACCCGCGGTGATGCCGATGGTGTCGAGTGCGTCAACGTCACTTGGATCGTGGACCAGAAGGAGCAGCGTGTTGCGCTCCTTGCGCATCGGAAGCATCGTGTACTTCTTTTGCAGATCCGGCTTAAGCAGGCTTCGATCAATCTTCGTCGCCGCTTCCGGCTTCATGAGATCGACAAACTCCACACCGAATTGGTCCGCAAGTGCTCGCGCAATTTGCTCTTCGGTGCAGGCTCCCTGCTCGACAAGCACCTCGCCGACGCGCTTGCCGTAGTCCTTCGACTCAAGCACCGCTGCCACGATTTGGTCCTGCGTGGCAGAGCCCTGTTCGATCAGGATCTCACCGATCTTCTTCTTGCTTTTGCGTGCCAATTTCGCGTCTCCAAGGGAAGGCTCCCCGACTACAACCGGGGGAGTTTCGTAGTATCGCCCATCGCGACCCCCGCCGCAACCGTTGGAACCGTCGAGGCTTCGAACAACTTTTCAATTTTGGCGACACATCTGAGGCGGATCGCGTTCGCCAACGCGTTTCGACGAAGCACCGGATCCCTTCGTCGCCGCCTCAGGACTGTCTCGCGCGTCTCGCGCCTCGCGCACCTTCACGCCGTTTCACCCGCATGCTCCCACGCGCTCCATCGACCAATCCACCGATCGCACTCGTGACCGCTGGCCCGACGGAGGAGCCGATCGATGACGTTCGCTTCCTAGGAAATCGATCGTCCGGCCGCATGGGACTCGCCATCGCGGTCGCGCTCGCGGACCTCGGTTGGCGGGTTCGCCTCGCGGTTGGCCCGATTCGGGTTGCAACACCGAGCCATCGCAACATCGAGGTCGTCCCATTTCGAACCTCGCGCGATCTCGAGACGTTGCTGCGCGCGGAACTGCCGCAGGCGGAACTTGTGGTCATGGCGGCCGCGGTGGCCGACTATCGGCCGACCACGGTTTCGACGGGCAAGATGCGGCGCTCTGCCGATGGACTGACCCTCGCGCTCGAGGGAGTACCCGATCTCCTCGCGACAACGCGCGATGCGCGGCGGGCGGGAAGTCGCGTCTTCGGCTTCGCGCTCGAACCCGCAGACCGGCTGCGTACGTCGGCACTTGAGAAACTCGAGCGAAAAGATCTCGCGGGAATCGTCGCCAATCCGCTCGAGACGATGGACGCGCCCGACATCGATGGCACGCTCTTTCTGCGCGATGGCCGCGTGCTTTCACCCGGTATGCGACTCCCGAAGCCGGCGTTCGCCGAGTGGTTGGCGCAGCAACTCACGCTGCAACGTATGCAGTAGTGCTCGCAACAACCCACGCACTAGCCCACCGGGCCTTGCCATTCCTTCACCGTTTGAGAAGGCTTTGTCATGGTCTTCCGCGAAGGCTCCCGCGCACCGCGAGATCCACTACATTCCGCGCCATGCACATCGGAATGATTGGTCTCGGGCGCATGGGCGCAAACATGGTTCGCCGTCTCCTCAAGGGAGGCCACTCGGTCGTCGTGTTCGATGTGAACGCGAAGGCTGTGGCGGACCTCGCCACCGAAGGCGCGACTGCGTCGACGAGCATCGCCGATCTCTGCGCCAAACTCGCAGGCTCAGATTCGGGTCCACGCCACGTGTGGATGATGCTGCCTGTTGCGTTTGTCGATGGAACAATCGCCGAACTCGCGCAGCATCTTTCGAAAGACGACTGCATCATCGATGGTGGCAACAGCTACTACATCGATGACGTTCGCCGCGCGAAGGAACTCGCCGCGAAGGGCCTGCACTACGTCGACGTCGGTGTGTCTGGCGGTGTGTGGGGCCTCGAGCGCGGCTACTGCCAAATGATTGGCGGCGACCACGCAGCCGTGGCGCGACTTGATTCTGTCTTCCGTACGCTTGCGCCAGGCCTCGGCACGATTCCGCGCAACCCAGAGGGCGCGAAGCTTGGCACGGCGGAGTCCGGTTACCTCCACTGCGGACCATCGGGCGCAGGTCACTTCGTCAAGATGGTGCACAACGGGATCGAGTACGGGCTGATGGCCGCGTACGCTGAGGGCCTCAACGTGCTCAAGCACGCCGACATCGGCAAGCACGCGTACGAGAAGGACGCGGAAACAACGCCGCTCCGGAACCCCGAGCACTACCAGTACGACTTTGATCTCGCGGCGATTACTGAACTCTGGCGTCGCGGCAGCGTCGTCGGTTCGTGGCTCCTCGACCTCACCGCCCAAGCAATGGCGAACGATCCGAACCTTGAGAAATTCGGCGGTCGCGTGAGCGACTCGGGCGAAGGACGCTGGACGCTCGCCGCCGCGAACGACGAAGGCGTGCCTGTGCCCGTGCTTGCCGCGGCGCTCTTCGGTCGCTTCACGTCGCGCGGCAACGCCGACTTCATGAACAAGGTCATGAGCGCGCAGCGGTTCGCGTTCGGTGGGCACCTTGAAAAACACTGAAAAGCACTGAAGAGCGCTGAAGAGCGCTGAAGTACACCGAAGAAGTGCAGCGAGAAGTACACCGAAACGTACTGTCCTCGGCAACAGCGAATGCATGTTCGTTGGAGCGGACGCTGCCTCTGGAAGCGTGCCTTCGTGCCTTCGGTAGGATGCGCCTCTCACGGGCCCGTGGCGAAATCGGCAGACGCAGCGGACTTAAAATCTGCAGCCGCAAGGCGTGTGGGTTCAATTCCCACCGGGCCCACTTCTCATCGCGTCACCCGTTCGGACGTTGCATCCGCGATCACGAACGCGCGAACAGCGACCGCCACTTCCCGGAAAGGTCTTCCTATGCGCATTGCCCTCGCGATTCTCGTCAGTCTGATCTTGGTGGTCCCTGCCGCGGCACTCGGACTCTCGCGAGCAGTCGCGCCGCCGACCTCAGCGGCTGACAACACGGGCGGAACGCCCGAAGAGAAACTCATGACTTCTGATGCTGCCTCCAATTCCTGGTCGTCCACGAAGTACTCGCGTGCTGGATACGACGTCACGCCGTATTCCCGCGCGAAGGTCGCGGAACTCGCAAAGAAACTCTCGCCTGAGGCGTATCGCATCACGCAAAACTCCGGCACCGAGCCCGCGTTCTGCGGCACGCTCCTCGACAACAAGAAGGACGGGACCTACTGCTGCGTCGTCTGCGGCCTCCCGCTCTTCTCGAGTTCGCACAAGTTCAATTCCGGCACGGGCTGGCCGAGCTTCTTCCAACCGTTTGATATCGCGCACGTCGCTGCCAAGGAAGACAACTCGCATGGCATGGAGCGCGTTGAAATCAACTGCGCACGTTGCGATGCACACCTCGGGCACGTCTTTGACGACGGCCCGAAGCCGACAGGCCTGCGCTTCTGCCTGAACGGTGCCGCGCTTGTCTTCCACGAGAAGGGCACGCCGCTGCCGCCCGAATCGCAACCCGTCAAGACAGAGACCGCGTACTTCGCCGGCGGCTGCTTCTGGGGCATCGAGCACTACTTCCAACTCGCGCCCGGCGTGATCACCGCCGAGAGCGGATACATGCAGGGTTCGAGCGAGAATCCGACGTACAAGGAGATTTGCTCGCAAGACGACGCCCCCGCTTCGTCGCGCCCCGCTGGCTACAAGGGCCATGCGGAGGCCGTGAAGGTTGTGTACGACCCGACCAAGATCACGTACGCACAACTGCTCGAAGGCTTCTTCGAGATGCACGACCCGACGCAGTTGAATCGCCAAGGTCCCGATTACGGCACGCAGTACCGCTCGGGTATCTACACGGTGAATGCCGAGCAAGAGAAAGAGGCGAAGACGTTCGTGGCGGGCCTCGCGGCGAAGTCGCTCTTCAACGGTCGCAAGGTCGTCACGGAAATCGAGCCTGCCAAGACCTTCTACACCGCCGAGACGTATCACCAAGACTACTTGGAGAAGAATCCAACGCGCGGTTGCCACATCGGCAAGCCGTGGTGGTTGACGAAGAAGGCCCCGACA
>JAIXVI010000053.1 GCA_027483065.1 Planctomycetaceae bacterium
GGCCTGAGACAGCCAACCCTGCAACTCCAACGACTGCGAGCGAACGATTCATCTGACGCATGGGAATCTCCTTGGCGCGCAGTTCGGTGCGCGCGGAGGAGAGGGAGCCGCCGATCGCCGTCGCGGACGGAGAAAAAGGCGCACTTTCCAAAAGGAGCGCGATCGACCCAAGCAGCAGTATCAATGCCACGCCACGCCCTCGCCAGCCGGCGGTCGCCCCTATTGCCGTCGTCACCGACTGCTTTCGCTTCGTGAACGCGTCGCCAACGGCTCGCCCAACACCGTTCCCGTCGCCCTCAACGAGTGCGATCGCGAACATGCGCGCGAGAGCAGCATCATCGAGGCACGGCACGCGGATACGTGGAAGATCACGACGATCGCACTCACGCGTCCACGGCGACACTGGCTGGCTCAAGCCTCATCGCCGTTCTTAAAGTGCAAATGGATGCGCGTGACTTCGGTCGCGAGATCGCCTTCTCGCACGCCCTCTGCGCGCAGCAGTTCGACCAGCGCCACCTCAAGCCGCGCTCGAACAAGACGACACGCGTTGCGCACCTCGCGTGCCTCGCACACCGACTCGTGCGCGACCTCTTCGTAACTCAGTCCGTCGAGTACATGCCGTCGAAAGTGCTGCCAACGATCCGCAAGACCTTCCGCGACCAAACGCTCGGCAACAAGTTCGCACGCATCGCTGACGATGCTCCGCGCCCACTCGCGCTCGAAGACGCGCTCCGCATGCAGTGCCGCCGACCCAGACACCTCAAGCGCGAGCGCTGCCGCACCACCGGCCTGCTCGCGCTCCATCGTTCGCCGTCGTCGCCGCACTTCCGT
Source organism: Planctomycetaceae bacterium (assembly GCA_027483065.1). Taxonomy (GTDB): domain Bacteria; phylum Planctomycetota; class Phycisphaerae; order Phycisphaerales; family SM1A02; genus QWPT01. The sequence continues at coordinate 832 of JAIXVI010000053.1, forward strand.
ACGCACCCAAAAAAGCAGCCCATTCACGAGCCACTTTCGCAGCGGTAACCCGCTCGACTTCCACGCGACGAGATACGTGTCATCGCTCAAGCGATCGACGAAGAAGCCCGCGACCAACGCCGCGGGCGCATCGACATCACGGTACGACGTTGCAGAGAGATACGCTGCGAGCGGCTCGTAGTAGCGGCGCATCACGTGCTCGCGCGCTTCGCGCAGACCGTCGCTCGCCGGTGCATCAACCCGAGCGACGTCGCTGATTCTGTCCATCAGCCAAGTCGCGCGTGTCGTTGGAAAAAGCTCGTCGGATGGCATGCCGATAGAAAGCCAAAAAGTCTGTGCGTAGCCGCGCGAATCTGGAAGTTCCCATCACTTCGCGCGACCGCGTGATTCGCCCAAACCTCGCCCGCGTCAGCAGCCGTAGCGCGCGCGGATTTTCGGCACGATGTACTCGGCAAACGCGCGGTCGAAATCGTGCTCGGGCTTCCAGCCCCAATCGCGACGAGCGGCCGAATCGTCGACATCCTCGGGCCACGAATCGACGATCCGCTGGCGTTCGAGGGTCGGCGCGTAGGTCACTTCCGCCTTTGGGAAGAACTCCTTCACCTTCGTCGCGATTTCCGCAGCGCTCGGCGCGAACGCTCCGACGTTGTAAACGAGGCGCGAGAGTTTCTCCCGCGGCGCTTCGGCGAGCTCCATGAGCGAACGCACAGCGTCCGGCATGGTCATGAACGGGATGCGCGCGTCAGGACGCACGAAGCACGCGTACGGCTTGCCCTGCGCTGCGGCATGCAGCATTTCGGGGCCGTAGTCGCTCGTGCCGCCAGTTGGAACTGTGTCGGCCGAAATGATCCCAGGGAAGCGGATCGAACGGAAATCGACGGTGCAGTCGAGACGGTCGCTCGCGAGCAGGCGGTAGTGGCGCGCGTAGTAACGGCCCATCTCTTCGACGGCGCGCTTGTTGACGCCGTACATCGTGATCGGCTCGAGGCAACGCTCTTCAGAGACGCGACCTGCCGCGCGCTTCGCGTCGAGCGTTGGCACGCCGTAGATCGCGATCGTTGAGGGGAACATGAACTTGACGGCTGTTCCGCGGCGCGAAGCACTTTCCGCCGCGAGTTTCAGCATGTTCGCGCTCCCCATCACGTTGACCTTGAGCGCGAGTTCCGGGCTCTTCTCGCCGCGCGTCGAGAGCAACGCCGCGAGATGCCACACTTCAGAGATGTCATGCTTGAGTGCGATCGCTTCTGCAACGGTTGGGTCGCTCACGTCGCCCGCATACGTCGCACTTGCATGCGCCGCGCGATCCGCCGGAAGCTCGCGCAAGTCCATGGCGACGACTTCACGCGTGCCGTGGTAGCGCTTCGCGAGCGCATCGAGGAGCGCGTGACCCATTTCGCCGCCCGCGCCAGTGACGAGAATGGCTCCTTGGGATTGCGGCGAGGAACGAGCGGTTTTCGATTCGGTCATCGTTGCTGAACTCATGCGATACACCTCTCCGCACATTCGAAAGTGGGCTGCGGAAATCAGGCGGCGAGTATAGGGTGTGCGCATGTCCGCCAACGCAAACTCTGAAGCGATTCCGTTTCCCAACCGTCCGGAAACGGCCGAAGAAATCATCCGCCTGCTCGAACTCGCCCCGCATCCCGAGGGCGGCTATTACCGAGAGATGTGGCGCGACCGCCCTGCCGATGGCTCGCGCGGCGCAGGAACTTCGATCTATTTCCTTCTGCCTGGCGGCGTTGAAAACCGTTGGCATCGCGTGGATGCCGCGGAAATCTGGCACTTCTATGCGGGCGCACCGCTGGAACTCTCGATCGCAGGCCATGGACACGCACCGGAGACACGCGTCCTTGGCACCTCGCTCCTCGATGGCGAACGGCCCCAAATCGAGATTCCCGCGAATGCATGGCAGCGCGCACGCAGCCTCGGCCCGTGGACGCTCGTTGGTTGCACCGTAAGCCCCGCGTTCGAGTTCGCGCACTTCGAGATCGCGCCGAATGGCTGGACACCGTCGGCACGGTGACGACGAACGTGCGACTCAGGCCTTGCAGCCAAAGCGCTCGAGAATCGCCTTCGTCGCGAGGATGCCGTCGTGCTCAGACATGCGCTTCCCTTCGTACTCGATGCCGATCGCGCCCTTGTAGCCCGACTTGGCGACAACGTCGAGGATTGCCGGATAGTCGAGCAACGTCTCGTTGCCATTGCCGTCAAAGTCGTAACTCTTGGCGGACATGCCCTTCGCGTACGGCGCGACGAGCGCGACGTTACGCACCGGGTCGATGAGTTTGCCTGAACCGTCGCGCCAGTTGCCGAAATCAGGCAGCGTGCCGCAGCGCTGACGGTCCGCGACGAGCTTCATCACGTCGACAACCCACGCGCCGTCTGACGAGAGGCCTCCGTGATTCTCGACGATGACGTTGAGTTCATACGGCTTCGCCACCGCAAGCAATTTGACGAGTCCGTCTGCGCAACGAATCTTCTGCTCGTTGGCGTTTCCCTCGCCGATCGCATTCACGCGAATCGCGTGACAACCAATCTCTTTCGCAAATGCGAGCCACTTCTCGTGATTCGCCGCGAACTGCGCGCGCGCCGCTTTGTCGGCAGAACCGCACAGTCCTTCACCGTCGCACATCATGAGTTCGCACTTGACGCCAAGGTCGTCACAGCGCTTGCGGAATTCGCTTCCGAGCGACTTTTCACCAATGCGGCCCGCGTAGAACTGATTCACGAGTTCGATGCGCGTGATGCCGAACTCCTCTTTCGTGATCTTCGCGAAATCCATCGGATCGGCGGGGTTCTTCGCGCGTTCCTCGGGCTTCCCAAAACCAAAGCGTCGGTGCAGCGACCATTGCGCGAGCGAGATCGGATTGGAAAGCAACTTCGCCGATGCCTTCGCGTCCGGGGCGCTCGCGGGCACCGACGGCTTTCCGTCGTCCTGCGCGAAAGCGCGCGGCGCAAGTGCCGCAAGTGATGCGAGTCCGAACACTCCAAGCGCACTTCGACGGTTCATCTGGCAGCTCCTCATTGTCGGTTCATGGGTGCCACAAACGCAGCCACCTGAATGATCCTCGTACGCTACCACAGCCATCACGCGCTTTCACGCACCGAGTGATTCCGCGATGAAACTACACTGTACGGATGCGAATCGCGTCGCTTCTCTTCATGCATGGCTCGAGCCTCCGCCGCCTCTCGACGTTCGGTATCGCGTTGGCGCTGCCCTTCGCGGCGATTGCGTGCGACATCCCCGATGATCCCACACAAGACACCGCTGCACAGACGGAAAAGAAGGAACACCATCATCATGGCGAAAGCCGTGAAACGAACGACGACAGTAGCGCCGCGAAGCACACGCACGAATCACACAAAACCGATCGAGATCGCGGTGATTCGCGCCAATCATCGATCGATCCTTCGGCACCGCCCGCTTCCAGTTCCACGATTCCAAGCGGCGTACGTTGGTACATGACTCTCCATGGCGCCGGCGCGCGCGATCCGGTCACGGGTCAAGAAAGCGTGCTCGGATTTGGCGCCGACGGCATCGCCGCCGGCGGAGTACTCGCGAAAGTCCCTGATGCCGAAGGCGAATTGCAAGATCTCCGCGGCATGCTGCCACTTGCCGATGACACGCTGTTGGTGATTTCCGCGTGGAAACACAACACACAGATCCTGCGATTCGGCGCACCAGCGAGTGACGCGAGACGACCCTTCCTTGGTGTCTTTGCGCGCTCCGATGACAACAACCAACTTCTCGTCCATCCCTATGCCATGGCCGTCGCGCCCGATGGCTCGATCCTCGTTTCGAATCAAGATTCAAACACCGTCACTCGCTACGGTGCGCCGAACTCTCCAAACGCAGGGAAACCGCTCACTTCGTCGGGCGCGATCGATGCCGACACAAAGTCGGCGGGGCTCGTTGTTCCATCACACGAGATGACGAAGCACGGCGTGAAAGAAGTACGCGGCATCGCCGTCACGTCCGATGGAACATTGCTCGTCGCTGATCGTGGGAAAGGCGAGGTGACCGCATGGAATCCAACGACTGGTGAACGTTTGCGTGTGCTCGCATCGAAGAATGACGGCATCGAAACACCGATTCAACTCCTCATCGCGCCCGATGAAAGCACCCTCTATATCAGCGACAACAAGCGAAACGAGGTGTTTCGCCTGCAACTTCCAGACGGGAAAGCGAGCGTCTTCATCGGCGAAGACGCTGGCATCGATGCGACGAGTTCACTCGCGATCCACGACGGCTACCTCTACGTCGGAAGCCGAAAGGCACGAGAGATTCTTCGCTTTCGATTGAGCGATGGCGTCGCCGACGAGAAGCCATTCATCGCCAATCTGCCCGACAACCCTGAGTTCTTCATCGCGAATCCTTCGGAGGCGAAGCCATGACGACCACGCGCCTTTTGCACACCGTGCGCTGCGCCTTCACAACTTGGATCGCGATCTGCACCACCACCTCGACGCACGCCACTGAGGAATTGATTCCGAAGTTTGCGGTGCTTCCCTCGCTGGCCAGCGAAGTCACGATCGACCTTGACCGCGTGGAGATTCCCACGATTCAAGCGACATCGATCGACGATGCTGTACGCGCGCAAGGCTGGATCCACGCGCGCGAACGCTTCTTGCAAATGGATCTCGCACGACGCGAAGCTGCGGGCGAGCTTTGGCAGTTGGTTCCCCAAGCGAAAGCCCGCGATCTCGCGACACTTCCCATGCAATTGCGCAGCGCCGCGCGACGCGCACTCGCGATGCTTCCTGCCGACCAACGTGCGTTGCTCGAGCACTACGCCGAAGGTGTGAACGCATTTCTCGCGACGACGACACCATTCGAGTACAGCATGCTGAAGTTGAAGCCAACGCCGTGGAAGGCCGAGGACTCACTGCTGATTCAACTTGGTATGGCGAGGTATCTCGACAGTTCGCCTCAATTCGATCGTGCGAAAACGCCGCTCTTTACAGCGTTTCCTGACATCGCGTCCTTTCTCGCATCAAGTAGCGGAGTACTCGATCGCTCGATCGACGGGTCACCACTTCCAGAACCACTTCCCATTCCCGACGCGACAACCATCGACTTTCGTCTCTCTCGCACGACGAACAAAGCGCCATCGACCGAAGATGCAGCGGTAACACCCGCGCCACACGGGCGCGAGACGCATCCTGGCTCCAATGCGTTTGCGGTGGCGGGTTCGCGTACGAAGGACGGCCGCGCCATCGTTGCAAACGACATGCACCTGATGCTGACCGCGCCTGGCATTTGGTATCGCGTGCGCTTGGAGTGGCCGCAGCACGAACTCGAAGGACTTTCACTGCCCGGCGTACCGCTGATCATTCAAGGTTCGAACGGATATGTCGCATGGGCCTTCACGAATCTGACGGCAGATCTCTCGGATCTCATTGTGGTCGAGCGAGATCCCGCGGATCCATCGCGCTATCTCACTGTGGAGGGAAGCAAGTCGTTTACAACCCACTCGGTTCGCGTTGGTGCAGGGAGTGCCGCAGAAGACGTCGTGCTTCAATCGACCGACTATGGACCAATCATCGAGACTCGACCAGATGGCACGATGATCGCGCTGCGTTGGGCTCCGATTCTCGATGGTCTCGACTGTGGGCTCTTCGCGCTCGCGGATGCGCAATCTCTCGAGCAAGCGCTGGCCATCGCGCGTCGCTGGAACGGGCCGCCGCAGAATTTCCTCGTCGCCGACAACGGCGGACGCATCGGTTGGACGATTGCGGGCGCGCTGCCCGATCGCGCCACGCAAACGGCGCACGTCGTTTCCTGGCGCGACGCACCCGCATGGCGCGGAATTCTCGATCCAGACGCGAAACCGACCATCGTCGATCCGAAAGATGGAATCCTCTCAAGTGCGAATCAGCTTTCGCTTGCGCCGACAGACGGACTCCGCGCCGTGACGGGATCCACGGAAGCGCATGGCGATCGCGCGTATCGCATCGCAGAATTGCTGCAAGCACGAAGCGATTGGACGGAGCCCGAGTTACACAACGTACAACTCGATGTGCGTTCCCCGCGGCTTCTCCGTTGGCGCGATGCCGTGCTCGCCGCTCTTTCCACCAACACGGCGACAGCGGTTCCTGCGCCTCCAACCGTAGACGACTCCACCATCACACGCGCGGTCGAGTGTTTGCGGGCGTGGGATGGAAGCGTGACCGCCGACGCGGCTGCGCCGGTACTCCTTGATGCGATGCGAGCCGATGTGCGACGAGCGTTTGCAGAGGCGCTTGCATCTGACGCCAAACGTCGCGGAGCGTCGGCTGACTGGCGCGAACTTGCGAGTGCGCTCGATGATGAGTCGATGCTTCGCATCTTTGAGTTGCGACCAGAGCATCTTCTTCCACAGGACGAAACTTGGACGGCCTTTGCGCGATCGCTCGTGACCGTCGCGGCTGCCGCGACGCTCCTGCCGGCAGAGGGCGAAACTCCCCCGCGCTTCCGCACCCGCGGAGACGTCAATCGTGCGGCGATTCGTCATCCGGCTGCGGATGCGCTTGGCGCTGCGGCGCGATTGGCCGAGATGCCGCGCTCGCCGCTGCCAGGCCATCCAACCACCGTTCGCGTGCAGACTCCCACCTTCGGCGCGAGTCAACGTTCGGTCGTGTCGCCGGGTCGCGAAGAGAACGCGATCCTCGTCACGCCGGGCGGGCAATCGGGATTACCGACTTCGCCGCATTTCCGAAGCCTGCACAAGCCGTGGCAAGATGGATTGTCGTATCCGCTGCGACCATCAGATACGACCGCGCGCGTGGTCTTAGCTCCACGGCCTCGCGAGTCTTCGACGGAATCGAGTGGATCTTCCGCGATCAACCCGTCCAATCGCTGAGCAGAATCGAGAGATCTGCCGCATCGATCGAGCCATCTCGGTTGATGTCGCCAGGGCCTGTCATGGGCCCCCAACTGCTCAGAAGCACCGAGAGATCTGCCGCATCAACGTCGCCGTCGTTGTCGATGTCACTTGCGAGGTTTGATCCGCCGCGGGTCAGCGCGCTCGCGGGAATGACCGCCTTTGCCACCTCGGGCCCCTGCCACGAAGCGATCAACCCTGCACCGCCGTCGCGCTCGAAGAACTCGATTCGGATCGCGTGCGTGCCAGCCGCAAGTGCGATCGAGCCCGAGCGCTCAACCATCCCGTGCAGGCCGTCGTTGTTTACGATCATCGAGCTGCCGATGAAGAGGCGAGATCCATCGTCGGAGTTCGTGAAGAACGTCCAAACACCCGTGGTCGGAACAGTGACCCAACCCGTGTAGACCGCACCAACATTGTCGGCACGACCGCTTGTCGCGAAGTTCCCCGTCGACGACGAAACGTTGACTTGTGCCGCGGTACCCGTCAGATAGGGCGTGAGCGTGCTGAAGTTCGGAAGCACCGTGGGCGACGCAAGCACGTAGTACGCGACATCGAGTGCCGCGACGTCGTTCACAGGATTTTCTGGCACACGAACCGGAGCAACCTCGACGACAAGCGACGAAAGCGACTCTTGTCCGCTCGTGTCGCGTACGCGGAAGATCACCGAATCGACGCCGGTGAAGGTGGGATCAGGCATGACGTAGATCAGCTGATCACGACCGCCGGGACCAGTGCCGACGCTGCGTGTCGCGATGCCGCCTTCGTACGGTTGATTGATCGTTCCGATGATCGTCGGCTCGCAATTGAAATCGATGTCGTTGGCGAGCACATCCACGGTCAGCGGAATCGTTGCCAGCGCTTGCACTCGGTCGGTTGCGGCGTACGGCAACGTCGCGGGACCGGTGTAGTTGCAACCAGCCGACGCGAGCCGCTGTTCGATCGAGCTGATGTTGCCCTCGTGGAAGCGGAGTTTGATGTTCTGCACGCCACCGGAGCAAAGGTGGCAGTAAGACATGATCGTGCCCTCGTCGGCGTTCGCGACGGTGCAATCTTGCGGGCTCGAGCCGCAACCATCGAGTGGCGGGTTGTAGTTGTGGGTATGCGGCGCGCCGAAGTTGTGACCGAGCTCGTGCGCCACAACGTAGATGTCCCAATTCTGACCGTTGTTGTCGGCAAGCGGCGTCGGAAAGAAACCGCCGAGATTCGCGCTGACGCCATACGCGGCGCCTCCCGCGCAGATCCCGGGCAGATACGCCACGCCGCCGCCCAGACCGCGACCAGAGAGGAAGTGCGCAAGATCGCGCGTCACACTCGTCATACTCGTCTGCCAGTAATTGGCGAACTCTTCGAGCTGGGCCGAAGTGTTCGATCCGTTCCACGGATCGGTCGAACTCCAAAGTCGCAGGTAACGGACACTCAATCGCGCATTGACATCGCGCGCGTAGATCGCGGTCAGCGCAGCAGCCATCGTGCTGACGTAGCCCGTCGCCGCGGTGGTGTTTCCTGAGAAGAGCGAGAGAAACTCCTGATCGGTTTCCCACGCGATGCGAATCTGCCTACATGGCGGAGTGCCGGCCAATCCGCCCTCGCCCGCGATCGGCGGTTCTGCAGATTCGGATTCGACAGGTTCAGGCGTGGCGCAACTCCACGCAGGCGTTTCGATCAATCCCTCCGGAAGCGCCGTGAGTTCGTAGCTTGCGATACCCAAGCGCGAGCCAAACGGTCCGCTCGAAATGATGAAGGTTCGCTCGCCCAACTCGACGTATCCAAACGTTCCAGCGGCCGTCTGCGACAAGAACGCGTGTGATTGCAACGCGCCGGCGACGAGCCCGACAAGATGAATTTCTTGTGCATCGTTGCGATTCATGCGTTCGGCGCGCACGACGCCATGCTGATCGCGACTCACCGTCTCGATCTCGGCGTCCGCAGCGAAGGCATCGAGCGTGACGAGTTCGAGGTCGACATCGAGCGACGGACCAAGCGGGAATCGGTGGAGCGTTCCGCCGCCAGCGATCGCGAGTCGACGCAGCGCCGACGGATCGATTTCGATCACACTCGTCGCGTGCCGCGCAGCCTTTGGAATGTTCCGGACATCCGGCGTACGCCAAGCAACCGCACCCGGACGAGGCGCAACCGTCGCCGGCGAGTTGGTGATCGCTGAAGCGCTCTTGTCCGCTCGTTCTGCGAGCAACGTTGGTGCAAACAGGAGCGCGACCGCCAGGGAAACGAACGTATGCATGGAACCTCAGGAATGCTCTGATCAAACTTCGAACGAGGGACGTCCCCACAGATGGAACCACGGATGGAACCACGGATGGAACCACGGATGGAACCACGGATGGAACCACGGATGGAAC
>JAIXVI010000132.1 GCA_027483065.1 Planctomycetaceae bacterium
GGGGATCGCGTCGTTTCGGGGCGCTCGCAACCTGCTTCGCAACTTGCTCGCTCTGGCAGGGATCGCGCCGTTTCGGGGCGCTCGCAACCTGCTTCGCAACTTGCTCGCTCTGGTGTGAACCGCGCAGAGTGTTCTGCTTTCGCTCGCTCTGGCAGGGATCGCGCCGACCTTGGAGTTTCCAGCATCGTGCTCGCTCGGTTCCGCGAGGTACCCGTCCAACCTACCGGCGAAGACGTTCGTAAGGCGCCAGAGCCTCAACCGCATTCGGCACCAAGACTTCCGTTCAAGACCGCGTCTGTGGTAGTCTCTGCGCCCCCGCGATGCGGGCAACGAGAGGATCTCTACCGTGAATAGCACTGACCTGACGCCCGGCATGGCCATCAAGATGGATGGCAAGCTCTTCCTGATTACCGAAACTGAGCACCGTACCCCCGGCAACCTGCGGGCGTTCGTTCAGATCAAGATCCGCGACTTGAAGTCGGGCTCGCTGATCGAAAAGCGACTTCGTTCGGGTGAAGACGTGGAGCAGGTCGACCTCGACCGCCGCACCATGGAGTACCTCTACGACCAAGGCGGCAAGTCGATCTTCATGGATCTCGAGAGCTACGACCAAGTCGAACTCTCGAAGGAAGTCGTCGGCGATCTCGCGCTGTACGTGCTGCCGAACAACCAGATCATCGTCCTCTGGTGTGACGGTAAGGCGATCTCGGTCGAGCTTCCGCTCACCGTCACCCTCGAAATCACCGACACGCCGCCGGGCATCAAGGGCGCAACCGCCACCAACCAACTCAAGGAAGCGACCTGCGAAACCGGTTTGAAGACCCGCGTTCCGCCCTTCATCACGATTGGTGAAAAGGTCATCATCTCGACCGCGGATGGCTCGTACCGCAGCCGCGCGTAATCGCGCCTCGGTTGAGAACCAACGCGATCAACGCGATCGCACACGACATCACGCACGCGCCGCGCAGGTCACACCTGTGCGGCGCGTTCGCTTGCACGCTGCACGCGGGGCGTCAGCAGCGAAACAACAACGAGCGTGAGAAAGCCCAGCGGCACCGTCACAATCGCAGGCTGGCTGAACGGCACAAGTGCGCGCGCTGATGCATCCGCGGCCGAGTAGCCGAACACTTTCTCAAGCGTGTCTGCGGACCCGAGAATCCACGCGAGGCTCGTGACCAGCCCCACCGATATCGCCGCGATGATTCCCTCTTTCGTCGTGCGCTTCCAGAAGAGAAGCATGACGAGCGCTGGAAGATTCGCACTGGCAGCGACGTTGAACGCCCAGCCGACGAGGAACGTCACGTTCAGCTTTTCGAAGAGAATGCCGAGCCCGACCGCGCCGAGTCCGAGCGCCACCGACGCGATTTTCGCCGCGCGCACCTGACCACGATCATCCAACTTCAGTTGAAAGACGTCCTTCAAGAGATCGTGCGCGACGGCACCAGCGCCTGCGAGGATGAGCCCACTGACAGTACCAAGCACCGTCGTGAAGGCAACGGCACTGATGACAGCGAAGAGTCCGTCGCCGAAAGTCTTCGCGAGGAGCGGCGCCGACATGTTCGAGTCGGTTGGATCGAGCGCCCCGCTCGTCATCGCGCCAATCCCGAGATACAGGGTGAGAACGTAAAACGCGCCAATCGCGCCGATGCCCACCACGGTGCTCTTTCGCGCGCTCGCCGCGTCCTTCACCGTGTAGTAGCGAATCAGAATGTGCGGCAAACTCGCCGTTCCGAGAAAGAGCGCAAGCATGAGCGAGAGGAAATCGAGCTTCGCCACCAATGAATCGTCGCGCACACCTTTGAACGTCGGATTCGCGCCCGGGAGCAACAGATCAGCGCCCTTTCGTTCGACTGGAGTGAACGTCGTAACACCAGCGCCATCGGTCGCTTTCTTCCACGTAGTCACCGTCGAGTCCGCGAAGGTCTCGAGATAGGTGATCGGCCCGAGTGGACCCGTGGACGTCGCGCCATCTGGCAGCGCGGCCACACTTCCGAAGCCTGTTCCATACTCCGCGCGAAGTCGTGCATCGAGTTGATTCTCGCGCGTACGGAGTGCGCCGTTCACAAGCGTTCCTTCTGGCGTCACCGCGAGCGACTGCACCGCGCTCGCTGGAATCGGCGCGGATGGCAACGTGAAGCCGCGGTTGAGAATCAACCCAACCACGACGGTACACACAATCACGAGCAGCGTGCCCTTGATGAACTGCACCCAGGTCGTACTCACCATGCCGGCTGTCGCGACGATGACCGTCACCGCAACGCCGACCATCGCAACGCCTGCCCAATGCGGTAATCCGAGGAGCGGCTTCACGAGTGCGCCCGCGCCCACCATCTGAGGGATGAGATAAAAGAGCGAGATCACAAGCGTCGCGATTGCCGCGACGAGTTTGAGTCCACGCGATTGAAAGCGTGCGTTCAGCGCGTCCGCGAGCGTGTACTTCCCGAGTCGTTTGATCGGTTCCGCGATCACGAAGAGCGCGACGATCCAACCCGCGAGATAACCGATCGAGTAGAGAAACCCGTCGTACCCGAAGAACGCGATCATGCCGCAGATGCCGAGAAAACTCGCGGCGGAGAGGTAGTCGCCCGCGAAGGCGATGCCGTTCACAAACCAACCGACTTGCCCGTGTGCTGCGAAGTACCCGCCCGCACTCTTGGCGCGTGAACCGAGCCAAAAACTCAGCGCAAGCACCGCGCCAACAAACGCGGCGAACACCGCAATCGCAAGTGTGCTCGTCTCGTAGATCACGCTTCAACTCCGTCATGGCGGGCAAACGCGGCATAGAGCAGCGCGAGGATAAACGCGCCGATGATGAGGCCAAATCCACCGACGATGCCCCACGAAAGCCCACCCAAAAAGGAAGGCGTCTCGCGCGCAAGTCCGCCGGTCGCCTTGCCATCTTCGAACGTGCCGAACGCCGCGATCAAGACAAATGCGGCATACGCGATGCAATAGAGCGTGAAGAGCACGAGGCCCAAGCGATTGGCGCGCGCGGGCTGACTCATGCGCGATCCTCACGCGACGCGTCGCTCCCCGTTCCCTCACTCCCGCCCTTCTCTGCTGGAGCGAACTTCGCCAATGCGTGATTCGCCACTTGGCCAATGACCGCAACAACAAGCACCGCCGAGAGAATTCCCGCGATCGTGACCCACATCGGTTGCTGTTGGAAGACTTCCTTGATGTTCTGCGCGCCTGTCCCCGCCGCACTCGCGGCGAGGAAACACACGACCGCCGTGCGCGGCAGCATGCCGATCGGGGTCGCGATCATCGCGAGCCAAAACGGAACGCGCGTGGCTCCGAGCGCGTAGTTCGTCATCGCGAAGGGCGAACTCGGCGGCAGTCGCAAGAGTGTGACGATGCCAAAGGTGCGCAGATGCGAACCGCGCGCGAGCGCATCGCGGATCACGCGTCCCTTCGGGTGTCGATCGATCCAGCGATCAACGCTGTCACCGGTAACCGATTGCGCGAAGAGATATCCAATCGCGGCTCCACCCGTGAAGCCAAGAATCGCGCCGGTCAGCCCCCACTGCATGCCAAAGACCCAACCACCGAGAAACGCTTGCGAGTAGGTCGGGAGAATGCCAAGCCCTGCGGTTACCGCGAAGACGGCCACGTATCCCCAGAAGCCCCAATGAAGATCACGCTGCAGGAAGGCAGCGAGGTTCTGGAGATCGAAGAGGATGTAGAAGCCCGCGAGCGGCGGGAATGCGATCCAACAGACACCGAGAATCGCGCTCGCGATCAGCCGCTTATCGCGGGGTGCCTCCGGTGGATCGGAGGGCGAAGCGGCGTTGCGCGGTGGGGTAGGCGATTGGCCGGGCGCTGCGTCGGGAGAACCCATAGGGACGCAAGGTACCGAGAATTTGGCCCTCCTCGGCGCGTCATGGCGCTTTGCGCGTGAATCGCACGAGTTCTGCGGCGATCAGCGGATCCGGCCCGCTCGCCCGAGATCGCCGCCCGCAGCCATTCTCACCCGGTCGAGGCTGCGTCGAAGAAGCTCGGTTGGTTGTGCATCCGGGCGCCTGAAATTGCCGATGACCCGGCACCCCGAGGTCCGTCGGGAACGGAGCAACCCATGCGTAGTCGTTCGATTTTTGCCGCGCTTTCCCTCACCGCCATCGTCGCTGTCTCGAGCATCGGCTGCACCTCGCGTTCACAAGTCTTCGAGGGTTACTCCGAAGATCAGTTGTGGACCGCGATGGTCGCTACTGCCCGCGCACCGCAGTACGACGACTGGAAAGTCATGAATAACGAAGTCCACGTCGATGAGGCCTCTCGCCGCATCGAGATCTATCGCGTGTTGAAGCGAACGTTCGTTTCGCCACACGCGGACCCGCAACGCGAGAGTGAGGAGTGGAAGCTCCAAGTCGTCCTCGGTCGGGATGAGGAACTCGGCCAACCGCTCGTCGACTTCACCGCGCGCCAGGTTGACATCCCCGCCCATGTCTGGGACGAAGCGGATCGCTACTTCCTGCAAATGCGCACACTACTTGGCCCTGTGAAGGCCGCACAACCTGCCGAGGCCAACAGTGAGTCTGAAACTCCGATGCCGCCGCCGCTCCCCGCGGAGGAATCGTCAGGCATGGACGAGCCACCGATCGATCCGCTGCCAAAGTCGGCGCCGCAGAAGTGAGCTCACCGCGAGTGTGATCTGCACATGCGTGCGCGCCGCGCCACGTGGCTGCAACTGAATTCTCAACCACAACCCGACGCACACGCGTCGGGTTTTCTCTTGTCCACGCGTTGCCTCGCGGGAGAGCTGGCCTTCCAGGATCTGGCCTTGTGGGATCTGGCCTGCCGGGACGGATTGACCTTGCATGCTGCTCGTGGCGCGATCGCGATTGCTCCACGTTGTGGAGTTGCGCGGCCACATCACAACTTCGACCTCACGCGAGATTGGTGTAGACCTTCTGCACGTCGTCGTGATCTTCAAGCGCATCGACGATGGTCTCGACCTCGGCGAGCGTCGACGCATCGACCTCCACCGTCTGCATGGGGATCCACACGATTTCGGCACTATCGACACTCATGCCCGCTGCTTCCACCGCCGAACGCAACGCAATCAGGTTGTTCGGTGGACCGAGCACTTGGAACGTCTCGCCATCGCCGTGGATGTCCTCGACACCCGCCTCGAAACACGCCTCCATCAAGCGCTCTTCGCTGCCGCCCTCGACGATGACCTGCGCCTTCTGCGAGAAACTGAACGCGACGGAACCGGGCACGCCGATCTTGCCGCCGTTCTTGTCGAAGATCACGCGGATGTCCGCAGCCGCCTTGTTGGCGTTCGAAATCAGACACTCGACGATGACCGCGACGCCGCCAGGCGCGTAGCCCTCGTACCGCGCGGACTCGTAGTGTTCCGCGGAACCCTCGCCTGTTCCTTTCTTGATCGCCTTCTCGATCGTGTCGCGCGGCATGTTGGCTGCGCGCGCAAGGTCGACCGCGATGCGGAGCGAAGGATTGAATTGCGGATCACCGCCGCCCATGCGCGCGGCGACGATGATCGCACGCGAGCACTTGCTCCAGATCTTGCCGCGCTTCTTGTCGACCGCGGCCTTGCGATGCTTGATGTTTTTCCAAGCGCTGTGTCCAGCCATGAGGGAAACTCAACTCCTTCGCGCAGCAAGATACGCGGAATTCCTGTGGGTCAACGTGGGCACAAGACGAGCGGCGAACGCTCAACGACAAACACCCGACAACGCGTGATCAACGGTTCGTCCCTGTCTCGATTCCATCTGAAGCTTCCAGCGTCATCGGCCTCACCGATGGCGGCTCGCCGCGCGCGACCTCTTCGAGTTTGCGCGCCGCGCGGTCGGCAATGCGACCGTACAAGCGCCGCAGCAGCGGTGCCGGTTCGAGCAGCGCAAGTCCAAATTCGCGGCGCTGGAACTCGACGAGATTCTTCGCAATCTCTTGCGGCGGATAGCGAAGTTGCGCCACTTGCCCGACCTGCTGCCAGCAGCGGATCGCGGCCTGTTGATCACCGTCTTGCCAGAGCGCGTCACCGAGGTGGTCAAGCGTCTCGAGCGATGGATCCTCTGGGCGAATACGCAACGCTTGGCGGAAGAGCGTGATCGCACCCATGCCGTCGGCTCCATCACGCAATCGACCCTGCCGATATCGCAGCACGCCGACCGTGTCGAGGATCGAGGGATTGTCGGGCGCCTTCGCAAGCGCCTCGAGCGACATGGCGATCGTGGCTTCGTCCACAGCGCCGCGATCGACGACGAAGTATGCAAGGTTGTTCTGCGCCTCGGCGGAAACGGGTTCGGTGAAGACCGCACGCTCAAGAAGCCGGCGGCTCCCGAGTTCATCACCGATGAGCGCGTGGGCGTCTGCGGCGCGGACGAACTGTCGACCGAGATCAACCGCGCCACCGGTGCCGACGACCGCTGTCGAACCATCGACATTCGCCGAAGGCATGTCGCTGGCGCGTACGAAGACTTCGATACGCTCGCTTGCGAGATCACAGAGAAGCGACTCGGTCCGCTGCCAACAGCCTCCGCTCAATGCACCGAGCGCAATCGACGCACGCGCGATACGTCGCCGCGCATCCGCCTCTGCACGGGTGTCACGCGCGATCGCATCGGCGAGGAGCGCCGCGGGGAACGGATCGTCGTCGACCCGACGCACGCCGTTGAGGAGTTCGAGGCAGCCGTTCGTATCGGCGACGGTGAGTGGACGCGACGCCCGCGCGAGTCGTTCGGCGAGGCGCTCGAGCGTCGCTTCATCACTCCGCGCGACGATCGCCAACCGCATCGCCGCCAACATGTCACCACTCGTCGCGCGACCGAGTCGCGGCAAGAGTGCTTCCGCAGTGCGCGACATGTCGCGGGCTCGGGTGGGCTCGCGCTTCGCAATCTCCGCGGCGGTTGCGAGCAAGGCTCCGACCGCTCGCGAGTTTCCTTCGACCGATGCACTGCGCGAACAACGCTCGAGGATCGCAACCGCGCCCGCAACATCACCGGTCGCGATCAGGGTCTGTGCGACAGCAGCCTGCGCATCAATGGTTTGGGGCCGAGCGCGCTGCGCCGCCAACGTCGATGTGAGCCGCAAAGAACTCGGTGCAAGCACCAACGCGTCGAATCGCGCACCGAGCGGCGCGGGCGGAATCTCCGTCGGTCGCGTCACCGAACCCGCGTTGAGCGCGAGGAGAAGCCCGAGTTTGCGCCGCGTTGGAACCGCAGGAGACGTGGCAACCGCCGCATCGGCCCAACGCGTCAGCACCGACGCACTCTGACCAGTTCCTTCACCCGCGCTTTCAACAGCCGTCAGCCGCTGCGCAAGTGGATCAAGCGCGTCGCCGAAGGGGTCAATTTCAGCAGCAAGCGCAAGGCACTCGTCGGCGAACGGAAGCCGACTCGAAAGCGCAGCGCGGCCGGTCGCTTCCAGTCGCACGGCATCCTCAGAGCGGTTTGCGGCGAGCAACGATGCGAGACTCCCACCGCCGCTACCGCCACCGCTTCCGCCGCCGCTTCCACCACGATCGTTTGCGCGGCCTTCATCGCCGACGAGCATCCACGCGCGCGCGAGAATCGGAGCGAGCACAGAGTCGCGCCCACCCGCAACCTCATCAACCTCACCAAGAATCGTGACATCGCTCGCTTCTGCCGCCGCGAGCGCAGCCGCTGCGAGTAACGGCAGCGACGCTGGATCGCGCGAGCGCGCTGCCTCGGCCACGCTGATGGCTTCATCTGCAAACCCAAAGCGCGCGAGTACGCGGCTGCGCATGGCATCCGCCGTCGCGCCGCGCCTCGTCTGATCGAGGATGGAGAGGATTTGGTCGACATCGACGGGCGCAAGAAGGAGCCCCGCGACGACTGCATCGATGGCGCACGGTTCTTCGGCGACGAGTTCAGTCGCGACATCGATCGCGCGCGCGAGATCTTCGCGCGCGAGGAGCCACAGCGCGAAGCGCATCGCCATTGGGTCGCGCTCGAATCCCCCCGAGAATCTGACGAGTACGCGCTCGAGTTGCTCCATCCGCTGCGCACGCGTGAGGGTCCCGTCACTGAGCATGAGACGCAGCAACTCGCGCCGCCCATCGCCCTCCGTCGCGGCGACCGCGCTGGTTGAAACGGAGGTTTCGCGTGCACCCAGAGTGGTTCCGTCGAGCGTGGATGCATCACTTGCGGATGGCGCAAGCTGCGCCATCTCCGCCAAGCGCGTGACGCGCCAAAGCGCAAAATCGGAGCGCTCCGCAAGCTGACGCGCGCTCAGCGCATCACGCAGTCGCTCCGCAACGCGACCTCGTTCCACTTCGATGAGATCCAAGCGCAGCAACGCGAGCATGGCGATTTCGTCGAGCGGACGCACACTTGCGGCGGTTGCGTCGGTTGCTGGCGCGCGCTTCGCATCCACATCTTCCGAAGCTGCAAGCGCGCTCTCCGCGGGAATCAGTCCGCGCAAGATCACGCACGCCTCATCGCAGCGACCGAGCATGACGAGTGCGTCGCTTTCCAACAGCCCGATCCGGCGCAGTATTTTCCCGTCGGTTGCACGCGCGCGCTTTGCTTCCGCGATTGCCGAGAGCGCTGCATCGGCGTACCCGAGTCGCAACGCACATGCGGCGGCAAGTTCTTCGAGTTCACCCGGCTCCGTTGGCAGTGGGATCGCGACTCCGCGTCGCTCGATCGCACCTTCGCCGATGAAGAGCGCAAAGAGCGCAAGTGCCTCGGCATCACGACCGGCTTGCGCGGCGATTAAACCGCGAAATGCAATGCCCACGGCATTGCGCGGATCACGCGCCGAAATCGCATCAAGGACCGTTCGCACATCTCCCGATCCTCCACGCGAAAGCAACGCAACAAGCCGAATTTCGAGCGGCTCCACACGGTCAGGCGCGAGTTGTTCTGCCTCTTCGGTCGCGTCAAGCGCCGCTTGAAGATTGTTCTTACCGATCGCATCTGCCGCGACAGAGAGCAATCGAGTCACGTCGCGCGGCAACGGTTCGACATCCTGCTTCGGCGGAAGTGTCGCGCGGAGACTCGTGATGGGTGTGTGAAGAGCGTCCGTCGTGCTTGAACCCGTCCCCACACTTGCGGGGACCTGAGTGCTCGCTGGAAACGTGCCCACAAGTAAGGGCACGCGCATCGGCATCGCTCGCAGGGAGCGCTCCGTCGTGCGCGCTTCGGTGTTCCCCGTCGAGGAATCGCCGGCTTCAGCCGGTTGGTCGCTGCGAACCTGCGACGGCTCCGTTGGCTGGCGCGTCGAGCAAGCCGACAATGCGACAGCGCTTGCCAAGAGAGCGATTGAAACGAACGGACGGGGCGATCGCGTGCTCACGGCATGACCGGCGGTGGAAATCGCGTGAGGCGCACGAGGAAGAGGTGAAGCGCGACCATTCATGTGAGAAGTCGCCCACGTTCCGCGCGTCTGCCTCATTTGCGCTTCCCGCGCCTCGGTTTCTTACTCGCCTTCGCGTTCACTTTCGCAGTCGACTTCTTTTTCGAAGCATTCGGCGCGCTCTGTTTCGCAGACTTATTCGCAGACTTGTTCGCAGTCTTGTTCGCAGTCTTGTTCGCGCTCTTCTTCGAGGTGACATTCGACTTCGCGGTGCTGCGGGTGGTGTTCTTCGAGATTTGCTTGGGGGCTTGCTTCGAAACCTTCTTAGAGGCCTGCTTCGAATTCTTGCTCTTGGCAGACTTCTGCGAAGCGGCTTTTTTCTCAGCCGCTTTCTTTGCGAGAGCCTTCTTCTCGGCTGCCTTCTTCTCGGCGGCCTTCTTCGCTGCAAGTTGCTTTGCGAGTTGAGCCTTCTGCGCAGCGTCCTTCTTCGCCTTCGCTTCGGCGAGGAGGCGCTGGGCCTTCAGCTTCTTCTCAGCTTCGCGTGCACGTTTCGCTTCAGCCTTCGCACGCTCCGCGGCGCGCTTTGCCTCGCGCTTCGCCTCGAGCTGCTTGCGCTTCGCTTCGAGCTTCATGCGCTTGGCTTCGAGTTTTTCGCGCTCAGCTTGCTTCTTCGCAAGTTCCTTCTCACGGGCGATACGTGCTTTTTCGCGTGCTGCGTCGCGTTCGGCCTGCGCCTTCGCTCGCGCAGCCTCAGCAGCAACCTTCGCCTTTTCACGATCTTCGGCGGCCTTGATGCGCGCAGCCTCGGCCGCACGCTTCGCTTCTTCGCGCGCGATGCGATCCGCTTCGCGCTGCGCGATCGCAGCGACACGAGCGGCTTCGCGTTCGATGCGCTGACGAACACGCGCTTCTTCGGCTTCCTTCTTCTCGCGAATGCGCTGCTCTTCGCGCGCAATTTCCGCAAGCCGACGTTCTTCGACTTCGCGCTCGGCAGCTTCGATCGCTGCACGTTTCTCGGCTTCGATGCGCGCCTTCTCCGCTTCCACAGCGGCGCGGAAGCCCGCGTGACGAGCGAGGTATGCCGATCGGAACTTCAGCGTGTTCTTGCCGCCCGCGCCGATGGCCTCACGCTTCATCGCGTCGAGCGCGCCAGAGACCTTGAGGTACTCCTCGATCTTGTGGTGCTTCGCGATCCACGCGGCGACGTCAGGCGTCGTTGCCGTCGGATCGACCGCATCTTGCTGGACGAGCAACTCAACCATCGAGTCATCGATGATGGGCGAAGGATTCTCGAACGCGACCACCGCCGTGCGGCCCGCCACAAATGGCGGAATGTCCGCGAGACCATCGAGGTACGCACGCTGATCCTTGCGCGAGAGATTCCGCAGATGATCGAGCGACGTTCGGTGCTGCCGACGGAAAACGTCGTTGAGTGTCGCGCGAAGCCGCGCTGCACGCTCCTCGACAAACGGATACTTGTCACCGATCGTCTCGATGACTTCCCGCTCGAGCATCACGCGCAGTTCATTCGCGTCGACGACGAGCCTCGAGAGTCGGCCAAGCGCCTCCTCCGCGAGTTTCGGCGTGCTTTCCCAAAGCAAGAAGTTGGTCAACAAGATCGCAAGTGGATCGTTGGCCTCGTGCCCTGGTAAGACCGGCGTCTCGCCGAGTACCAGCGCGCCGTTGTGCTTGCGGAGAATGGCCCCAAACTTGGGCGCACGGACGAGTTCGACCTTCATCGTGTCTTGTCCTCCGGCCTTTCCTTCCCGTCCCCTTCATCTTCATCAACCGGAATCGCCGACGCTGTCGACTCCGCCGAAGCAGAGCCGCTCGTCGATCGAATCGCGGAATCGAGTGCCGCCTCGCGCTTGAAGCGCTCATCGACCTCGAAGACCAATGTTGGCACGCGACCAATGCGCGTTTCGTCCATCACGCGACGACGCAAGAATCCGGCAGCCGCGCGGAGCCCTGACAGCGTGAGCGACGCCTTTTGCTCAGGCAGCACCGACACCTTGATGCGCGCCTGCGCGAGATCAGGCGTCAACTCGACGTCGGTGACCGAGACCAAGCCCTGCACACGCGGGTCATTCAGCCCGCGTGCGATTTCGGCTTGGACGGCACGACGAATCTCACCCGCAACTTGCAACGGGCGATCGGTGCGCTGCGTCTCGTCGCCGAGTGGACCACGCAAGCGCGTGGGCCTCGCAGCAGCGCTCTTTCCAGCAGGCTTCGCAGCAGATTTCCCTGCGAATTTGCCATCCCGCGGAAGCCCTGCATTCGGATCACGCCGACGCGGCCCCTTCGCGGGTCCTGAAGGACCAGCGTGGGATTCGCGGTGATCTCCACCGTCGTCTTCATGCATGTCACGTCGAGAAGCCATCACGAACAAACCCCCTGAATTCAACTTCTCGACACCGTGACGGTCTTGTAGCACTCGAGGACGTCGCCGACCTTGATGTCGTCGTAGCCCACGATCTTCATGCCGCACTCGGTACCAGCGCGCACTTCCTTCGCATCGTCCTTGAAGCGCTTGAGCTGCTCGAGACGACGATCCTTCTCGATGACGATGCCATCGCGCGTGACGCGGATCTGCGCATTGCGCTCGACCACGCCATCGGTGACATAGCAACCGGCGATCGCGCCGACCTTCGAGATCTTGAACACCTGACGCACTTCTGCGTGACCGAGGACCTCGAGCTTGAGCTCGGGTGCGAGCATGCCGCGCGCAGCCTTCGTGACGTCGTCGATGAGGTCGTAGATGACTTCGTAGAGTCGGATCTCGATACCCTTCGACTCGGCCAACTGACGAGCCTTGCCGCTCGAAGTGACGTTGAAACCAACGATGATCGCCTTCGTTGCCTCGGCGAGCGTGACGTCGGACTCGTTGATACCGCCTGCCGACGCGCTCTTGACGCTGACGACGACCTCTTCGGTCGGCAGCTTCGAAAGCATCGCCTTGAGCGCTTCGACCGAGCCCTGCACATCGCCCTTGACGACGAGCGCGAGTTCCTTGCGGCCCTGCTTCTCGAGGTGCTTGAAGATGTTGTCGAGCGTGATCTTCGGCGCCGCGAGTTCGCGCTCGCGGTCGATACGACGTCGCTCTTCCGCAGCTTCTTCCGCGGCGCGAATCGACTGCACAACGAAGGCCTTGTCGCCCGCGTCAGGCAATTCATCGATGCCGGAGATTGCCACAGGAGTCGAGGGGAACGCTTCGGTGATGCGCTCACCGCGATCGTTGATGATGTCACGAACGCGGCCGTAACCGCGACCGATGACGATGAAGTCGCCCTTCTTGAGGCGGCCTTCTTGCACCATCACGCGCGCCACCGGACCGCGACCTTCTTCGATCGACGCTTCGAGGACGCTACCTCGCGCCATGCCACCGAAGTCGGCCTTGAGTTCGAGGAGTTCCGCTTGGTAATCGAGCATCGCGAGGAGTTCCTCGATGCCGTCACCGCGCGTCGCGCTTGTCTTGATGACTTCCGTATCGCCGCCCCACTCCACCGGATTGAGGCCGTGCTCGGCGAGCTGGCCGAGCAAACGACGAATGTTCGGCTCAGTCGCATCAGGGCGATCGATCTTGTTCATCGCGACCACGATCGGAACACCCGCCGCCTTCGCGTGCTGGATCGATTCGATCGTTTGCGGCATGACGCCGTCAACCGCCGACACGACGAGCACGACGATGTCGGTCACCTTCGCGCCGCGCGCACGCATCGACGTAAACGCTTCGTGGCCCGGCGTATCGATGAACGTCACCATGCGATCGACATCGCCCGACTTCACTGGCACGCAGAACGCACGGGTCGACTGGGTGATACCACCCGCTTCGCCAGCCGCGATATTCGTCTTGCGAATCCGGTCGAGCAAGCTCGTCTTACCGTGGTCGACGTGACCGAGGATGGTCACGATCGGTGCGCGGCGACGCTCGTCGACGCGCTCGCGATCCTTGAAGCGCTCTTCGATGATCTCAGCCGCAGACTTCGCTTCATCGACGATGAGGTCGATCTCGAAGTCCATCATGATCTCGATGGCCTTCTCGCGATCGATGGCGCTGTTGATGGTCGCCATCGTTCCGCCGAGGAAGAGCTTCTTGATGATGTCGGTTGCCTTGATGCCGGTCGCAGCCGAAAGTTCTTTGATCGTCAGCGGCTCAGCAACGTGAATCTGTTGCACTTCACCGGGCTTCCGCTCGGTGCGTTGTCCGCCGCCACCCATACCGCCGCCCATCGGTCGACCCGACGGCGTACGGTGCGAGGACATAAAGCCCTTCGCCGCATCGAGACGCGCCTTGCGGTCGCGAATGTCCTGCGCGCCAAACTCGATGCGCGCCGATTCGCCCGCACGACCGGAACGAGAAGAAGACCCGACACCTCGGCCGCGAGCGCCACCTGCGGCACCACCCGCGCCGCCCGTGCGTCCCATCGGTCCGCGCGCGCCACCGGGTCCGGCGGTGCCTGGACCTGTGCGACGCATCGGCGGTGGCGTTGGAAGATTGTCTGCTTGCTCAACGCGGATGACTTGCGGACCCGCGAGTCGCGTCTTCTCTTTGTTCGTCAGTTGCTGACCCGCTGGGCCAACGATTGACGGCCGCGAAGGCACGTTCATG
The DNA here is from genome assembly GCA_027483065.1 of Planctomycetaceae bacterium. Taxonomy (GTDB): domain Bacteria; phylum Planctomycetota; class Phycisphaerae; order Phycisphaerales; family SM1A02; genus QWPT01. The sequence continues at coordinate 13,895 of JAIXVI010000132.1, forward strand.
ACGGGCTTCGCGCCGGACGTGTCGGTGAGCGACGATGGCGGCGGCGGCGGTGCTGTGATCACGCGACGCGCCACAGGAGCCGTTGGCGTCGCTGGAGTTTGCGGTGGCTTTCCACCGGTTCCGTCGAGCCGCGGTTGAGGACGTGCACTCAAACCAGCCGGTATGCGGTATGTGGGTGGAGTGGCGGATGGCGGCGTCGTTGCACCCGCTCCCGCTGTTCGCGCGGTTGGCGCCGCCGCGGAGGGAGTCGAGGCCGTTGGCGCGACCGAGGAATCTGAGGGCGACTTCGCGGTGGCGGGAGCCGCTGCGGCAGTCGCACTCGACGCTGCATCGTCTCGCTTGGCAGATGACGCCGTGACGGGCGAGGTTGGAGTCGAAGAAGCGACCGAAGCGGACACGGAAGCCGCTTTCGCTGAGGTCGGCGCTGACGTGGCTGACGTGGCTGACGTGGCTGCCGCGGTTGTCGCCGCCGGCATCGCAGAGGTCGCTGCGCCCGTCGAACCACTCGCCGATGGAGTCACGCCCGGAGCGTTCGAACCCGACGTACCGACGTCCGCGCTCGGAGCAGTGGCTGCAGTCGCTTCATCCGAAGACAACTTCGCCGAAGTCTTGGCCGCGGACTTCGCAACCGCGCCCGACTCTTCGGAGGGGGTTGGCGTGGAGACAGCCGGCTTACGGGTTGCGCGCTTCGCAACAGCTGGAGCAGCGTCGCTCACATCCGCATCCATATCCGCGCTCGCCGCCGACTTCGTAGTGCCCTTCGCGGCCGATTTGGCCGCTGCAGACGCCGTCGTCGCCGCTTTGGCGGAGGCTGCCGACTTGGTCGCGCTCGCTTCCGACTCGGCAGCAGACGACTCCTCCGCCGAGGAGCCCGACTCAACATCGGATGCGTCAGCGACTGCAGTCGCCGTTGCTGCCGCTCCCCCTGCATTCGCGAACCACTCGCGGATCGTCAGCGCAAGGCCGACCGACACCGGCGAAAGGTGGGTTGCGACATCGGGAATATCTTCGGCCTGGCAACGCGCGACGATGTCCTTGGAACTCACACCGAGTTCCTTGGCAAGCTGATGCACCTTCAGCGGGGCGGGTTTCTTCGACAAGCAGTCCTCCTAAAGCCCATTTCACCTAAGCGCTCAGAACACCCTGAGCCGCTTCCAACACTCTCACGACGCTCGGCGCCACGCGTGTGGCGACCGAGCACGATCTCATCCCACACGATCAACCATTCGCACGGCCGGAGCGGTGCGCGCCGAGGATCGAATCCGCAGCGCTTTCCGCGTCGGCATCGGGTTCTGCGCCCGAGCCTTCGGAGCCCTGCGTCGTTCCCAAGATTGCTTCGGTCGCGGCCGCATCTTCCGCGGCACGTGCCGCAGCTTCCGCTTGCTCGCGCTCGCGTTCTACTTCAACCTCACGTGCGCGATTCGACGCCGACGCACACATGATGTCTGCGAGCTCGTCTGAAATCTCGAGCTCTTCCATCAGCATTTGAGGCCCAATCTCCTCGACGTCGAAGACGCTGATCATGCCGAGCGCGCCCAGCTTGTCGAGCATTTCGTCGTTGACACCCTCGATCGGACGCAGGGTTTCCTGCAGGATCTCGAGGCCCTTCGCGAACTCGACCGGCGTCAGGATGTCAATGTCCCAACCCGTGAGTCGCGCTGCGAGGCGCACGTTCTGACCGCGCTTACCAATCGCAAGCGACAGTTGGTCTTCGCGCACGATGATCGTGGCGCGGCCGAGTTCGAAGCAGAGGCTGACTTCTTCGACCGCAGCCGGACGAACGGCGTTCGAGATGAGCACTTGGCTCGACTCGTTCCAGAGCACGATGTCGATCTTCTCGCCGTTCACTTCGTCAACGATGTTGCGAATACGGCTGCCACGGACACCGATGCAGGCGCCCTTTGCATCGACCTTCGAGTCAACGCTCGCGACCGCGACCTTGCAACGTTGGCCAGGCTCACGCGCGAGCGCCTTGATTTCGATCACGCGCTCAGCAACTTCCGGAACTTCGGCCTCAAAGAGGCGACGGATGAAGTCGGGATTCGCGCGGGAAAGAATGATCTTGACTTGGCTTCCGGCGTCGCGCACGTCGAGCACGAGGCAACGAATGCGGTCGCCCGGCTTGAACATCTCGCCTGGGATCTGCTCAGACTTCGGCATGAACGCCTCAGCGCGATCGACTTGTACGATCAGTGCCGGACCTTCTTGGCGCACGACGGTTCCCGCAACGATTTCGCCCTGCTTCTTCGCGAACTCTTCCATCAGCGCGTTCCGCTCGTCTTCGCGGAACTTCTGAATCATCACTTGCTTCGCGGTTTGCGCGGGGATGCGGCCGAGACGCTCGATCGGGATCATCTCGCGATCCACAATCTCGCCCTCTTCATTCATGATGTTGCGCCAGATCGTGATCTTGCCCGAGAGGCGGTCCATCTCGCAGCCGAATTCTTCGTTGTCGAGCGAGTCAAAGTGCTTGCGTGCAGCACTGATCATCGCCATCTCAAGATCGCGGAAAAGATGCTCGCGGTCGATGTTCCGGTCGCGTGCGATCGAGTCGAGGATGCGAAGAGTTTCAGCGTTCATGGCGAGGTGACCTTTGAGACCTTTCTCTGGCGTGCGCGCGAGTGCCTTCAAGATGCGGCAGCCGCGAGCGAGATTGTTCCGCAACGTGTGCTGCGGCTGGGTTGTCCCGCGACGACTGCCGCGGTTGAGATGTTGTGCGCGTGTTCTTGATTTGGCCGACTCCGCCGAACACGTCTTCACGTTGTTCAACGCGACGAGTGAACAGACACAGCCAAACAGAAAGGCCAAACAGAAAAGCCACGCGCAGTTGCGCATGGCCGGTTCAGTGCCTGCGGACATCACCGCAGGTGGTTCCATCGTGCCGAATGGTCAAGCCATCACGGTCGCAGGAAGCCTCCGGGGATGTCGAACGACTGCCGTGCGAGGCTCATGCTTTGGTGCATGCCTCGGGGCAAACTGTGACGCGCAGTCTTGGAAGACAACTTGGGATACAACTCGTGCGCAAACGTCGATCGTGAACGACTTTGTCGCCACGCCGACGAAGGGCACGCGAAGCATCCAAAGCTTCGCGCCACGCTCGAGCCAGACCAGAGATGAGACCTTTCAGGCCTCATTGCAGGAATCCAGCCCGAACGGTCCTACCGCTTGACGGATCACGGGGGGTTGAGTCACCGGGAATCGAAAGCATTGGGACACGCCGTTCGGTCGCAAGCCGGTCTTTACCGGCATCGAAACTCCCCTCCCGTTGCAACAAACGCTACGGGAGGGGCTTGGAAGATATCGCTCCCGCATCAAAAGGTCAATGCAACGCCCGTGCAGCACCCGCGAGACGTCGAAGTTTGTGAAATCCTCACGGGCGCCAGCGGGTCACGGCGCGTTCGCGGCCGCATGCTCAGCCGGACTCGCAGTCGGATCTACGCTCCGCTTCCGCCGCCGAGATCGATGCGCTCCGTCGGGGAGACTGCGCGGTCGATTCTCAACGCGCGATTTCCCCGCAACTGACCGATTTGCGCGAGGAACTTCGCTTTCCCCTCGACGCCGAGCACTGCCGGCGACGTGGCCGGACGACTCGTCACAATCAAGTCACCGACTTCGAGCGTGCGGAGCTCCGAAAGGGAAATCGTTGTCGTTGCGAGAGTTGCATCGAGTTCAACGCGTGCACCCGAGAGCCCGCCGGCGATCCGTTCCGCGGTGCCGCCTTCGCCATGATTCTTGCCAGTCACGAACCAACTCTGCGCTGAGAGATCTTCGATGAGCGGCTCGATGGCGTTGTAAGGAATGCAGAGCGCCATCGAACCTGCGCGATTCGTCAACTTCACTTCGAAGCCGATAACAACGACGACTTCGTTCGGCGGAACAATCTGGACGAGCTGCGGGTTCGACTCCATCTCGCCCAGCTCGAAATCAATCTTTCGGATGCCAGCCCACGCCTCGGAGAGCGCCGCCATGCCGCGCGCGAGAATCTTCTGCAGGAGTTTGGTTTCGATCAGGGTCATCGGCCGCTGTGGAACGAAGAGCTCCTTGTTCGAGCCGCCGAGAAGGCGATCGATGATCGGGTAGAGCACCAGCGGCGAGACCTCGAAGCAAATCTGACCTTCGAGCGGCGGGCAGCGGACGAGGTTGAAACTCGTGGGATTCGGCAGTCCGGCGATGAACTCTTGGTAGGTCATCTGCGCGGCATGCGACACGCGCACTTCGACGATCGTGCGGAGGAAACCCGAGAGCGACGCGCCGAAGTTTCGAGCGAACGTCTCGTGCAGCATCTCAAGCGCGCGCATCTGATCTTTGGAGATGCGCTCGGGCCGTTTGAAGTCGTATGGGCAAATCTCGACCTTGTCGCGATCGCGGCGGGCACGCGAGAAGATCTGCGTCGGCGGCGCGGCAACGGCGGGCGCAGGCTCGCTTGCCGCGTTGAGAAGCGCGTCGATATCGGATTGATTGAGTACTTCGGTGCCGGCCATATTTCGTCCTGAAATGGGCCCTCAATGATCAGACGCAGAGATCGAGGCCGCGCGCGACGGGAACTTCATTGCGAGACCCCAAGCTCCGCCGGAGGTCGGCACGTCGCACGCACGGTGCGATATCGGCGGCCCCCACCTCACCCCGTGAAATTCGCCTCACGGGTGCAGGCGGAGATTGTGACTCGCATCGGTCCGCCACGAAGTGCGCTGCTTCGCGACCGTTCGCATGCAGTCGGCAACGGAACCGTCCATGGCCCGTAGGATGCCCGCCCCATGCGCAACCTGAGAACCATCGAGACCGCGCTGGTCTTTCCCCTTTCGCCGTTCCACCGCGCGATTCGTCGCTCGCGTTCCGGTTTCAAGCCCATGCTCCGCACGATGCTCCACTCGATTCTTCGCGGTCGCGGCGCTGCTGTGGCCGTCCTCACGATCGCCGCGCTGATTCTTCTCGTGGCGCCGAGCGCGAGTTATGCCCTCGCCCAGAACCCCCCGAAGTTCCCCGGTGTGCCCGGCCTCGGGGGAGGAATTGGTGGCGGAATTGGTGGAGGCGGTGCGTTTGGCAAGAACGCCGCCGAAGACGAGCCCCTCTTCAACGACTCACGCGATCAGGTCGAAACGCGACTCGTGCTTGCACAGGACAAAGCCGCACCTGGCGGCGACCTCCCGATCGCGATCGAGATGAAGTTGAAGTCGGGTTACCACGTGTGGACTGGCCCAACGCCGCCGGCCCCCGGTCTCGTGGTGTGGGATGGTGCCATTCGCACCGAAGTCATTCTCAACCCGAAGGAAGGTGCTGACGGCGCGATTTCGAGCGCACCGATCGACGGCATCGATTTCAACACGGCTTTTATCCAGTGGCCCGAACAACATGGATACGACACCGATGTTGGCGAAGGAAAGAAGAAGTACGCGGTGTACGAAGGTACGCCTGTTGTCTTCATTCCGCTCTCGGTGAAGAGCGATGCGAAGCCCGGCATCGTTGAAATCCCGGTGCGCGTGACGTTCCAAGCGTGTGACGCGGTTGGATGCAGTCGCCCTGCCGATGTTGATCTCGTCGCGCGCATTGAGATCGTGGCGAACGCTTCCGCGAGCGAACCGAATGCAGCGTTTGTTGCGTTCGATCCGCCGTTTGATCCAACCGTCTACGGCCGCATTCGCTCGGGCGAGAAGCCAACGGAACTCCTTGAGTTTCCGATCTTCTCCTACAAGTTCTCGATTGACCCAAACGGACTCGGCTTCTTGTTGTTGCTCGTCGTCGCCGCGTTTGGCGGCGCACTGCTCAACTTCACTCCGTGCGTGTTGCCGGTGATTCCGCTGAAAATCATGGGCCTTTCGCAAGCTGCGCAAGGCAGCCGCGCCAAGTGCTTCTCGCTCGGGTTCGTGATGTCGCTCGGCGTGATTGCGTTCTGGCTTGCGCTCGGTGTGATGATCGCGTTCGTGAAGGGATTCACCAGCACGAATCAGCTCTTCCAAACGCCGGCGTTCACGATCGGTGTCGGCGTGGTGATCGCCGTGATGGCGATCGGCATGGCCGGATTCTTCTCGCTCAAGTTGCCCGACTGGGTCTACATGGTCGAGGCGAAGCACGATAGCTACAGCGGATCGTTCTTCTTCGGCATCATGACCGCGGTGCTCTCGACGCCGTGCACGGCACCTCTCATGGGCACCGCCGTCGCGTGGGCAACGACGCAAGGACCAACGACGATTCTCACGGTTTTCGGCGCGGTTGGCACCGGTATGGCGATCCCCTACCTCGTCCTCTCCGCAAATCCCTCGTGGATTGAGAAGATGCCGCGCACGGGTCCCGCGAGCGATCTCATCAAGCAAGTCATGGGACTTCTGCTCCTCGCCGCCGCCGCGTACTTCATAGGCGCAGGCGTCGCAGGCGTGCTTGTCGCACCACCCGAACCACCGAGCCATCTCTACTGGTGGTTCGTGTCGATCCTCGGCGCAAGCGCCGGTGGATGGCTTGTGATTCGCACGATCGCGCTTACGAAAAAGCCTTTGAATCGCGCACTTTTCGGCGGCTTGGGAACCTTCGTACTCGTGGTCAGCGTCTTGATTGGTCTCTCGCAAACCGCAAAGGGACCCGTCGACTGGACCTACTACACACCTGAACGTCTGGAGGCCGCGCAGAAGGAAGGCAAGGTTGTGGTTGTCGATTTCACCGCGGAATGGTGCGCCAACTGCAAGACGCTTGAAGCGCTTGTTCTCAACACGCCTGCAGTTTCGAAGGAACTGAACGCGGATGACGTCGAGTCGATCAAGGTCGATCTGACGGGCAACAACGTGGCGGGTAACGCGCTGCTCAAAGCATCCAATCGCGTGACGATTCCGCTCTTACTCGTCTACGGCCGCGACGGTTCACTCGTGATGAATTCCACCGAGTACACGCCTGCACAGGTGCTCGCGGCGATCGAAGAAGCGCGCGGAAAGGCGAAGTCCGGTGGTTGAAACATTCCTCTACTCGGTTCGCTCGACTTTCACGAACGCAGAAGTGCGCGCGGAGTTCCTCGCGTGGCTGCGCGATGGACACCTCGCGGATGTTGTTCGCGCGGGTGCGCTTGATGCGGAAATCGTCGAATTTGAACTCGCGAGTGACGCTCCGGCAGGCGCGATTCCCGATGTCGAAACGCGGTACCACTTCGCATCGCGCGCAGCGTTTGACGCCTACGCGAACGGCCCTGCGATTCCCTTGCGTGCCGAGGGCATGGCGAAGTTTCCAGCGTCACGCGGCATCGTCATGACGCGTGGTTTCGCGCGATCAACGCTGCGCATCTCGAGCGTCTGACGAAGGGCGCGCGTTAGGACTGCCAGCGGGATTCGCAGCGGAACTCGGATCAAATCTCAAATCTGAATACGGATCGGCATTCGTGCCGAGTTTCTGTTGAAGGAGCGCAAGTTCGCGCGGTGAGAGTTGCGCGAGTGGATCGAGCGCGAGCTTGGCGTTGACGACGTACGCGCGCTCATAGGCCTCGCGCGGATCTTCGATCTCCGATGCGAGAGAATTCATGCCATCAGCTTCGAGCGCGGTACGCACGATTTCGCGTGCTTCGCCGAGTGCGATCCAGCGTCGTGGGTTCTTCGGAAATCTCTCCGCTCCTCGCGCAACAACATTGAGCAGTGTGAACACGTTCCAGCGTTCGTCAGGATCTCGGAGTTCGCCCTCAGATGCCGAAGCTCCCTCAGATGCCGAAGCTCCCTCGGATGCCGAAGCTCCCTCGGCCGACGCACCGTCGGCGAAGGCCCTGCGGATCGACGCAAGCGCGACATCCGCACGCAGTGCATCCGACTTCGACCCGCGCAGCTGCCGTCGCCACGCGATCTTTTGCGCGAGTTCAAGCGCGGCGAGTTCGCGTACGCCGACGTGGTCAGCCGGATCTTTCGCCTCCGCCCGCGCGACCTGAGCGGCCGCAAGCGCCTGCGCAACCGCCGCCTCGAGTTCGAAGCGCGACCACGCGTAGTCCCCCGCACTGAGTTGCCGCGCGGCGTCCATGCGGAGGTCGTACTCTCGCGCAGAATCTCTTGCGCTCGAGTCGGCGGCGAGTACACCGAGTTGAGCCGCGACGTTTGCCACACGCGATCCGCGCGAGAGATCCTGCGCCAATCCGATCGACATCGAGAGGAGTGCAAGGACTCCAAGCACCGCGATCGAAAGGCCATTCGAGAGACTGTTCAAGCAACCTGTCGAAGCCGACAACGCGAACGAACGAGCTGGCGCGCGGTCAGCCGCGAGCTTGGTGGACGCACCAACCGGAAGATCCGTCGCGCACGCGAGGAACGCGAGCGCAAGGACGCACGATCCTGGCATCCACGCGACGGTTTCGATCTGCGCATGAACGAGCACCAACACGCCGATCGCGAAAGCGACCGCGCGAAGCGCGAGTCCCGAAATCACCGCGGCGGCGTGCGCGGCGCACATCGCGAGTAACGCGAACGCGAAGATGCCGAGGAGCCGCGTGACCACCCAGTACGCATCAACGATCGGTGATTCGACGATCGACGCAAGCGCGGTGCCGAACACTCCGCAACCGATCGCGACAAACACCGCCGTGCGTCGCACGCGAAGCGCTTCTGCGTCCGGGAGTACCGAGTCATCGTTGGTTGGTCGCGCTGGCCAAAATGCCGCGAAAACCAGGGCGATCCATGCGACTCCACTCACGCCAAACGCAACGAACCAGTCGAAAAACACCGAGTGCAGGCTCTTCACATCTTCAGGGCAGTTCTCCGGTTTCGCGGCGTTGAAGAACTCCTGCACGCGGTCTGGTCCGCAACCGAGAAGGAACCAGTCGGGATCCGACGCGATGCGCAGTCCTGCCTCGATGTAGTAGCCGCGGAAGAGCAAACTCAGTTCGCCGATGCGTGTGCCGACGAGCCATCGAGCGCCGACGAGCGCGAGCATCATTCCGGCAAGCACGAGTGCCCAGCGCGCCGACGGCAACGTGTCGCGCGTACGAGCAACACGCAAAAGAACGATGAGCGCACCCGTCGCGATCACCGTCGCGCCGATCGCGCCCTTTCCGCCATTCACGAGAAGCAGTGCGCCGCATGCGCATGCCGCGAGTGCAAGCAGCAGCGTGTTTCCCGATTGCTGCATGCGTCGCGCAAGGAACGCGAGCGCCGCAAATCCAATCGCGCCCACACCCATCATCGTCGAATAGGGATTCGAAAGACCGAACCAACCTGTCGCTTCAGGCTGTCGAAGTCGTCGTTCGTAACTCTGCGCGATGCTTGAATCCCCGAGCCATCCGCGCGCCGCAAAGAACTCGTCGCGGGTCTTGTCAAAGTGTGCGACGGTCGCAGGGTGCTCGACAAGCACTTGCACCGCGCCGCGCACGGCAAGAAGCGCCGTCAACGCAAGCAATACGGAGAGTGCAATCGCGCGCATCGCGCGGTCACGCACGAGGTGCGCAAGCGCAACAAACGCGAAAATCGCCGCGATCCACGTATCACCGCGAAATCCGTTCTCCGCGACGACTCCTGTGCGCGCATGCAAGATCGCGACAGGCGCTGGAAGTAGCGCGAGAAGCACAAGCCCAAGCCGAATGCCCCGCTTCGCGCGCCACTCGCCAATCAATGCCATCGCAGCGGACGCGAACAACGCGAGATCGAGTATGTGCGACTTTGCCGCGCCAAGAACAAGCAACGGCATCGCATCGCGTGCTGGATCAACATCAGCGAACCAAACGTTCGGCTCGACCGAAACCATCGCACGCAGCGCGGCAATCGTGAGTATTCCCACGAGGCCAATCGTGCGCATCATGCGTCACGCTTCCTTCGCGAAACACTTGTTTCGAGCACCGCCATCACGGCAAAAATCCCAAGGAGTTGTAGCCCGACGAGCGCCGCTTGCCACGGACGCAAGAGACCAAGTCCGATCGCACTCATCGCGGTCACCGCAGTGAGAAGCCAAAGCACTCCAACCGCGCGGCGCTTCGAGAGTCCGAGTTCGACCAATCGATGCGAGATGTGTTCGTGGCCACCAATGAACGGGCTTTTTCCGCGTGAAATGCGCCAAAGCGTGACGTAGACCCCGTCATAGAGCGGAATCGCCAAGACGATCAGCGGCATGAAGACGCCGTACCACGCACTGCCAAGCGCGTAACCTGCATGATCGGTGTCGATGTACACGGTGCGAGCCGCGAGGGTCGCAAGCATGTACCCGATGAACAGCGATCCGCCATCACCCATGAAAATCCGCGCGGGCGCCACGTTGAAGACGAGAAAGCCACCGAGCGCACCGACGAGCAGCGCGAGCGTCGACGCGACGAACCACTGCGCTGTCAGCACTGTGGCCACCATGAATGCAAGCGCCGCGATCGCGGCGATGCCGCCCGCAAGACCATCCATGTTGTCGATGAAGTTCACCGCATTGACGACGACAATGATCCACGCAACTGTGAGAAGGACGCTCGCGATCTCGCCACCCGGAAACGGCGCGAGAAAGTTCGCGAGCAGTCGAACATCAGAGAAGAGCGTCGTGGCGAGTGCGATGCCGACTTGCAGAAAAAGTTTCGGCCACGCGCGCAACGCTCGACGGTCATCGACAAGCCCAACAAGATGCATCGCAAACGCGCCGAGGAGAATCGTGATCCACGTGCCGCGCGCAGACGAAATGCGCTCGAGATGAGGAGCGAGACTCGCAAATCGCTCGGCGATGAAATCAGGCGCAAACGTCGTCGCCGCGAGACCTGCGGCGAGCGGCCCTGCGACTGCCCAGAAAACCGCGATTCCGCCGATGTTCGGCACGCGGCGCAGGTCTTTCACGTGCCCCGCGACGCCTGGCGTATCGAGCGCTCCGACGCGATGCCCAAGCCGCACGAGTAGCCACGTCGCGGGAAGCGCGATGGCGAAACCAACGAGGAGAAGCGCGAGGACCGTGCCGAGCATCTCACGGTAAGGTACACGCGATGACTTCGCTTCGATCGGTCACGTTGTATTGCTCCAGTTCGCGCAGCCTCGATCCGCATTTTGCCGTGGCGGCGAGGGCCGCAGGCGAGTTGCTCGCGCGACGCGGGATCACGCTCGTCTATGGCGGCGGCGGACTTGGCTTGATGGGCGAAGCCGCACGTGCGTGCAAGGCTGCAGGCGGTCGTGTCGAAGGGATCATCACGCGCAAGTTCCTTGATCTTGAGCAAGGTTGGCTTGGCTGCGATGAACTCGTCGTGGTCGACACCATGCGTGAGCGAAAGCGCATCCTCATCGAGCGCGCGGACGGGTTCCTCGTTTTGCCTGGCGGCATGGGGACGTTCGAGGAATTCTTTGAAACACTCGTCGGCCGACAGATCGGCGATCACGCCAAACCAATGGCCGTGCTCGATGACCACGGCTACTACTTGCCGTTGCACTCACTCATTGAGCACTCGATTCGCGAGCGTTTCGCACGCGAAGCGCTTCGTGAAGTGCTGCGATTCGGAACCGAACTCGAGCCGCTCGTAGATTGGCTCGCCGCAGAAGCCGCAGCGCCTGTAACCGCGGATCCCGAGCGATTTCTTCCGATGGGACCGAAGAACTCTTCGCCGCCTGCGCACTGATTTGAGCCAAACATCGCACGACGTCCTGATCTTGTTCTCGCCGACGACTGAAAGCCCACGCGAAGCTCGCGATGCAGCCCACCGCTTCCAACACCCAGCATGCGTTGCCGCCGATCGGCCTGATCGCTGGTCAAGGCCGATTGCCGGTGCTCGTCGCCGAGGGCATTCGCGCTGCTGGCCGAAAGGTCGCGTGTATCGGGTTGCACGATCAGTTCGTGCCTGAACTCCCCTCCCACTGCGATTTCTTCGAGACCGCGGGCGTCGTCCAACTCGGCCGATGGCTGCGCCTCGCGCGGAAGTTCGGCATACGCGACACGGTCATGGTCGGTCGCGTGGCGAAGGCGCGCATGCATGACCCGCTGAAGTTGTTCCGCCAACTTCCCGACTGGCGCGCGGTCAACCTTTGGTACCGCAAGCTCCGCCACGACCGACGCAGCGCGACGCTCCTCACCGTCCTCGCCGATGACCTCGCGAAAGAGGGCCTCGTCCTGATCGACTCCACCACGTACATTCCCGATCACATGGCCCGCGAAGGCACGATGACCAAGCGCGAACCCTCCGCTGAACAGCGGAGCGACATCCAGTTTGGCTGGCCGCTTTTGCGGCAAATCGGCTCGCTTGATGTTGGACAAGCGATTGCCGTCCGCGAGAAGGACGTGATCGCCGTCGAAGCCGTCGAAGGCACCGATCGCATGATCGAGCGCGCAGGGCAACTCTGCCGTCGCCGCGGGTGGACGCTGCTCAAAACCGCGCGTCCTGGCCACGACATGCGCGCCGACGTTCCAACGATTGGCGTTTCCACGATCGAGAACATGCATCGCGCGGGCGGCGGCTGCATCGCGATTGGCGTCGGGCGAGTCATCATCGTCGACTTCCCTGCCGTCATCGACGCGGCGGATCGCGCGGGTATCGCGATCGTTGGCGTGCGCGATGAGTGAGATACGACGTCCGCTGGCGCTCAAATCCAATACCGTTGATTGCGTCATTGTGAACATCTTGCTTCCGAATACACCGAAAATTCGCTAGCCTTCAACGACGGTCGCTGCCGCTCTTCCTTGAGGCAGGCGCGAGCCGCTCCTTTGGAGGTGGCCGATGATGGACAGCCGGCAACAAGCGAACGAGAGCCTCGCGCCGATCGCGCGCGACACCATCCTTGTGCTCGGCGGACCGAGCGCGGGTAAGACGGTGTGGATCGCGCGACTGCTCGACGCGCTTCGCACACCGACGACGCTGATGAACGGTCGTATCTCTGATGGCGAAGGTTGGAGTTCTGGCGTTGGGAACTCAACCCTGCACTGCGAGTTCGCCGACGCCATCACGAAGCGCCGGAATGAGTCCATCAATGAAGCGCTCGCCGGACGACAGTGGCCGACGCCAACACAAGATCCAGTCGAACACGTCATGGACTTCGTCATGACGGGCGAAGGAGTCAAGACGCCGCGGCGACGCATTACGCTCGTAGATTTGCCGGGATCCGCGCTGCTTGCTGCGTTCGCGCCGAGTAATCCGAGCACGCTGACGATTGGATGGACCGTTGGGAATCAACTTGCGCGCACCGCCGCTGTTGTATTGCTCGTTGATCCCACGCAAGTCGTTGAGCGTACGCGTGAGTCGATCGATCTCACCAACGCGACCGTCGCGATGCTCGAGCACCTTCGCGCAAGCCCCGAAGGTCGCTCGATTCCACTCGCGATCATCCTGTCGAAGGGCGATCGCGGCTACAAGACAATCATGAGAGAAGGCGGCGTTCGATTGTTCGCCGAGCGACACCTTCGTTCCATCCTCGATGCCGCTGATTCGGCTCGCCTTTACATCTCGAGCGCGACGCGCTCGCGACTCGTTGCACCGGGCTATCGCGAACCCTCGACGCGACGACCTGTCGAAAACCTGATCGAACCGATGTACTTTCTGCTCGGAACGATCGACCGAATCGACACGATTCGACAACGCGCAGCGATGGTCATGCAGGCGGATGCTCGTCGTCGTGGCGCCGGAGAAACTGCGGGCTTGGCGGCCGCGGAAAGATCGAACGCGAGGGCGAGAAAGGTGGAGATTCCCGCGTACGCGTGGGTGATTTTCAGCGCGGGCATGCTTCTCTTCCTCCTCGTCTCGGGTCGCGCAGCGATCCGCGCAGGAGCGCCTTCCAACGCGGCGACCACCTCTTCCGCGACGCCTGCAGCTGCCGATCAGTCCACCAATCAACCCGCACGGAGCGAGCGCACGCCATGACAAGCTCTGGATCTGAAAATCACCGCGAGCAACCCGCACGCGACGAGCGTCGTGAGGGCGAGCGAGCTGCCGCACCAAGGTCAAACGCAGCCGACCGTCAAGTTTCCGCTCCACGCAGTGAGGAACGGCTCAGTGTCGCTCACGAGGTGACGCTTTCGCTCGAATGGGAGACCCAACTCGGCGGTCAGGAAGCCGAGCGCGTCGACGAAGCGCTCCGAGCGCGCGACGCTGCTGCGGCCGGCAGCGAGAGCGATCCGGATGACGCGCCCGAATCTCTTCACGAATCCGATCATTCGCGCGACGCACAACGCCCGCGACGCAACGACGTCGACCGTGAACTCGAACTTGGTTTCGATCGCACATTGCTCGACCCGGCAAACGCAACCCTTCGTGGAGTCGAATCGCCACTCGTTGCCCCGAAAGGTGGCGGAACGGCGCGCGGGCGCGAGCGCACGTCGGACGAGGGCTTTCGATTCTCAGGTGCTTCGATGAGTTTTGGACAAATCGTCGTCGTCGAGCGCCGCGACTATCCAACCGACGCGATCCCGCTCGAAGGCACCGAGCCCGAGTCGCCAATCGAGGTGAACCGCACAGCGACGCGCCTTCTCGTCGCGAGCGGTATCGCGGCGGCATTGCTTGGCTTCACCCTCTTCGTCGTCATGGGATAAGGGTGTTTCGCCTGGTTTTCAGGGAATGGCGTTCGACGCTCGAACGTGATCATCGCGTCGCGTACAGCTTCGCTGAACGATTCCCGCACACAAAGCGGCGCTCCCAGAGGTGGCGTCGATCGACACCATCGCCAGCCCAATTCGCTCAAGATTTGCAGCCCGCAAGCCCGGGCTTTTTGGCCATGAAACCGCCTCAGGGACTACACTGTCGACCCCGCCGGAAATCCGCGTTTTCGCGGCTCCTTCGGGGGCTCTGCCTGCACGTCGCCGACCTCTTCTCGACTGCGCTCCAACGGTCGTGATTTCAGGTGGCGTGCGTGTTGAGTGCGAGCGTGTTCGCAGTGGACGCGTTCGAAGTTTGAAGTTGATGGCTGATGGTTGATGTGTGTTTGCTCGTCAAGACGGTTCGCTGAAAGGACCCATGTTCATGTCCGACGAAATCAAGGCTGAGGGATCTCCGGCACAACCTTCCGACGACAAGAAGCCCGCTGATTCTTTTGCGCCCCTTGCGCACCCCGGCTTCGACAACATCGTCGATCTCGATATCGATCGCGAGCTCCACGAGAGTTACCTCACCTACGCGATGAGCACGATCATGGATCGCGCTCTCCCCGATGTGCGCGATGGCCTCAAGCCTTCGCAACGACGCATCCTCGTGGCGATGAACGACCTCAAGCTTTCGCCCGGGCGCAAGCAGATCAAGTGCGCGAAGATCTGCGGCGACACCAGCGGTAACTACCACCCGCACGGCGAAAGCGTGATCTACCCAACGCTCGTGAACATGGGCCAAGACTGGAAGGCCCGGTACATGTTCGTCGACAAGCAAGGAAACTTCGGCTCGATTGAAGGCGATCCGCCGGCCGCGATGCGTTACACCGAAGCGCGTATGACGCACGCCGCGATGGCGATGATGGAAGATCTCGACAAAGAGACCGTCGATTTCAAACCAAACTACGACGAACGCTTGATGGAGCCGTGCGTCCTGCCAGGCAAGTTTCCGAACTTGCTTGTGAATGGATCGTCCGGCATTGCGGTCGGCATGTCGAGCACGATGCCGCCGCACAATGTGCGCGAGATCTGCGCGGCGATTGTCGCAACGATTGATGATCCGCTCATTGCCGTGGATCGCTTGATGGAGTTGGTGCCTGGCCCTGATTTCCCGACGGGCGGCATCATCATGGGTCGTCGCGGCATCATGGAGGCGTATTCCTCAGGCCGCGGTCGCATCGTCGTCCGTGGTCGTGTGACGCACCAGAAGTCCGCTGGTCGCGATGTGATCGTGATCGATGAGATTCCGTATCAAGTTTCGCAATCAGCACTCATCGAGAAGATCGTCGAGGCCCACAAAGAAGGCCGCATCGAAGATATCTCGCAAGTTCAGAATCACTCGGGTCGTGATGCGCGTACACGAATCCAGATCGTGCTCAAGAAGGGCGCAGATCCAGCGACCGTTGAGAAGCAACTCTACGAATTCACGCCGCTTCAATCGAGCTTCTCGATTCAGAACATCGCGCTCGTGAAGCATCAACCGCGCACACTTTCGCTGCGCCAGTTGATTCAGTGCTACATCGATCACCGCTGCGAAGTCATTCGTCGACGCTGCGAGTTCGAGTTGCGTCAAGCGCGCCAAGCCGCGCACAAGTTGGAAGGTCTGATCTACGCAGTTTGCGACATCGACGAAGTCATTCGACTCATTCGCACGAGCCGTACGCGTGAAGAGGCCATTCAGCGGCTCATGGAGCGCGCGTTCCGCATTTCGCCGAGCTATTCGCGCATCGAACTCGTGCCGGAACGCTTGATCGCTCGCGCTGAGAAGGCCTTCGCCGACGGCAACGGCGGCGTGCGACTCACGCGCGTGCAAGCCGATGCCATTGGCGCGCTGCGCTTGATCCAACTCGTTGGCCTCGAGATCGAGAAACTCGCGAGCGAACTCAACGAGCTCCTCGCAAAGATCGATGAACTCGAAGCGATTCTCGCGGACGCCGCGAAGATTCTCGCGATTGTGCGCGCCGATACGCTCGCGCTCGCGGAACGTTTCGGCGACGAGCGTCTTACCTCGATTGAAGGCAACGAAGCCGAAGATTTCGAGATGGGCGAGCTCGTCCCGCAGCACGTCTGCGTGGTGACGGTGAGTCACGCGGGGTACATCAAGCGTTTGCCGCTTGACACCTATCGCACGCAAGGGCGCGGCGGTAAGGGCATCAAGGGCGCCGAGCAGCGCGATGATGACTACACCGAACACGTCATGGTCTGCGGCTCGCACGATGACCTTTTGTGTTTCACCGATACGGGCCGCGTTTTCCGCATCAAAGTTTGGCAAATCCCCGAGCAGGCGCGCACGGCGAAGGGCCGCGCGATCGTGAATCTCTTGGAACTGCGCGAAGGCGAGAAGGTCAAGACCTTCCTTCCGATCGAAGATTTCGAGAAGAAAGAGGATTACCTCGTCTTCGCGACGCAGAAGGGCCGCGTGAAGCGCACGAGCCTCAAGGATTACCGCAACGTCAATCGCGGCGGCATCATCGCCATCGCGCTCAACGATGGCGACAATCTTGTCGGCGTGATTTCCACGTCCGGCGCGGATCACGTCCTTCTCGCGACGAAGGAAGGCATGGCGATTCGCTTCGAAGAAGACGATGCGCGCGTGATGGGCCGCGACACCGCGGGCGTCAAGGGCATCGAACTCGCAGACTCGGACGCCGTCGTTGGCATCGTGCGTTGTGATGACGTGCGCGCACTGCTCACGGTCACTTCGCGCGGCTTCGGCAAGCGCACGGCGTTTGGCGAGTATCTCGTCCAGAGCGAAGATGGCTCGACACGCGCACAATCGCGCGGTGGCAAGGGGCGCATCGATATTCAGACAAACGACAAGAACGGCGAAGTTGTCGCCGTGCTTCCGATCGCGGCGAGTGATTCGGTTGTCGTCATTTCTTCGAGCGGCATGCTTGTTCGTACGCCTGCGGCAGAGATTCGCGAGGTCGGACGTAACACGCAAGGCGTGCGTGTCGTGCGACTCAAGGATGGCGATCAGGTCGTTGGCATCGCAAGCGCTCCGATGGAAGAGGGCGAAATCGCAGAGTCGAGCGGCGACGCTGGCACAGCACCCGAAGCGGGCGATGCGTCAGGACAGACCGAAGCAGGACAGCCCTAACCCATGTTCCGTATCCGACGAGTCCCCCACGAACCTCGCATCGAGCTCGCGCCGCTGATCGACGTGATGCTCTTCTTGCTCACGTTCTTCATCTACAGCGTGATGATGATGGAACGCGTTGACCTCGTGCCGATGGAGTTGAAGACGTACCAATCAGGCAAGGCTGCGAAGCCCTCGCCTGCCGCGACGATCTCGGTCGATCTCAACGGTCGTCTCTACCTTGATCGCGCACCGGTCGCACTCGACGAACTCGCATCGCGCCTCGAGGAAATTCGCGCGACCGCGCCAGATCTCGTCGTCTATCTCGCACTCGCCGACGGCAACGCGGACGTCGATCGTTCCGCACTTCTCCTCGATGTGTGGGATCGCCTCCAACCGGGCAAGTTCAACGTGAATATCGTCGGGCGACAACGTCGAGGTTCGGTGATCCGCGACGCGGAAACTCCGGCAACTTCACCGCCCGCGGTTGGACCAACCGCGCCCGCCGGACTACCGTCGGGTTCTGCAGCCTCAACGCCCGCGACGCAGCCGCCCACGCCGACTTCCACGCCGTAACGATTCGATCGCGTTCGATCGAGCGCGCGAAAGACAAACCCAAGTTCGAAACGAACACGCCAACAAACACCGAGACGAACGCTCGCAGATCGCCATTCGACGCCCCCGCTGCACTCAAACCTTTCACGTTTTATGACACCTTGGCTCCGCAACAACCTCCCGATCGTCGTGGCGTTCACGCTCAGCGTGCTGCTCCACGTGTTCGTGTTGTTTCCGGCGCTCGGAATCATGGGTGGAGGCGATCATGCGGCTGATGCAGTCGAAGGTGCTTCGCTTGAACGTGAAATCGAAGAGCCGCGCGACGACGCGTCAGGTGAAGAACAACGCAATGCAGGTCGCGACGATGCGCAAGCGCGCGATGCGCGAAGTGCAGAGACGGCGCGGCGGGCACTGCAAGAACGGCGCAATCGCGATCGCGCACTCCCTCGCGAAGAACAAGAAGAGGTCAAACTCGGTATCGACGAGAGCACCGCGACGACGATGAGCTGGATTGGGTACGAGGAGTACCAACAGCATCTCGCGGAACTCGCGGAAGTCGAACAGGCAGCGTTCCGGCTGGAAGTTGCCGCAGGTTCGCGCGGCAGCGAGCAGTCGCCGCTTCCGCCCGCGGAGCCTGCGCCGTCGGTCGCCATTTCGCCAAATCCAAGCCCACTCCCTTTGCCAGCGGGCGAAGCGGGAAGCACCGCACCACTTCCCACAAATCTTGTGCTTGAGCCCGCGAAGGAGCCCTCGAGTACGCCGCCCGCGACCTCACCGACAGAGCCGTCGGTTGCACGCGGGAGCGATGCTGAGCGCGCGGTTCCACTCTCGCCTCCCGAACCGCCGGCCGCGAATGCGCCCGAGGCTGATCCAGCGAGCGGCGATGCGCCACCCTCTGAATCTGGAACAGAAGCCGCAGGGCCAGCGACGAAGCCTCAAGATGAGCCTCGCACTGACCCGTCGAGCGACACGCCCACGCCAACCGATCCAAACACGCTTCCACCGAAGTCGCCGAGCGATGGAAC
>JAIXVI010000200.1 GCA_027483065.1 Planctomycetaceae bacterium
AAGTCATGAAAGCGATGTAAACGTTCGCGCCGCTCGATCAACCACCAGACCAAACCACTCGGCCAAAATTTGCGCCTTTCTCGCGCGCGTCCAACATCGCGCAAAACTCCCCTGAAGGAACTCTCATGCTCCCTACTTCGTCTAGCTTCGCCGGAATTGCCGTCTTCACCGCTCTCTCGCTTGCATGCGCTGTCAACGCGCAGGAATCAGGCGGCGTGGAGACGCCGAACGTCGCCGTCGACGCCGCGAAGGATGATCTTCGCTTCGTACTCGCGGGCGGTTACGCGCACTTCTTCTCGACAGATTTCGATACGGGCGGTGGCGATGTCGCGGTCGATCGCGGCTTCGGCTCGCTCAACATTTCTTCTGCGCCGAAGGACACGTATCGATGGGACGTGGAACTCGCGTGGGAAGGCTCGTGGTACTCGTTTGATGGCGGCGGCACACTCGCAACCGCCGCAGGTGGTACGCCGTGGGACGCGGTGCAGTCGGTGGTTGTCACGCCAGGCGCGAGTTTCAAACTCGATGACCACTGGCGCGTGAACGCGCGTTTCTTGCTGCAATTCTCGGGAGAAAATGACGCTGACGTCGGCGACAGTGCGACCTACGGCGGCATCCTTGCGGCGAGTTACACCTTCAGCAAAGAGTTCACGCTTGGTCTTGGCGTGCTCGCAACGTCGCGCATTGAAGATGACGCACTCGTCGTTCCGCAGATCATCATCGATTGGCGTCCGTGCAAGGAATTCCGCCTGTCGAATTTCGCGGGGCCGGAAGCGTTCCCTGGCGGTGCAGGCCTTGAAGCGATTTGGATTCTGTCGGAAGAATTCGAAGTCGCGCTCGGTGGTCGCTACACCTATCGACGCTTCCGTTTGGCAGACGACGCGCCGGTGTCGAGCGGCGTCGGCACCGACGAAGGTCTTCCGGTTTGGTTACGCGCCACGATGCGCGCGAAGTGTGGCGCGCGCATCGATCTCGTCGGCGGTTTCCAATTCGCAGGCGAAATGCAAATCGACGATTCGGCTGGCCGCGAACTCGCGAAGGTCGATGTGGAATCCGCGCCGTTCCTCGGTGCATTCTTCAGTTGGACGTTCTGATGTCTGTGAAACTCACGAACTCTGCAAAGGTCGCGCAATCCACCGCGAGTTCCGGCCTTGTCATGCCTCCTCGGCCAATCGCGCTCATCACAGGTGCGAGCGCAGGCATCGGTCGTGAATACGCCATTTTCCTCGCGGAAAAGGGCCATGATCTCGTCCTCGTCGCGCGACGCGAAGATCGCCTCATCGAGGTGAAAAAGTTGGTGAGTGAGCGGTTCGGTGCGCGCGCGATGGTGATCGCCGAAGATCTCTCGCACGCTGCCGCGCCGCGACGAATCGCCGACACTGTGCGTGCATCGGGACTTGAAATCGACGTCCTCGTGAACAACGCTGGCTACGCGGTCAAAGGGAGTTTCCTTGAAGCCGATTGGGCGACGCACGCAGATTTCATCGCGGTGATGACAACGTCGTGGCTGCATCTGACGCATCTTTTCCTACCTGCGATGGTGCGTCGTGGACGCGGGCGCGTACTCAATGTTTCGAGCCTTGCGTCACTCGCGCCAGAACCACCCGGAAGCCTGTACGCGCCCGTCAAATCGATGATGACTTCAGCGAGCCGCGCGCTTCGCTTGGATCTCCTCGGCACGGGCGTGCACGTCACGGCACTTTGCCCAGGCTTCACCTACACCGAGTTTCACGATGTCCTTGGTGTTCGCGAAGAGATGAAGAAACTGCCGAAGTACATGTGGCAAGAGGCTCGGCCTGTCGTCGAAGCAGGTTGGCGCGGCGTGGAACGAAACGATCCTGTGGTGGTTCCCGGCGCGTTCAACAAGTTCGCTGCATTCTGGTGCCGCGTGCTTCCGTACGCACTCACAAGCCGCATGATTCCGAAAGCTGTCTCGGAACGCGCGACCAGTGCTCCACTGTCGACATCGAAGAAAGCCGATCCATCTCGATGAGCCTGCCCCGATGAGCCTACCCCGATGAGTCTCCCCCGATGAGTCTCCTTTGCGTTGCGATTCCCGTTGAAGCCGCGGAAGAAATCCCACTGGCCATTGAACGCGCCGCGCGTGCGCGCGTGCTCGGTGCACGACTCGTCGAATGGCGCTGCGATGGAATCGCCTCGCGTCTCGAAGGCGCTGCCGCTGCGGAAGCGATTGCGCGACTCGTGCGCGAATCCGCGCTGCCTTCGATCGTCACCGTGCGCAGTGCAGAAGAAGGCGGAACATGCGCGCTCGCTGAGAACGCGCGACTCGCACTCCTTGCGCGCGTCGCTCGTGCGTCGGAAGCAAGCGACGTTCCGCGCATGATCGACCTAGAGCACGCGTCCTTCGCCGAAGGTGCTCGAAGTGATGATGCAGGCCTTGGTAGTTCAGGAAACGACGTCGTGCGCGCGCTCCTCGCATCGGCGCTCATGCCGCGCGCAGAAGATGCGCCCACGACGAAACTCATCGGCAGTGCGCATGATTTCTCAGGTCGCCCCGCAGATCTCCTGCGACGCGTTGCCGAGATGCAAGCCGACCCGCTGGTGTCGATCGTCAAAGTCGCGTGGATGGCGCGCAGCATTCGCGACAATCTCGAAGTGTTCGACATGCTTGCGTCGCGCTCGAAGCCGACGATCGCGCTCTTGATGGGCGAGTTTGGCTTGATGAGTCGCGTGCTCGCGCCGAAATTCGGCGGGTTTCTCACCTTCGCGGCGGATGCCGAAAATGGCGGGACTGCGCCCGGACAACCCACGCTGCGCGAACTGCGCGATCTCTATCGTTTCGGTTCGATCGGCCCCGCGACGCGCGTCTTTGGTGTGATCGGTTGGCCGGTCGCGCATTCACGTTCACCTGCGTATCACAATGCGCGCTTCACCGAAGCAAACTACGACGGCGTCTATCTGCCGCTGCCCGTTCCGGATGCGTGGGAACACTTCAAAGCTTCGCTCGGTGCACTCATCGATCACGATCGACTCGATTTCGCTGGCGCGAGTGTGACGATTCCGCACAAGGAGAACCTCATCCGC
Organism: Planctomycetaceae bacterium; assembly: GCA_027483065.1. Taxonomy (GTDB): domain Bacteria; phylum Planctomycetota; class Phycisphaerae; order Phycisphaerales; family SM1A02; genus QWPT01. Next base: position 3,046 of record JAIXVI010000200.1, read on the forward strand.
TTCGTCACCGAACGTGGCGGAACAATCGATGCGCATGCAGCGTGGCTTGGCGCGGCGAACACACTCCTCGTGCATCCGCATGGAACGCCGGAAAACCAGCGCCTCTTCGCAACGAACACCGACATGCCTGCAGCGGTCGAAGTCCTCGCGGCTGCGCTTGCAACGCGAGGTCGAACGCTCTCTTCCGCGCGGATTGCGGTCCTCGGCGCGGGCGGCGTGGCGCGCGCGGTTGCTGGCGGGCTCGCACTCGCGGGCGCGACGGTGGTTGTCTTCAATCGCAACCACGAACGCGCGGAAGTACTCGCGGCCGCGCTCTCCGGCAGAGACGTCATTCTGCCCGACGGACGTGCACACACGACAAAAGTCGTGGCGGGCCGCAGCGACGCGCTCGCCCGCGGCC
>JAIXVI010000193.1 GCA_027483065.1 Planctomycetaceae bacterium
GTCCGGGCGAAGGGCGATGGCATTCGGCATGGCGAGCCTCCCGTGCTCACCAGCTTGAATCACATCCGCGCCGCGTCGGGGAATCCCCGGCGTGAGTCAACCGTCACGAGGGTTGGTATTTCGCCCAGGCACTCACGGTTGCGCCGCCTGTCTGGTCTGATTGGGGCCGCTTCAGATGATGAACGCGTTTGACCGGCGACCGCCGGCGAGGTTCGCGGGCGACCGGATCGCCTAGCTTGGAACGGAAATGAGATACTGGCGCATAACCCCATAACACTGTAGTGGACGCGCATATTGTCAATTCGACAAGCAAGAACCAAAGCAAAACCGCAATGATAAGAACACCTGACCGGAATATCACTGCAGACCTGAGCGCGCATGCGCAGATTCGCCCAGGCGCCCCTGCTATTGTCCTAGGTGAACGCACCATCAGCTACGCTGAGCTCGACGACGCGGTTTGGCGTACGCTCAGCTGGCTACGTGACGCAGGGATTCGGCCGGGTATGATCGTTGGCCTGATCATGGCCAACCAGATCTCACTTCTACTGACAATGCTCGGGCTGATGCGGCTCGGTGCGACTGCCTTCCCGTTATCGCCCGGCGCACCAATTCTGCAGAATGAGGAGCTGCTGCGGGAAGCACAGGCCGACGTCGCCCTCTCTGATCCGGGAGTCCAGACGCTTCCTAACTTCAGGATCCTTGGCTTTCACGAAGAACATCTGCGCTCTGTCCGCCATGATGAGCCGAGATTGCTTGGTGGCACTGCCGCACCGTGTCTGCTGATCCCGGGTTCGGGTACCACCGGGCGGCCGAGCCTGATGCCGGTTTCCCATAGATCCATGGTGCGTCGCATGGAAGGCCAGCCGCAGGTCTATGATCTGCGTGCTGGCGACCGGTTCATGGTCGTTTCGCCGCTCCACTTCCATGCGTCAAACGGCCACATCCTCGCCACCTTGTCGGGCGGCCGCACCGGGGTCCTGTGGAACCAGCGGGGATCTCTCGCCGCGGCAGTCCTGTCCTCGACCCCGGACATCCTGCATCTCAGCGTGTTCCACAGCGAGATAATCATGCGTGAAGTGGAGGGCGCCTCGCATATCGACTTCTCGTCCATTAGAATCATCTCGATCGGGTCATCGACCATCAGTGAAGACCTGCGGCAGCGACTGCGCGACAAGCTCCGCGCCAAGCTGCAGGTCAATTATGGGACCAATGAGGTTGCGACAATTTCGTTTGTGCGGCTGGAAGACCTCATCGTCGCTCCCGGCAGTGTCGGCCGCCCCCTGCCGGGTGTTGAGGTCGAGATCCTGGATGAGTCCGGCGCGTCCCTGCCGCCGGGACAGGTCGGAACGGTGCGGGTGAGGAGCCCGGCGCAGATCACCGGCTACCTGCACCACGATAATGACGATCGCTTCCGCGATGGTTGGTTCTATCCGGGCGACCTCGCAATGCGGTCCAAGGATGGTCAGATCTTCCACTATGGCCGTGCGGATCAGATGATGATCATGAACGGCATCAACATCTACCCGGCCGAGATCGAACGCGTGCTTGAACAGCATCCCGCCGTTAGGGATGTCGTCGCCTTCCCCCTTAAGCATCCCCGCGCGCAGGAGGTCCCGGTCTGCGCAGTTGTCCTACATCCAGGTGCAACTCCATCCCGCGCTGATGTCAGTAGATTCGCACGAGAACGCCTTGGCGCCCGCGCCCCTCACTTCGTTGCTATTCTTGATGAAGTCCCGCGCAACGAACAAGGCAAGCCAAAACGGCCTGAACTCCTGCGACTCGTCGAGGAACAGTTGGCCAGGCTGGCCGAGGCATCCGCCACGGGCCAAGTTGCATCGCCAGCCGATAAGAGCAGGTTGGCGCCATCAGAAAATGTTCGTCTGCGTCAGCCATCACGCCGCATCAACCTCGACTTCAAGCCTCCGACCGTTCTACAGCCGAGCGCCATCGATGCTTGGTTGAAGATCCTCAACCCGGACTTCGCCATCCCTGTCGTTTCACCAGCCTTGCATGGCGCAGGCGAACAAGCACAAGGCATCGCTGATTGGCTCCACCGCGTCATGCTGCTGGTGCGCGAGTTGCTGCAGGTGGCCGCGATCCCAGTCTTCGATACTCCTATGCTGATCTCCTGCCGGCATAAGGCGGCGGAATCTGCAACGTGGAGGGCCGTCATCGCCATGCCGGTGGTCGATCATGTCACAGCAAGCACCTACAAAATCGCATTCGGCACCGCTGTTCGTACAACAAATTGGATGATGGCGCACGAACCGATGGTCGATAACCTGGAAGCCTTGTTCGTCAAACTTACCCAGGACGCGATCGAGCCGATCAAGAAATTCGCATCCGGCGGCAAGTCGACCATGCCTCTCCTCCAAGCTGCACATAAGCGCGGCATTCCGTTCCGCTCGCTGGGGGGGGGGGCGTCTACCAGCTTGGCTTGGGAGCGAGAGGGCGCCTGACCGATCGCAGCACGAACGACCGTGACTCCGCCATTGGTTTCAAGCTGGCGCAAAGCAAACCGCTGACCGCCCAAGCGCTGCGTCTGGCAGGGCTTCCTGCGCCGACCCACCAGGTGGTGTCTTCCATCGCAGACGCGCGCGCCGCAGCTGAACGTCTCGGTTGGCCGGTGGTCGTAAAGCCGGCAGACCTGGATCGAGGCGAGGGTGTAAGTGTCGATGTGGAGGCGACGCGCCTGCAAACCGCCTTCGATGAGGCACAGTGCCTCTCACGGGCGAAACAGGTGGTCGTGGAGCGCCAGGTGGAGGGCATCTGCCACCGCCTATTCTTGGCGTCCGGGAGATTGCTTTATGCCGTCAAGCGTCTCCCGATGGGTGTCTATGGAGATGGCACGCACAGTGTCGAGGCTCTCGTGTCTGCCGAACTGACGGTCCAGGCGCGTAGGCCACCCTGGCGACGCTCGGAACTTCGCCCGATTGACGATTTGGCGCGCGAGGCAATCAGGGAGGCGGGTCTGATCGAGACATCGATTCCCGAAGCTGGACGGTTCATCCCCTTGCGGCGTCTCGAGTCGACCGCTTGGGGCGGCATCGATGAGGACGTCACGGACCACATTCATCCCGAGAACTTGCGGGTTGCGCTCGCCGCGGCGGAATTGCTCGGTCTCGATGTTGCGGGTATCGACATCATTAGCTCCGACCTCTCGGTGCCTTGGCACCGCAATGGCGCCATCATCAACGAGGTGAATGTCGCGCCCCTGCTCGGCGGTGGCGAGATCTCACGCCGCCACATTGGCGAGTATCTGACACGCCTGCTGCAGGGCGATGGCCGAATTCCGATTGAGGCCTTCCTGGGTGGAGAAACGGCGTGGCGCGCAGCCCTCGAACGCGGGAAATCTCTTGACGGTGAAGGATCTGGAATTTTCATCACGAATTCCAAGAAGACATTGGGTGGAGACGGGCAGGAGATCCCGATGCCCTTCCAGAGTCTTTATGAGCGCTGCCGGGCTTTGCTGTTGTCCAGGCAAGTTCGTGCGCTGTTACTGGTTGTACAGGACGACGAGTGGCTGCGCACCGGGTTGCCCGTCGAGTACCTCGATAGCTTCGTTGACGCCGGTGGTGGACTTCGGCGACATCAGAATCTCGACCTCACGCTTCCTAAGGAGGAAGAGCAGGCAATGCGTCACCTCCTCGCCGAACGCGTTCGGGCAACAGGAGCGTGATGGAACCCGGCGCGCGTCTGCTCTCTCAGAGAGGGCTCGGGAAATCCGGACGGCCTGATTGGCGGATTTCCTGCCTGACAGCGGCGATGTTGCCGCGGATCAGGAGCGAACATGATGAAGCAAACACGACGGACGCACAGCCTGGCTTTCAAGGCGAAAGTGGCGCTGGCGGCGTTCAGGTCCGGATGGCATCCGCCGCACGGAACATATCGTCGACCTACTGCTGGGATAGGCTCAGCCCCCCGGCCAACGACAAGAGAAAGTCGCTGTCCCGGCTCCACTCCGGGGCGCCGGTCCAAGCATCTTGAACGCGGCCGGCCGCCGCGGCAACGGCGGCTTCGACGGCATCGAGCAACCCTGCTTCCCTCAGTGCCGCCTTGCCCTTCCAGGCCGGAACGCTGGTCGGCACGGGCGGCTGGGATGCCGGAGCCGTCGCGACGTCCCATCCCCGCGACGGCGTCGCCGGGACCACGAGTGATGCCTGGAAGGCGGGGTCGAGCTCACGGCCATGCCAGGCGAGGTTGACGTGATACCGCGGGTCGATCACCTCGCCGGCAACCGGGACACCAC
>JAIXVI010000090.1 GCA_027483065.1 Planctomycetaceae bacterium
CGTGAGGCTGCGAAATCGTGGCTTCTGTTCGCGCGCCCTGCGCCCCGCTCGCGCGGCGCCCGTCGACGGAGTCGCGCAATCGCGCCCTGCCTTCCCCCGCCGCGAGGATGCGATTTCGGCCGTGATTCTCATCGAGCGCCGAACTCGGATCGTGCACGTTTGATACACCGGACGCGCGACCACGTCGAAGCTTCCTCTGCAAGACTCCGTGCTTGCAAATCACAAACTGGATGTTGATTTGCAAGGCGCATCGAGCGATTCGCGCTCGCGATGTGCTTGAGCGCTCGCGACAGTTCGGAGCGCTCGCGACGTACATGAGCGCTCGCGACCTGCTTCGCAACTCGCTCGCTTTGGAGTAGATCACGCCAGAGGTCGCCGCCGCAGCGGCGACCTCGCGAAAACGAAAAACCCCGTTCGATCATTTCTGAGCGGACGGGGCGGAGGGGAGAAAGATGACAAGTTTGGTGTGGCGAGTGTGTTGGCAGCCACCTTTGTGCTGCGTGCTTCACACTCGTCACGCGCCATCGTGAATTTGGGGTCGCGTCGGTGTTTCCGAGCTTCGAACTCAACTTCTCGCAGGCGTTCAGAAGGAGAACTCCTCTGACGAACTTCTTGTTCGGCGAAGGCTCGCAACTCTCCACACATTTTTTGAAAATAGGATCCACACACACAAGACGCGCGATTCCGACGCGTCGGCTACGCTCTCGAAATGCAAGGTTTGCCCGCATTCTTCGCTTCCTGCGCGGTTTTTGCCGCGGCCGCACACCTCACCAGCGCTGCGGCTGCGACGCCCAATCCCGCGACGACTCCCCCATCCTTCGCGAAGGACAACACCGGCAACGCGATCGATGGGCAAGTCGTGGCGCAGCCCGCGCGACCGAAGCGACAGATCGTCGCGATCATCCCCGACCGCACGACGGGTCGCGATTGGGGCCTCCGCTACTTGCGTGAGTCGGTCGAAGACTTCAACCGCACGAGCCCCGATGCCGTCTTCTCTGTCGGCGATCTCGTGCAGGGTTACTCGCGCGATCACGAACACGTGCGCGGCGAGCGACAAACATTCCTCGACATCGTCGGCACGTTGGAGATGCCCTTCTATCCAACGCCTGGCAATCACGACCTCGTGAGCGGCAAGCGTGACGCGAGCGATCGTTCGTTCGCTGAGCAATACCGCGCGATGTTTGGACCGCTCTACTACGCGGTCGAATTGGAACTCGCGAGTTTCGTGATTCTCAACACCGAAGATGGTGACGGCCGCATCGAACCAGGTTTTTCCGACGCGCAACTCGCGTGGCTCGATACCACGCTTGCGCGCCTCGAAACGCGCGAGCGCCCGATCATCATTCTCTTCCACCGTCCACTGTGGGATCACAAGCCCACGCGCTGGGATGAGCGCGTCCAACCGCTCTTGGTCAAACACGGCGTCGACTACGTCATCGCGGGTCACTACCACGCGCTCTGCGCGCTTCCTCCGCGCGACGGCATTCCCTATCTCCTGCTTGGAACCTGCGGCGGCGCGAACGATCAGCATCCACTCGCGGGTCACCTCCAACACACGACGTATCTCGTGATCGAAGAGAACGGCACGATCGATCCGTATCACCAGGTCGCGGGGTGCACGCTGCCGGTCGATTGGGTGACGAAGAGCGATCAGGATGCTGCGTACGGATTGAAGAGCGCACGGAACGCGGTCACCATTCGAGGTGCCGTTGAAGATCCGCTCGGGAAACCCGTCGAAGGCGAAATCGAATGCACGCTGCGCAACCCAATCGACCGCGAGGTGGAGTTTGCGTTCTACAAGACGCGCGCACCCGAACCATGGCGCGTGACGGATCGGATCACAGAGGGCGGGAAAGAGGTCGACATCGAACGCGTTTGGACGAGCCGAACGCCGATCGACACCTTCAATGCGTCGACGACCGATCTCAACAGTCCGTTCCAACTGGAGCTGCCGACCGAGGTCATTCGCCTCGCACCGAACGAGACGCGATCGGTTCGCATTCCAGTTTCGGCAGCAGCGCAAGTCGAGCCACGTAGCCCAGCGCCGTTTGACGTCGTTGCGACGTTCGTCGATGGAAAGTCGCGGCGCGTGCCGATCGTGCTCCGCCAGCGCGTGCCGATCGCGCGCACGATCGCGCTCGGAAACAGCCTCGAAGCGGCGACGTCGTATCCCGTCTGTGTGTGGAACTGGACCGAATACGACACGGGCGAGCCGAGTGCGCGCCTGCGCTTCGCCCGCACCGATGCCTCAGCGCTTTCGTTGCGCATCGACGCCACTGATCAACGACTCTCGCCGGATGCCAAGCCTGGCTCGACGAAATCGCGGCTGGATGATCCACTCGGCGACGGCGTGCGCGTGACGCTCGGCGAAGGTGCGGAAGGCCGCGAGTACCTCGTCACCTTCGATGCCGCCACCAACGCGCCGGTCGTCGAAACGCTCGCAGCGGATGGCAAGCGACTCGGGAAAACCGACCTCGTGAGCGCAACGTTTCTGAACACCCCAACTGGCTGGAGCTTGACCCTTGATCTCTCGGCCGCGGCGCTCCCCGAGGGAATTCGCCTTGAGGATCTGACCCTCAACGTCGGCGTCGCGGACAACGACGAGACCTACCACACGCAGTGGCGCTGGCTTGCCCCACGGAACGCCCCCGCCCGACTGCGCGCGAACGCGCCAAGCACCGGATCGTGAGGCAAATCGGCCGCAGCCGATGGAGTTTGCCCAAGGCACGCGCTTTCCTACGAACCGACGCCAAAGAAATTCGACCGCCGAATCAGGCCACGCGCAAAGAAGTTTCCGAGACTTTATAGTCCTGTCCTCCATCTTCCCGATCGTGGGTTGGCAAATCGGGCATGGGCGCGCATGTGTCCACGCTTGACGCGCCTTCAACAGTCAAGTCGTTTGATATCGCACTTCAGAAAGGAAATTCCATGAAGACCCTCCTCGCTCTCGGCTGCGTCTCTGCTTGCGTCCTCCTCACCGCCTGCGGTGGTGACAGCGGCACGACCGAAATCCAGGCCGATCAGATCCGCCCAGCGGGCGAAACCGTTGCCCCTCCAGGAGCAGGCGTCAAGCTCGGCTCGAACAACGAGAACGCGCCCCCGGCGAAGCCGAAGGGTGAATGATTCAGATGCGCGCGTAGAACTGCGCGCATCGCCAATCAGACTTCAAAGACCGACACCCCGCCTCGCGCGGGGTGTTGGCGTTTTGACGCCGTGCGCGCGCCAGCCTCGACGGCCCAGAACGCCCAAACGGAACAAATGGGTGAGCCAATGCCCAAACACGGGCGACATGTCGAATTTCTGACAGCGAGAGTGAACTCGCGATCGGAATGGACAGATGAATGGGTTGCTGAAACGCTCACGCGAATCGGCCACCAAACTTCAGGCCATCCACCCGCCGCTGTTCTGGACCACAATCCGGACAGCGGTTTTTCTTTCGAGCGCAGCCGCGTTGAGGATTGGACGCATGACGGCCCGTGCGCGAGCGTCAGGGCTTCATGAGTCCGCGCAAGATCGAAAGCCCGCGCGCGAGCGTTTCTTCCTTCGCAGCGAACGACAAACGGAAGTGCGTGTCGCGCGTTGAGAAGACCTTGCCAGGAATGACGAGCACACTCTGCTCGATCGCGCGCTCCACGAATTGCGTCGCGGTGATTCCCAGTGCCGGCGGCACTTCGACGAACGCGTAGAACGCGCCGCCCGGCCGCGCGACGTTCGCAACGCCATCGAACGCTTCGAGCACCGTGTCGCGCCGCTTCTCAAAGCGATCAACCCACGGACGCATGTCGACTTCGTACGCCTTCGCCGCCGCGTATTGCGCCATGCTCGGCGCACAGACGTAGGTGTACTGCTGCAACTTCGCGATCGATTGCACAATTTCGTGCGGACCAGCGACGTATCCAAGACGCCAACCCGTGCAACCGTAGGTTTTGCCAAAGCCGCGGATGAGAAGGCAATCCTTGGTCATCGATGCGGGCGTTGGGAAACGGTCGTTCTCGCGGAACTCGCTGAACGTGAACTCATCGTAGATTTCGTCCGAGATGAGCAGGATGCCCTTCGCGCGGCAGAGATCAACGATGTCGGACATCTCGCGCCCGGTGAGCACAACGCCCGTCGGATTGCCGGGGCTATTCACAAGGACGCACTTGGTGCGCGACGTGATCAACGGCTCGATCCGCTCTGCCGTCATGCGGAAGTCGGGGTACGTATCGCAGAGGACAATTTTGCCACCCGTGAGCGCCGCGAGTTGCGGGTACATCACGAAGTAGGGATCAGGCACGATCGCTTCGTCGCCTTCGTTCAGCAGACACATCATGCCGAGCACCAACGCTCCCGAAGTTCCGCTGGTCACGATCGCGGAAAGTCCGTGCTTCGCATCGTGCGTCCAACCAACTTCGCTCGCGAGCCGCTGCCAGATGGCATGCAGCAGTTCAGGACAACCTTGCGTCTGTGTGTAGCCGTTTCGGTTGTGTTCGATCGCCTCGATCGCGGCGCGCTTGAGGACGTCGGGCACTGGGAAGTCGGGCTGACCGATCGAGAGATTGATCGGATCCTTCAAATGCGCCGCGAGGTCGAACACCTTGCGAATGCCACTTGCATCGATGGAGCGCGCCTTGTGCGAGAGAAGCCCCGCGACATCGAGACGCGAGGTCGCGTCGGGCGAGGCATGTTGATAAGACTGGTGGCTGGCGGCGGGGTGACTCATCGATACCTCAGGAGCGATCGTCGGAAGCGAACATCAGGCACACTCGAGTCGCGCGAACTTCAGGCGCAAAACTCGCGAGAGAAAGACAACGCCTTCGGCGAAAACCGAAGGCGTTGCAGTATGCCACATTGTCAAGTGATTCGGTCGACTGATTCGGCCGACTGATTCAGCCAAGTGGTTCGGCGAATCATTTCGCTTCACCGCTTCGGCAGAATGCATTCGATCACTTCTTCTTCTTGTCGTCCTTCGCGTCGGCCGCGGCCGCCGCTGGGTCCTTCTTGGGCTTCTTGCCCGCAGCAACCTTGATGCTCAGGACCTTTGGGAGGCCGAGCGGCGAGGTCTTGCCGTGGGTGAAGCGCTCGGTCTCGGTGAGCTTGGCGACGCGCTCGTCGCGGGTGAGGACGTTCCGGTGCTGATTGAGGGCGCCGGACTTGGTCTTAAGACTGCTGTGGATGCTCATGATGATTGCCTACGTGAATCGTGCTGGCGGTGCGTGCTTTGCGTGATCGGAATGAAGCACGCGAGAAGACAAGAAAGAACAAAGAACAAAGAAGAAACGAGAACACTGAAGGTTCGACGTCCACGCGCAAACTCGTGAACACTTGTGAGCTAGCGGTGCGTCTTGATGTATCTGTCCCCGAAGTCGCTGTTGCCAGGGCCAGACGCCTTCCATGAGACGCCGACCTTGCGAATGCGCTCCTCGAGCTCCTTGATGGCCGGACTGCTTCTCTCACCGGCTTCAAAGCCAGGCAGCACGGTCACTTCGCGAAGTCGACCATTCTGATCGGGAACCACGTACGCGTCAAGTCCCTTGGAACGACAGAAGTCCACGACCTTCAAGGCGTTGGCTTCGAGTGTTGAGCAGAGGACAAAGTATGAGAGCCCCGCTTGACGGGGATCGCCCGCCGCTGCGGGCCCGAGGGCGGCGCTTGAACCGGTTGCAGCCGCGGAATTCTCGGCGCTTCCTGCGTTCGAAGCGAGACCATTTTGTTGAACAGCGCTCTGGTTCGAGGCCGAGTTCTCGGGCGTCGCCGGCGCGCGCGAGCCATCGTTCGAGCGCGGAGTCGCGGTCGATGGTCCGCTCACGAGCGGTTGCGAACCACCGCTCCCAGACGATGTCGACTGTTCCGCGGTCGACCGACCGCGTGAAACACCCACGAGATATGCCGTGACAACCGCGGCCACGAACACAACCGCGATCACGAGCGACTGCACCGCTTTCGGATCGAGACGTGCCGACGAAGGAATCGCGCCCGGCGGTGCCGAGCCCTTCGACTTGTCGAGCAATTCATAGAGCGCTGGCCCACCGCGCCTCGCCATTGGACACCTCACGTTGGAAAGTGCGCAACGGTCGTCGCGCGGCGCGATGGTAGCAACGTTCAATCGAGCAGCGCGCGCCAACGGAGGATCGAGCGCTCGATTCCTCCGCGAACATCGACCCACTGCCGAGCATCCACGATCGCAATCGGGCGGCCCGAGCGAGCGGCAGGCGAGAGATCGATCGAGAGTCGAAGCGAAAGCGCGTCGAGCCGAGACTCGCGGGGCTCGAGGATCGGCCCGCGCAGACCGCTGCGAAGAAGATCGACGACGCGGACCGCGCCGAGCCGGTCGCCCAACGAGGAAACGAGCGCCTCCGGACTCAACTGCGCGGCGAGCACCGCGGCACAGTCGACAAATGCGGCAAACGGCGGCTCGATCGGTCTTTCCAGCGTCTGCGCAGGCGTGGGCGTGGCGCTTGACGACACCGCGGCCGTACTGCCCAAGCCCGTGCCCGCGCCCGTGTTCACACCCACCTTCGCCGTTTCCAACTTGGGTGCAATCAAAATCTGCACACCCAAACGCTCGGCTTCCGAGGCGATCGCCTGTCGAAGTCCCGACGCAAGATCATCCGGAAGTGGCAGCGTGATCGGCGCGCGATCGAGGTCGGCGCCAAGCCCGATTGCGCCAATCACCGCGTCAAACGCGCGCGATTGCTGCGCCGGATCAGAAAAGTGCGAGGGCGGAATGAAGAGGTCGATGCCCGCGCACGCCAACTCGTGCCGTGCGAGCGTGGCGGCGAGATCGCGTCGCGCGGACGGACCAAGATCGCGCGGCCGGGTCGCTGGATCGGCAGCGTTCAACTGCGCGCCGCGATAGCCAAGCGCTGCGATCGCAGCGAGTGCCTCACGAACCGACATTGGTTCATCCCCGAGCGACAGCGGGTGAATCGTGACAGCGAGATTGGGTCGAGTATCGATGGCCACAGTGGGTCGGCGCGGATGCGACGCGCGAGTGTAACGATCGACGCGCATGAAGATGCCCCAACGCCTCGCAGGAAAGTACCCGCCTGCGCCGAGCGCATCTCGAACACGCGCGAACGAGGGCGCGCAAACGAGGACGCGTGAACGAGGACGCGTGAACGAGGACGCGCAGGATGGCGCGTCGACGGAACGCGCGGAAATCCGCACAAATCCCCGCGAATCACGGCGAACACGCACAAGCAGGATCACACGCTGTAGACTCAAAGAATGCTCCTTTACCGCGCTGCGAGCGTCGTTTTTTGGATCGCCCTCTGCTTGTGGTTTTCACTCGCCGTTGTCGGCGGTCTCGCCGCCATGGCGATCTTCCCCGCCGCGCGCGAACTCCCGATCTCGATGCAAGGCTACGAAGCGTTTCTCGCGGCAGAGCCCGTGATGGGACGCCAACTCGTCGCTGGATATCTCGTCGAGCGCGTCTTTGAAGTCGCGCTTCAGCCGCGATACGTACTGGCAGCGATCACCGTCGCGGCCTTCGTCACGCAACTCATCGTTGCGCATCGAGAGAAGTGCGCCGAGTCCCTCCGTCGCACGCGCATTGCGGCGCTCGCCTGCGCCGTCGCTGCGCTGTTGGTGGGCTCCGTCCTCCTCGTCGGCTTTCGCGTCGCGGACAAAAAGTATCGCGCGCTCGCGGGCACCGAGAAGTTGATCGCCGAGGCCATCGCGACAAAGCCTTTTGTCGACGCCGCGCACGAAAATGCTTCACGCGCCGCAACGGCAGAGGTACTCGCGCTGCTTGCACTCGCCGGACTCACCGCGGCAGCGGCTGCCTCCACTGCTGGAGGTCGCCGTGCCTGACGTGGTGCTTCCTCGAAAAACAGCCGCACAAAAAGAGCGCGCCCTTGCACTTCTCGCCGCGCTCAAGACGAGATTTCCCGATGCCCACTGCGAGCTCGATTGGACGAAGCCACACGAACTTCTGATCGCGACCATTCTTTCGGCGCAGTGCACCGACGTTGCGGTGAACAAGGCGACACCCGGTCTCTTCCGCGCCTTCCCCACCCCTGTCGACTACACCCGTGTCACGCCCGCGGAGATCGAGCCGTACATCCGCTCGATCGGCCTCTTCCGCGCGAAGGCCCGCGCGGTCCACGAGACAGCCCGCATGCTCGTCGAGAAGTTTGGCGGCGAAGTCCCGCGGACGATGGAGGAGTTGCTCACCCTGCGCGGAGTCGCGCGGAAGACGGCGAATGTCGTCCTCGGGAATTGCTTCGGGATCAACGAGGGTGTCGTTGTCGACACGCATGTCGCTCGGCTTTCCGCTCGATTTGGCCTCTCGCGGCACAAGACTCCCGAGAAGATCGAGCGCGACTTGATGGCGCTTTTCCCCCGCGAAGATTGGTGCATCCTCTCGCATCTCCTGATCTTCCAAGGGCGTCGCGCCTGCAAGGCTCGCGGAGGTGACTGCGCCAATGACGAGATTTGTCGTCGGTTCTGCGTGGATGGCCTGCGGGCCGCGCGGGCGGAGACGGGAAACGCGAAGATGGCGAGCGAGGCCAACGAGGTCGTGGCGGTCGGCAAATCAGGCGACCCCAGTGCCTCGAAACCGTCGGCGGCGGCTCATTTGGAGCCGCCCTCCAAGCGCCCCAAAAAGTCCGTGAAGAAGGTGCAAAAAGGAGTGGCGCCAAAACGACCTTCTCGCCGATAATCGACGGTCCCGCGGGTTCTCCCGTGCGACAACATGGCATGCAGACGGGCTTGCCCTCTGCTCGACAACCTCCCCGACGGACCGCATCAATCGCACGGAGCGCGATCACAGTGACAAGCCCTCTTCCCGCAACCGACGCTCAGGACAACGCCAGCCCAAATGCAAGCGCACGCCGCTCGGCCCGCCAGCCGATCGATTTCTGCGGCAAGCACGTGCACTTCGTCGGAATTGGTGGTTGCGGCATGAGTGGCCTCGCGTTGATGCTCGCGCGACGTGGCGCGGTCGTGACTGGCAGCGATCAATCCGACGGCGAGGCGATTGGACGACTTGATCGCGCGGGTATTCCCGTGCGCGTTGGTCCGGCGATGCATTCGCTTCCGGATGGCACCGAACTCGTGGTCTATTCCGCGGCGATCAAGGGAGATCACGCGGAGATTCGTCACGCAAATGCGCGCGGCATCCCGTCGATCACGTACGCCGAAGCACTCGGCGATGCGCAAGCTGGCTCCACCGCGGTATCGATCGCGGGCACACACGGGAAGAGCACAACGACCGCGATGACGTCGTGGGTTGGGATCGCTTGCGGGCTCGATCCAAGTGTGATCGTTGGCGCGACGTGTGATCAACTCGGTGGCGGCTCGCGCACGGGTGCTACGCAGATTCCTGTCGGGGCACTGACAGGAAAGCCGGGCGTACTCGTCTGTGAAGCATGCGAGTTCAACCGCTCGTTCCACCATCACCGCCCAACGATCGGCCTCATCAACAACATCGAAGAAGACCATCTCGACTACTACGCGAACCTCGGCGAGATCATCGCGAGCTTCCGCGATTTCGCGCAGATCCTTCCAAGCGCGGCCGACGGCGGCAAACTCTTGATCGCCGAAGACGGCGCGCACCGCCGCGAAGTTTCTGCGGGTCTTGACTGCGAAGTCGCGACCTTCGGTTTCTCGCCGGAAGCGGATTACCAAGTGGTGTACGACGCGCCTGCGAATCGCGTTGGTGTGCTGTGGAAGGGCTACACGCTCGCGACGTGGACGAATCGCATGCCAGGCAGCCACAACGCGCTCAACAGCGCGGCAGCGGCGATCATCAACAGCTGGCTCGGCGCCGATTGGGACGACATTGCGATCGCGCTTGAGAAGTTCGGCGGTCTCGATCGTCGCAGCCAAGAACTCGGTGAGCGTCGCCTCGGAACAGGCAAGGCTGTGCGTGTTTTCGATGACTACGGCCATCACCCAACGGAATGCGAGAAGACGCTGAAGGCACTTCGCACAAGCGAACAGCCGACGCGCTTGATTTGCATCTTTGAACCGCATCAACACAGCCGCACGCGCTTCTTGCTCGACCAATTTGCGTCGTGCTTCGCGCAGGCAGATGAAGTGATCGTGCCGCACATCTACTTCGTGCGCGACTCGGAAGTCGAGAAGACTCGCGTCTCTGCGCAGGACCTCGTCGATCGCCTCGAAGCGAAGGGCACGCGCGCATTGCACATTGGCTCGTTTGATGAAATCGTCGAGCACCTCGAGATTCATTGCCGTCCGGGCGATCTTGTCGTGACGATGGGCGCAGGCCCGGTCAACAAGATCGCGAAGGATTTCCTCCGTCGCGGCGGTGCATCGACCACACTCACGCGCGCGGGCGCAGCGCTTCTGCCGCAATTCGCAACGGGCACCTCTGGCTCCGCAGAGGCGGTGGCATGACCGTGGCGAGCCCCGCGAGTCTCTACTCCGATCTTGATGTCGAGTGGACGCTCGACGCTCCACTCGCGTCGCACACGTGGTACGGCGTTGGCGGGCGTGCGGATGTTCTCATTCGCCCCCGCTCGCTCGAAGCGCTCACCACGCTTGTTCGTCGATGCCACCGCGATGACATTCCGTTGCGCGTCCTTGGCAGCGGTGCGAATCTCTTGGTGGACGATGACGGCGTTGATGGCGTTGTGATCAAACTCGACGAGCCGTTCTTTCAAGCGGTGGAATGGAACGTCGACGGACGCGTCGAGCGGCTTCGCGCATTCGGCGGCGCCTCGATGGAGAAACTCGTCCAACACTGCGCAAGGCGCGGTGTTCGTGGCCTTGAGCAGATGTCGGGTATTCCCGCATCGGTCGGCGGCGCGATTCGCATGAACGCAGGCGGGAAGTTCGGCGCGATCGGCGACGCAGTCGATGCTGTGGCGATTCTCGGTATGGACGGGGAAATCCGCATTTTCCCGCGCGAAGCGATCAACTTCGGCTATCGCACGACGTCACTTCCTGCGGGCATCGTGGTGTGGGCGTCGTTCCGCGTCACGGAAGATGATCCGATTGCATGCCGAGAGCGCGTGCTTGAGATCTTCAAGTACAAGAAATCGACGCAGCCGATGGGTGCAGCGAGCGCTGGTTGCATGTTCCGCAATCCAACGATGCCAGATGGCACCGTAGAGAGCGCGGGGCGTTTGATCGACCTCGCAGGCGTGAAGGGAACGCGCGTCGGTGCGGCACTTGTCAGCCCGCGACACGGGAATTTCCTCGCGTTTGAGCCGGTGTTTACCAACGAGTCAGGTGAAACCATCACGGCTCCCTCGCGCACCGATGACATGCGCCAACTTGTTGAGATGGTGCAAGACGCCGTCCGCGCAAAGTTCGGCGTCGAGCTCGAAACAGAGGTTGTCTTCTGGAGGCGCGGCGAACGGCCGTGAACGTGATGTCCGCGAGTTCGACGCACACGACGCACACGTTGCAAACTTCAAGCGACGATTCATCCCGCAAGCCTCGGGTGCTTGTGCTCATGGGTGGCCCCGATGCCGAGCGTGACGTGAGTCTTATGTCAGGCGCGGAAATCGTGCGCGCGCTGACATCCATCGGTGCGTTCGACGTCGTGCCTCTGACTGTTCTCTGCCCATCGGCCGAAGAATTGCTCGCGGCAAAGCCAGATGTGATCTTCCCAATCGTGCATGGACCGTTTGGTGAAGGCGGCCCACTGCAAGAGATTCTCGAATCGATCGCACAGACGCGTGGCATTGGTTACGTCGGTCCAAAGCCGCAGCCTGCGCGCGTTGCAATGCACAAACTCGCGACAAAACAAGTTGCGTCGAGTGTTGGTGTTCGCACCCCGCGCTCGCGGGAAGTTCGTCGCGGTGAGCCGCTTGATCTTCTGCCGCCACTCGTGCTCAAACCTTCAAACGATGGCTCGAGCGTTGATCTGCGCATCTGTCGCTCAGCGGCTGAAGTTGACGCCGCGCGCGTAGAACTCGAGCCAAAGCGCGAATTCCTGATGGCGGAAGAGTTCATCGCGGGTCGTGAAATGACCGTCGGCATCGTCGATGGCGAAGTTCTCCCAATCATTGAAATCGTGCCTGCCGTCGAGTTCTACGACTATCAAGCGAAGTATTTCCGCGATGACACGCGATACGTCGTTGCGCCAGAACTCCCCGCAAACATTGCGGAAGAAATGCGCAACGCGACGAAGGCGGTCTTCACCGCACTCGGACTGCGCGACGTTGCCCGCGCGGACTTCATCGTCGATGAGCGTGGCGCGTGGTTCCTCGAAATCAACACGGCGCCTGGCATGACGACGCACTCGCTTGTGCCCATGGCATCACGACATCGTGGCGTCGATATGCCAGAACTCTGCGCGCGACTCGTGCGCGCTGCGATGGCGCGCGCGAAGTCAGGCTCGCCACGTGCACGCGGCGAATCTTCGTCACACAACGCTGGCACAGTTGCTGCAACCTGAAACGAGCGTTGCAGACACGCCGCACACTCTCCTTTGCTCCGCTGAAAATTCTCCCTCTCTCGCCCTTTCATCCGAACCTCCACCCACCCCCTCTTCCAATGGCTCGCAAGAAGAACTCCCCCACTTTCTCCCAGCGCCTCGCAGATCTTCGTACGCGTGCACTTGGCGAAGAATCGCGCATCCCCGCGTTCGTGTCGGTGGCGTTTGTGCTCGGACTTGTTGGCCTGACTTGGTGGGGCGTCCCAAAGTTGCGCGAGCGTTTGCGCGATCAGACGACCGAAGCGCTCGCGAGTGACGTTGGTGGAGCGGTGAGTTACACCGAATTGCCCGCTTGGTTTGACGAGAAGCGGCAATCGCAAGTCACGTCGCGTGTGCGCAGCGCGGTCGGTGACCTTTCCTCGATCGATCAAACGCGGCTCAGCCGCGCGCGTGACGCCATGCTCTCGACGGGATGGTTCGATGAAATCAAGCAAATCAGCCTTGCGGATGGCGGAGGTTTCCTCGTCGACGCGAAGTTCCTCGTGCCGTTTGCGATCGTTCGTCACGGC
This sequence comes from Planctomycetaceae bacterium, assembly GCA_027483065.1. Lineage (GTDB taxonomy): Bacteria > Planctomycetota > Phycisphaerae > Phycisphaerales > SM1A02 > QWPT01. The sequence continues at coordinate 12,904 of JAIXVI010000090.1, forward strand.
GAGTTCGACTTCCTTGTGACGCCAGAAGGTCGCCTCATGCCGATGGAGTGGAAGGCTGGCCATCGCCCTGCGAGCCCGCACTATGTTGCGATACTCGGCGCAACTGAACCGGCGCCTGGCGCGATTGGTGATCAGTGGCGCGGCGCAGATCTCGCGGCGGGGCTTGAACTCGCGCGCGCGATCGCATCCGAGGATTGGTTCCACTTGGTCGCGGGCGTCGAAATCACGCGATTTACCGCTGAAAACGCGCTTGTTCTTGTCACCCAAGATGGTGGCCGCATCGTGTGGGGTCGCGCCCCGGATGATCGCTCGGTCGCAGAAGTTCCAACGGAAACAAAGCTCGCAACGCTCGATTACCTCTTCCGCTCGAACGGCCGTATCGACGCAGGTGGTGGACGTACGCTTGATCTCCGCGGTGATCTCGTCACGCTGCGCGCCGATACGCGCACTGCGGCCGCGACCGACACAGAGTCCATCGAGAGCGAGACGGCGTCGCGCTGACTTCCTTCGAGGCATACAGCTCGATCAAGGTGACTAGATGCTCGCGGCTTGAGAGAAGCGCATTCGTGCTGCCGGAATTCGTCGCAACAGTGTGCGCGTTTGTCTTCGTACACTAGAAACATGGCCACCGAGGTGGATTCTTCAATCGAACCAGCGGGACTCGCGGATCCCTCACGACCGCTGTTCGTGCCGCGCGGCCTCGTGGTGCTCTCCGCTCTGTGGATTTTCACCGCGTGGGTTTCGCTCTTCGGCTTCTCACCGCCGGTGCAGGCGCAATCTTCGAGTTACGGTCCATCGATCCAACTGCTGTTTGCAACGATCGGCGTCGGCATCGCCATCGCGTGGCCAATGCTGCGTCTCGCCGGTCGCGCTTCGAGCGTCCCACTGACGCAATCGATCTTTGATGGACTTGCGATTCTCGTGCTCCTGCAAGTCGTGCTTTGGCCACTTCGACTGGTGACCGCCTGGTCGCTCGACCGCACGATCGCACTCGATGCGATGCTTGCTCTGACGATTGTCTCGACGGGTGCCCTGCTCTCGCTCGCATCCGCCTCGACCCGTGCGCGCACACGCACACTCGCGATGTTTGTGCTCGTTGTGATTGCGCTCGGCCCGCCGATTTTCACTGCAACCATCGGCCTTGCGGCGCACGTGTTCTTCAACATCGATCTTGAAACACCCTATGCGCTCTCCGCCGCGAGCGCGCCTGCGGCACTCGCGGAGTTCTCTGCGCCACGACCGCTCGATACGACCATCGAAGACGCAATCCTCGTTCGACACGCGGCAGTGCACGCCGCAGTCGCCGTCGCGCTCGCATGTGTTGCAGCCGTCTTGCGCGGCGAGCGCGCCACCCGGACCGCGCGAAGTGTGGAATAACGCACACGTGCTTCCTCAACTTTTGCCTGCGTTTTGAGGCCATTCGACCTTTCGAAGCCGATCCGCTACATTCTTGGCGTCGACGCGGGAGCACTCTCCCGCGTCGCACGTTTTGACCGTTGCCTGATGTGTGAGGCTGGAAGGATCTTTGCTATGGATTTCATCACCGCCGAAGAGAAGACGATGCTCGAAGAGAAACTCTCTGAGCTCAGGGTGCACGACAAGGCGCTCATTCAGCGCATTGCGGAAGCGCGTGCTCTCGGCGATCTCCGTGAAAACGCGGAGTACCACGCGTCTCGCGAAGACAAGGCGATGAACGACGCGAAGATCAAGGAACTCGAAGAGCGCCTCTCGCGCGCGCAGGTTGCGGATTTCAGCGCGCTGCCGCAAGACATGGTCTTCGTGGGCGCGATCGTTCGTCTGAAGGACGAAGATCGCGGCGACGATGATCTCTATCGCTTGGTTGGACAAGCAACTGGTCGTTTCGACTTGGACTACGTCGAAGTGACGACGACAAGCCCGATGGGTGTGTCGCTCATGAAGGCGCGCGTTGGCGAGACGATTCGCGTCGATCTTCCCCGCGGCGCGAAGCGGTTCACGATTCTTGCGATCGAGGTTTGAGACGCTGTCGCGTGAAGTCCGCGCTTTGGCGCTGCGCGCGTAGCCATCGTGCATCAAACATCACGAATTTGCACGATCAATCACGACGCGGCTTCCGCGCGCGACCGCTTTCTTCGTGATGGTTGTCCCATCAGGGAAAATCACTTCGACGTCGATTTGTCCGGTGCCGGCTTCGAGAGCCTTGTTTCCAAGACCAAAGTGCGCCTCAGGCGCGACGTTCGATTGAAACGGACCGCTGCCGACGATCCATCGACGCTGCGTTTTTCCATCGCATGTCACGCGAATCTCCGCGCCGATGGCGTTTCGATTTCCAACACCCGGCCGCGTGTCGCGCGGAAGAACAACAAGCCAGTCGTCGCATGAAGTCGCGCCTGCAACTTCAGTCCTCGCGCAGTGATCATTGCGAACCACGCGAAGCGGCTCGTACAAGCCAGCGATGATGAAATCGATGTCGCCGTCGAGGTCGAAGTCGGCAAACACCACGGTACGGTCGACATGCGGCTCGAGTTTCCACGCACCCGCCTCTGCGAGCGGCACGAATCGCGCTCCCCGACGTTCCATCAAGAGTGGTCGCTGCGCGTACTCCGAGTCCATCGAGGCTTTCGTGGCCTGCGGATAGACGTGGCCGTTGACGACGAGGAGATCTTCGTCACCGTCATGATCGAAGTCGTAGAAGCCTGCGCCCCAACCGACAAGCGGACGACTCGGCGCGCCGAGGCCAAACTGATTTGTTCGATCGTCGAAGTTTCGACCGTCGAGATTGAGATGCAGCGTGTTGACGTCGCTCGAGAAATTCGTCGTGAAGACGTCGGGCCGACCGTTGCCATCCACATCGGCGATAGCAACGCCCATCGTGGCTTGCTCCAAACCTTCCCCATTCACGGCGATTCCTGATCGAAGACCGATGTCGTTGAATTGCCACGGTTCGGTGGGGATGAACAGATTGTTCGCCTGCGAATCGTTGCCGACATAGATGTCTGGCTTGCCATCGCCGGTGAAGTCGAGCATCGCGAGATTGAGGCCGAATCCAGGCTTCACCGCACGAATTCCGCTCGTTGCGCTGCGATCGATGAACGTGCCATCGCCGCGATTCTCGTAGATCGAATCATGCGCTGGCGCGTAGCCGCGCGGCCCTGCAATGACGGGCATCCCTTTGAAGGACGCCGGCGGTAGCGGCTTTGTTGGATCGAAGTCGAGGTAATTGGCAACGTAGAGATCAAGGTCGCCATCGAGATCGATGTCGGCGAATGCGGCGCTTGTGCCCCATGCAGGGTCACCGAGGCCTGCGCGCGCGGTGACGTCTTCAAACGTGCCATCACCACGATTGCGCAGAAGAACATCCGGACCGAAGCACGCGATGTAAAGATCATCGCGCCCATCAGCGTCCACATCACCAACGGTCGCGCCGAAACTCCATCGACGATGCGTGATGCCGCTCGCTGCCGTCACATCGGTGAAGCGCATCGCTCCGTCGTTTCGAAAGAGTCGCGCGCCCGGACCTGCCTCTGGATTCTCGAGCGTTGCCCCGTTTGGCACGAACAGATCAAGGTCGCCATCGCCGTCGAAATCGATGACCGCAAGGCCACCGCCCTTGACCTCAAGCACCACACTCGAAGGCGAGGAGCCACTCGTTGGAGTGAACGCGATGCCGCTTGTCGCCGTCACGTCGGTGAAGCGGATTGCGCTTTTCGAATCGTCGCTTGGCGGAGTGGACGCGTTGCCGACGCTTGCGAACCCGAGTGACGCGCATGCGAACGAGGCACGTGCGAACGAGGCACGTGCGAACGAGGCCCGTGCGAACGAGGCCGAAACTGCGAGAGAACGATGAAACTTCGGTCGTGCGCTCATGATGAATCTGCTCAAGAGTCTCTCCGTCTCTCCGTCTCGCCGTCTCTCATCATCGTGCTTTCGGAGGAAGTGGCGCTTGCCGCTCGGGTGCGTCGCTCGGCGCCGACTTCGGCTCGCCGGCCGTGTTCGTTGAACCGTTTGGTGTGGGTGTCGGTGTCGGTGTCGGTACCGCATCGCTCGTAGGCTTCCTGCCGAGCGCCGTCAGAATGCGATCCGCGTTCGCGCGTGCGGCGTCGGCCTCCTGCACCTTCCCCAATCGGTCGCAGACGCGCGCGAGTTTCGACCACGTCTCGTGCTGCACCGGACTCGCTTCAATCGCACGACGCAACAGCGCTTCTGCCGCCGCTGGATCGTCGCGACGAAGCGCGACGTCTGCCATCCGTGTGAGGACGCGTGCGCGATCCACCGCAGAATCACGCGGCTTGGAGAATCCTTCGAGCGCCTTCGCGAAGTATCGATCTGCGTCGTCGAGTCGATCTTCGCCAAGCGCCACAAGCCCGAGGCCGAACGTCGAATCCGGTTCGTTCGGCACCACCGCCAAGTGCAACTCAAACGCTGTCTGCGCGGCACTCAATTCGCCGAGGTGGTAGTGACACCACCCAAGAAAGTGCGCGGCGTGCTTCTGCTCTGGGAACGGTTGCTTCGAATCACGCGCGCGCTCAAGGAGCGGCTTCGCTTCCTCGTACCGCTTCATCTTGTTCAGCACGATGCCCTCAATCGCTGCCGCGCGATCACAGTCGGGCTTCGCCTTCAAGACGGTTTGCGCGGTTTGGCGCGCACCATCGAGCGCGCCTTTGCCGAGCATGCGGAGCGCGGTGTCGAGGCGCGCATCGTCGGGAAAGGCAGGCGAGGCGGGCTGCGATGGCGGCACCGTCGCGTCTTGCGGCTTCACGGAGGGAACGCCCTCCGGGACGACCTGAACAGTACGGGCCTCCGCAGGGCTTCCGAAGAGGAACACAGAAACTGCGCAGATCACGGCGCATTGCTCCCCGGTCCAAACGGGGTTGGCTGGAACAATGCGGTTGGGCGGTGAGGCGCGATGAACGGTTCGACTTTGATGCATCAGAGTGCTCGAGACACACTCACCAAGGCGGGCGCGGGAGCCACGAGCCTATCCGGACGGCCCACCGACGGGATTCAGGTTCCCACGCACGGGATTCAACTCCTTGTTCAACTCCTCATTCAACTGCCTATTCAACTCCCTGTCGAACCGGGCATTGAGGCGCATCTCGCGCCGCGCCCTATCGGCGCGGACCCGGCAAGTGCGCGAGCGGAAACCCCGCCGGGCTGACCACGGGCGCGCGGAAGAACCACGAAAAAGGTCTATGACCAAGATTCTGGCTCCCCTCCCTGACTCGCTCGAGTGCCAGGGTTCCGGGCGGCGAGCATCGTCAGGTCGCGAAACGGGCTCGACTTCCGAAGTCCAGTAGTCCGAGAGATTTGCGCAAACGCCATATTCCGGTCAATTCTCTCGGATCCCTCAAATTCGATTTCCTTCGCCCGAGTCCCCCGATAACTTGACCAAACCCCAGCAACGCGAAGAAGGCAATCCCAGAGTTCGTTGCCTCCTTTGCCCAATGTGTGACGTATACCCGCGCCCAACGCGACTGCAGAGATCGGCCGCGAAGATCCGCAGCAAAGACCAAACGAGTTCAGTGCCGCAGAGCCAGGCACACAGTTGAGAGCCCGATCGCAAGACGAGATCGCAAGACGAGATCGCAAGACGAGATCGCAAGACAAGCTCGCAAGACACGATCCAAAGATCTGAAGACACGAGAAGCCCCACATGCAAACACCCTCCCTGCATTCCAACGGGTATCCGACGAACCAACGCAAGCGCATCCTCGCGGGACTCGCTGTCGCGTCACTCACCGCGTCCTTCGCAGCAAGCGCGCTCGCGGGCGGCGTCACGCTTCAACCAAAGGCCGGCGATCCGCTGCAAGGGCTCTCGAAGGTTCAACTCGCGCGTTGGACCGCGGGCCGCGTGTCGTACGTCACGCCGTTCGGGAACGCGACCGGCCTCGGACCGATCTTCAACAAGTCGAATTGCCAGAGCTGCCACTCGAACCCCGTTGGTGGTTGGGGTTCGATCTCGGTGACGCGCTTCGGCATGGAAGAAAAGGGTGAGTTCTTCCCGCTCGAGGAACTGGGTGGCTCGCTTCTCCAGTCGCTCGCGATCAGCGACCCTTGTCGCGAAACGATTCCCGCCGAAGCAACGGTCACTGCGGTTCGTATGACGAACTCATCGATGGCATTTGGTCTCATCGAAGCGATCCCCGACGCGGCGATCGCGGCGAACGAAGATCCAACCGACGCCAACGGCGACGGCATCTCCGGCCGCGTGCACTGGGTGCTTCCGCTTGAGTCTTCGCCATCGAGCCCGCTTCGCGCTGGCCGCTTCGGCTGGAAGTCGCAAATCGCGACCGTGCTGAGCTTTTCTGGCGACGCAACCGCGATGGAAATGGGCATCACGAACGCACTGATCCCCCACGAGAATGCGCCGAACGGCGACGCCGCCATGCTTGCGTCTTGCGATACGGTCGCTGATCCCGAAGACGTGCCAGATGCGTCGGGCTTCACGTTCATCGAGCGTGTCACCCACTTCCAACGCTACCTCTCTGAGCCGCCGCAAATGCCGCGCGCCGGCATGTCGGGCGAAGTGATCTTCAATGCCATCGGCTGCAACGCGTGCCACGTGCGCGATTGGACGACATCGAGCTCGCCGACCCTCGAGGCTGCGATTCGCAACAAGGCGATTCGCCCGTACTCCGACTTCCTCGTGCACGACATGGGCACGCTCGGTGACGGCGTCCAAGAAGGCGATGCAAACGAACTTGAAATGCGCACGCCGACCTTGTGGAACTTGCGCACGCGCGATCCGATGTTGCACAACGGCGCGGCGGGCGGCGGAACGTTCGCCGATCGCGTGACCATCGCGATCAATGCGCACGGGCCAATCGGCGAAGGTGCTGCGTCGGCCGCGGCGTTTGCAGCGCTCAGCGCGTCGGACAAGAACAAGTTGATCGCGTTCCTTGATTCGCTCGGTCGCGATGAGTTTGATATCGATGGTGACCGCAACATCACCATGGACGACTTCGCGGTCTTCGTCGATTGCCAAGGCGTCACCTTCAATGCCGACAGCCCCTGCGCGATCGGCGACATCGACAGCAACAGCTCGATCAACGCGACCGACATCGAGGGCTTCCTCCTCGCTGCCGCACGCGACGGCCTCGATGTGAACCTCGACTGCGACAACGACGGAACCGTGGATCTCGTGGAGATCTTCAACGGCTCACCCGACAAGAACCTCGACGGCGTGCCGGACGATTGCACTGCGTGCGTCGGTGACTTCGACGGCGACGGCCTTGTCGCCGCGGGCGACCTCGCGACACTGCTTGGTGGTTGGGGCGGCAGCGGCTTCGACCTTGACGGCGACGGCTTCACGGGCGCGAGCGATCTCGCGATCGTGCTGAGCAACTGGGGGCCGTGCCAGTAAGGTCCACTTGAGTTCGGTGCACGCCGACTCTCAAGCGCTCAAAACTGCACACCCATATCTCGAACCAAAATCAGATCTCTCCTCCCGGAAACCGGAGTATTCAACGCATGCGACCTCTCTCGACCTTCGCCAAGACCGCATTCCTCGGAATCGGCGCCTCAGCGTTCATCGCGACGTCTGCCTCCGCGCAGTTCGTCAACTACGTCAACGAAACCGCGACGCGCCTCGTGGCGATCTCGGGGCTCGTTGTCAACGACAACCTCGAGAAGGACTTCGGTTGGGGTGACTTCGACCAAGACGGCGACCTCGACCTCGCGTGCATGCGCAAGTTCCCGGGCTCGATCCAAGGTGGCTTCCGCGACATTCTCTTCATGAACGAGAACGGCGTGCTTGTTGACCGCACCGCGGAGTACGGCACTTCGTCGGACGCCGCCGGCAGCCAAGGCATGCTCGACGCCGCCAACGACCGCGACGTCAAGGTTGTCGACGTCGACAACGACGGTTGGCTTGATCTCGTCACCGCGACGACGATGAGTGACCACGTCTCCACGATGCTCGGCCAGCCGCGCGTGTACAAGAACCTCGGCGACGACGCGAACGGCAACTGGCGTGGCTTCCGCTTTGAAGATGCGCGCATCCCGCAACTCTTCGCGATGAACGGCACCGCCGCGAATCCCCGCTTCTGCGATCTCGCGGTTGGCGACTACAACGGCGACGGCTACGTCGACCTCTTCTACACCGACTACGACACGCCTGAAACAAGCGGCACGATTTGCATCGACTTGAACGCCGACGGCGATACGAACGACGCGGGCGAGTGCCAGCAAAGCCCAGGTGAAACCGCCTCGAACGACTTCAACAACAAGTTGCTCTACAACTTGGGTGCGGCAAATCCTGGTCACTTCGTCGACACGATGACAACGCGTATGACGTCAACGCAGCTCGCGTCGGCGTTCGGCAACGCGGCGGCAGCGGCCGACCTCAACAACGACGGCAAGCTCGACATCGTGCGCATCAACACGCTCACGGGCGGTCAAGACGTCGCCACGATGTACTCGAAGGCTGACGGCCTCGGAAACTCCTTCGACGGCCCCGATCAAGCGGTCGCCGGCGCGCCGTACAACCTCGACGTTGGTGACCTCAACAATGACGGTCGCCTCGACCTCGTCATCGTTGACGACGGCCAAGATAAGATCCTCATCAACACCGGCAACGGCACCGATGGCTTTGCGAACTTCACTTCGTACACCATCTCGGCTAGCCCCGCGGAGTTCGGGAACGCGGTTCGCATCGTCGACCTCGACAACGATGGTCTGAGGGACGTCATCGTGTGTGACGTTGACGCTGACCTCGGCCCCTTCTGCCCGTCGTCTGGCCGTACTACCAAGATCTATCGCAACACGGGTGTTGTCGGCGGCACGATGCTCTCGAACCAGAGCACGATTCTCCCGACCGCGGCCATCTCGTCGGTCTTTGACATCGCGACCTTCGACATCGACGGTAACGGCTGGCAAGACATGGTGATTGGTCGCTGCGGCGGCATCGATGTCTACATGAACCGTCCACCGGTTTCGCTCTCCTTCTCGTATCCATCGGGTCGCCCAACGAGCTTCAACCCCGACACCACCGCGTCGTTCCCCGTGAACGTCACGATTCAAGGTGGCGGTTCGGTCGTGGCTGGCACCGCGAAGTTGAACGTCTCGGTCAACGGCGGCGCGAACTACACGGCCTACGCGATGTCGTCGACCGGTACCAACGCATACCTCGCGACCTTCCCCGACCTGAACTGCGGCGATGACGTGCGCTACTACATCAGCGCGACGCTCTCGAACGGCGGACCGACCTTCGATCCGGCAACCGCTCCTTCGCTCTTCTTCACTGGCCCTGTCCAGACTGGCGTCACGACCATCGTTGCTGAGAGCTTCGAAGGTACTGTCACGGGTTGGACTGCCGCTGCGGATGCCTCTGTGACCGCGGGTGCGTGGGCGCTCGGCGTTCCGGTCGGTACTGCGAACGCAGGCGTACCAGCCGCACCAGCGGCCGACGCAACCCCGGGTTCGGGCACCAAGTGCTACGTGACGGCCATCGGCGCCGCTGGTGGCGTGGCATCGTCGCAAGACCTCGATGGTGGCCCAGTCACCCTGACCTCGCCCGCGTACAACCTCTCCGCTTTCAGCGGCGCGCAAGTCTCGATGGCGGTTTGGTACTACTGCGACGACACGACGACGGCTCCGACGCAGGCTGATCGCCTCCGCATCGAAGTCTCGAACGGCGGCGCGTGGGTGCTCATGGAAGAAATCAGCGCGAACCTCCAGTGGGCGGTCAAGACGTACAACATCGCTTCCTTCGTGCCGCTGACTGGCACCGTGAGCGTTCGCATGATCGCGACCGACAATCCGAACAACTCGGTGACCGAAGCTGGTCTCGACGAGTTCTCGATCTCGGTCACGGAGTGCGTCTCGGCCCCTGCTTGCCCCGCCGACCTCAACGGTGACGGCGCGATCGACGCGGCTGACTTGGCGACGCTCCTCAGCTCGTGGGGTAGCCCGAAGAACGACCTCGACGGTGACGGTGTTGTTGCGGCAAGCGACCTCGCCACGATGTTGAGCTCGTGGGGTTCTTGCCCATAAGTAAGAGAGCACTGTGCCCACCAGCGTCGGGTTTGCCTCCCCGGCGCGTGACACATCTATGAAGCAAACTGCAGGGACTGCCTTCGGGCAGTCCCTGTTTGTTTGAAGTGTTGCGTGCGCGCCGACACGGCATTGGAAGGTCAACGACGTGGTTTGTCTTGTGAGCGGTCACGCTCGATCTCGGGTGGTCGATGGGCCATTCGTTTCGCTACGATCCGCGCCCCTTGGCCGATCTACGCACCAGCCTCGCAGGCATCGAACTCGCAAACCCCGTCGTGCTCGCGGCAGGAACCTGTGGGTATGTGCACGAGATGGCGGACGCGATTCGCCTCGATCGCATCGGTGCAATCACCACGAAATCGATCACCGCCGAGCCGCGCGAAGGCAACGCGCCGTGGCGCATCATCGATAGCCCTGCGGGAATGCTGAACGCGATCGGCCTCGCGAACGTCGGCCTTGATCGCTTCGTGGCAGAGAAGTTGCCGACCGCGCGCGGGCTGCCATGCCGACTCTTTGGTTCCGTCGCGGGACACTCAACCGCAGAGTACGTCGCAGTGGCGAGCGCGTTTGATGCAGCGCCCGACCTCGCTGCGGTCGAACTCAACGTCAGTTGCCCAAACACCTCCGACGGCTTGCAGTTTGGCGAACATCCGCAAGCGCTGCGCGCGCTGATGGCGGAAGTGAAACCCTGCGTGCGACGAAAGCCGCTCTTCGTCAAACTCTCGCCGAACGTCGGCGACATCGTCGCGATGGCGCGTGCGGCCATCGACGGCGGCGCACAGGCGTTGGTCGTCGCCAACACGTTCAGCGCTATGGCGATCGATGTCGAGTCGCGCGCGTTCCGTCTCTCGCGCGGTCGAGGCGGACTGTCGGGCCCCGGCATTCATCCGATCGTGGTGCGCATGGTGTACGACGTCTATCGATCGGTCGCGCGCGAGGCGAACGTCCCTGTGATCGCGCTGGGTGGCTGCTCGAATTGGCGCGATGCTGCGGAATTCATCTTGGCGGGCGCGACGGCCGTTGCGATGGGCACCGCACTCTTCATCGATCCTCGTTCGCCCGTTCGTGTGGTCGACGGACTCGACGCGTGGGTGAGCCGTCAAGGTTGCCGCTCGGTCGGCGAACTCATCGGCATGGCGGGAGCCTGAGATGCGACGACGCGAGCGCGAGCGCTTCGATGCCTTGTTCGAAGAGGTTCTCGCGAACCTTCCCGAGCCCGTGCAGCAGATGCTTGAAGAGTGCCCGATCATCTTGGAGGATCGTCCCTCGCCGGAGATCCTCGCCGAGCTTGGCATCGATGAGGAAGAACTCCTTTGCGGACTTCACTCGGGCATTCCGCTCACCGAGCGTTCGGTTGAGCGCCCAGAGCACTCCGAAGTGATTCACGTCTTTCGCGAAGGCGTCGTCGACATGGCCGGCGGCTGGGAGGAAGGCGAAGACGAAGAAGGCGCGTTTGGCGGCGAGGCACGGATTCGCGAAGAGATTCGGATCACTGTGCTGCATGAAATCGGCCACCATTTCGGTCTCGATGAGGATGATCTCGACCGACTCGGATATGCGTGAGCGGCGCGCGGAAACGCTCGTCACGAAGGAGCAAGAATTCCGCCGCGCGATTCGTGCGCAACTGCGAAACGACTCCATCGCCTACACTCCGCCCCTTCGCCGCGCTGGGTTGAACCAATCGAGCTGAAAATGGAGTCCCGATGAACGCTGACCGCATTGCACAGTTTGAGAAGATGGCTTCGGCCGACCCAAGCAACGAGATGGCGCACTTCAGCCTCGGCAATGCGTACCTGCAGACGGGCCGCTTCGCGGAAAGCGCCACGAGTTTCGAACGTTGCGTCGCCGTGAATGCGGAAATGAGCAAGGCGTATCAACTCGGCGGCGAAGCGATGATCAAGGCCGGCTGGGAAGACAAGGCCGTTGTGTTCCTAGAGAAGGGTTTCCACGTCGCGGCATCGAAGGGCGATCGCCTTCCGCAGCAAGCAATTGCGAAGTTGCTCGAGTCGATCGGCCGCCACGCGCCGTTGCTCGCAGAAGAGGCGGAAACGGCTGATCGCCTCCGCGACGCGGGTGCGTTCGTCTGTCGACGCACGGGGCGCCCAGGAACGAAACTCCCATCGCCGCCGATTCGTGGATCGGTGGGCGCGTGGATCGGCGAGAACATCTCGGCTGAAACATGGCGTCAGTGGATTGGCCAAGGCACCAAGGTCATCAACGAACTCCGACTCGATTTCACGCGCGACCGCGATCAAGAGATCTACGACCAGCACATGCGTGAGTACCTCGGGATCGACGAAGAGGTCTTGAAGGAAATCGCTGCGGGGTCCGCTGTTTCAAAGGCGTGAGTTCCGCGCACGGCGCGGCAGGCGCAGCGTGTCCCTCCACACGCGCGGCGGTCAGCACACGCGCGGCGGTCAGCACACGCGCGGCGGTCAGCACACGCGCGGCGAAATCACACCCGCACTTGCCGTTGATAGCTCCACCACTCGAGGAGCACGATCACGAGTCCAAGCGCGAGCACCCACGGCCAGAGCGCGCCGCGGCGGCTGTCGCCGACGGAAACGCCCTGTACGGTTTGCGTGCCAATTGCGAGTTCACTGCGCGGCGCAATGCGCGCTTCGTCGGCGTTCGCGATGTTCACCGCGACCAAGCGCATTTCCACGCCCTCGCCACTCGCGGGCGTAAAGCGAATGCGATGCAGCCCCGCAAGTTGGACAGGCCCCCACGTCAATTGTCCGTCAGGGTCGATGGTGCAGGCGAACTTGCGCCCATCAGGCGTTTCAACCTCGCCATTGCGTGCACCCGCGGGAAGCCGCATCGAAATCGCTTCACCGGGCGTCAACGCTCGACCCGTGAGTGATTCGCCAGCGCGGCCGAGGTGTTCTACAGCGTTCGCAACGAAGTTGACGAACGAACGCTGAAACGGCCAATTCGAATCGAGCGGATCGAATGCGAGATAGACGAGATGCAGATCGCTTCGATCGAGCGTGAGAATCATCGGGCCTTCCGCACACTCGGCGACGACCTCGAAGTTCTTCGAGGCTTGCACCGCCACGAGTTTCGAAACGAAGAGTTCGTCGATCGATGCCGCGCGAAAGAGCGGATGTTCTTCGCGCGCGATGCGCGGGTACACGCCTTCGTGCGAGCCGAATTGCGTAAGCCCGTCGATCGGCGGCACGGCGCCGACCGCGAGATACGACCCTGGCGAGAGCGCTGCGGGCGCGACTCCATCGAAGACAACGACGTCGTATCCGCTCGGCTTCCCTTGCGCCGTCGCGGCTTCAAACTCGCCGAGGGTCATCGTGGCGAAACGCTCGACTGGAAGTGCCTCAAGCACGGTGCGCAGGAGAAACGCATCGCCGTTCGACACGAGCAGCACCGACAGCTTCTTTGCAGGCGGCACCACAA